>DASSJT010000071.1:0-10141 GCA_035691065.1 Dermatophilaceae bacterium
GCCAGCTCATCGGCCACCATCGCGCCGACATTGTGCCGGTTTCCCGCGTAGCGGGGGCCAGGGTTGCCAAGCCCGACGATCAGCCAGGTGTCGAGCGCTGTGTCCACAACCGGCAAGTATGCCGTCCGCCTACGGCCCTGCCGAACGGCCAGTACAGCTTGCGACCGTGCCGAACGGCCGGTTCACGCTGCCAGGAACACTACGAGGTGTGGCCCTCGGGACCAAGTGCCCTGTGTGCGGCGACCCGCAGGCGTAACGTCAAAGGCCTCGGATCCCCGCGGCTTGACGGGGACCTTCTCTCAGATGCACGAATGAACGAGGACGCGATGGGATGGCTCCCGAAGGCATGGAGTGCCAGGAACACCGGGAATGAGTCCCCAGCGCGACCCATGAGCGACCAGGAGATCGAGCGGCGGCTGGCAGACATCCAGCGGGCTGTCGGCGGCCGGTCGGCCGTACGCCGTGACCCCCCTGCTGACCCGCTCACGCAGGAGAGTGACTGGAACCAGCGAGCCTCGTGACCCAGTGCGCCTTGCGATCCACTGCGGCCCAACTGAACCCGCCTCCGAAGGCTGAGCAGCGCTGACCCGCCGGTCCTCGAAGGCGAGTGGGCCCGGCCCGCAGCCGTCGCGCGGACCGGGCCCACCGGCATACCTCTGGGTCTGTGGCTCAGGCCTCGCCCGGAGCCTCCTCGGCGGAACCCTCGGACGGGGCCTCGGCGGCCTCCCCGGCCGCAGCCTCCTCGGCAGCAGCCTCGGGCGCCTCGTGCTCGATGCCCGCCTCGGCCTCGGCCTCGGCCAGCTCGGCCTCCAGGGCCTCCTCGGACACCTGGGCGCTGACGTTGACGACGAGCGCCTCCTCGTCGGTGACCAGCGCAGCGCCGGCTGGCAGCTGGACGTCCTTGGCGTGGACCATGCTTCCCGCCTGGAGGCCTTCGACAGAGACCACCACGTTCTCGGGGATGTTGGTGGCCTCGACCTCGAGCTGAAGGGTCTGGTGCTCCACCGTGACCACGGTCTCGGGGGCTGCCTCGCCCTCGACGTGGACCGGGACGTCGACCGTGACCTTCTCGCCCCGTCGGACGACGACGAGGTCGACGTGCTCGATGACGGGCTTGATGGCGTCGCGCTGGACGTCCTTGGCCAGGGCCATCTGCTCCTTGCCGTCCAGGACGATGGTGAGCAGGGCGTTGGGGTTCTTGAGGGCCATCATCGTGTCGTGGCCGGGCAGGGTGATGTGGACCGGGTCGGTGCCGTGGCCATACATGACGGCGGGGATCTTGTGGTCGCGGCGGATCTTGCGGGCCGCGCCCTTGCCGAACCGCGTGCGGAGCTCGGCGGCAAGCGTGTTGTCGGACACGAGGCATCTCCTGATGGATGTCGTTGGGTCGAGAGGGCGGTGGGCCTCGACGCGGGGCGCAGCACGGAGGCTCCACCGCGTCGATCACGGATCGCCACGCGGTGTGCGCCGCGCAGCGTCCCTCGCCGAGGCAACGCCGGGAAGTTTACGGGACGGTGCGTCGCCGGGTGAAATCTGGTCCTGCCGTTAGCCGGATTGTTGCCTGCGGCGGCTCGGCGGACGACAGACCATCCCCTCCAGGACGTATGCCGTGTGCTCGCGGCAGTGCTCGCGGCCGCCGGTTTGTCGTCCCCCGGTCGGCGAAGCCGGGTCGGGCGCGCTGGGACCCGGCTGGCGACCGGGTCAGGCCGGCTCGGGCTCGGGCTCGGTGGCTCGTGGCTCGGCGGTCTGTGGCTCGGCGACCGGTGCCGGAGCCCGCAGCTCGTCCGTGCGCACGGCCACCACGCCGGCAACGATCAGGAGGCCGCCGATGAGCTGGACGGGACGGGGCAGCTCGCCGAGGAGGATCCACGCGAAGACCACCGCGAACAGGACCTCGGTCAGCGACACGAAGGAGGCGACCTTCGTGCCCAGAAGGCGAGCGGCCACGATGCCGGTCACATAGGCCAGCGCGGCAGCGACGAGCATGAGCTCGAGCACGGGAATCCACCAGGCCACCTGGCGGCCAACCAGCTCGACATCGGCGGTGGCGAAGCGCATGGGCACCAGGCCGGCGATCCCAGCCACCGCGAGGACGAGCGAGCCCACGAGGAGGCCGCCCCCTGCCAGGGCGAGTGGCGGAAGGGCGTTCTCGTCGCGCGCGGCGATGGTGAAGTAGACCACCAGGCCGAGCGCCGCGAGCAGACCCCACATGACGCCCACCGCGCTGATCCGGACTCCGCCGAGCACATCGAGAACGAGCAGCAGCCCACCGAGGGCCAGGACCACCCCCGCGACGGTCAGCCGCCGGGGACGCTGCCGGTGCCGAGCCCAGAGCAGCCCGACGATGAGGACGGGCGCGAGGTACTCCAGCAACAGCGCGACTCCCACGGAGAGATGGGTGACGGCGTAGAAGTAGGCGAGCTGGCAGCCCGCGACCGCGGCAACGCCGTAGGACAGGATCGCCACGGCGTGCTGGCGCAGCTCGCGCCATCTGCCGCGCATAGAGACCACGGCCGGGACCAGGAGGATGGCCGCTGCGCCGGCGACGCGGACGGTGACCAGGGCTGCGGGGGTCCAGCCGTTGGAGAGGAGCGACTTGGCCATCGCGCCCGACGTGCCGAACGTGGCTGCCGAGAGCAGGGCAATCCAGACACCCACGGCAGGGTGGCTGCGGCGGGAAGCACGTCGGGCAACCCGTCGGGCAACCCGTGACGTCGGGGCGCTGGATCCCTGTGCCGCCACGCGCGCGCCGTCCGCCGTCATCGCCATCTGAACTGCCCCATCGTGTCGAGCCGTGCCATCGTGTCAGGAGTAAAAAGCGTTATGGTGATGACGGTAAACCGTCGACCTGACAGGAGTCAAGGTGATCTTTGCTCATGACACTGAGGTCTCGCTGCGAGCCGCGGCCGATCTGGTCAACACCGAGAGCCTGACCGGTGAGCCCGACACGCTGGTGTCGGTCGAGGACCTGGACGCCTTCTGCGACGAGTGGGACTGGACCGGGTCGCGGGCGCACAGCCGGGCGGAGCTCGATGCGGTGCGGGCGCTCCGGCGCCGACTGCGCGCGATCTGGACGTCGTCCAAGGACGACGCCGTCGTGGAGGTGAACCGCCTGCTGGCGGATGCCCATGCGCTCCCCCAGCTGGTCAAGCACGACGGGTGGGACTACCACCTGCACGCGACGACCCCTGAGGCCCCACTGGCCACCCGAATGGCGGTCGAGGCCGCCATGGCACTCGTCGACGTGATCCGCAGCGACGAGATGGCACGCCTGCGGGTGTGCGAGGCCAGCGACTGCGAGGACGTCGTGATCGACCTCTCCAAGAACCGGTCCCGCCGCTACTGCGACGGCGGCTGCGGCAACCGAGCCAACGTGGCGGCATACCGCGCCCGCAAGTCCAGCACCTCCTGACGCCACCTTTATCGGGTCACCCGACAAAGGGGCACTTTCCCCCTGGTGCCACCTGAGGGAAAGCGCGCTCTTCTCGGGTCACCCGATAAAGGGCACCGGCGCGCCACCCCTCAGGCGCGGCCGTCGAACAGGCTGGTGACCGACCCGTCCTCGAACACCTCGCGGATCGCCCGGCTGATCAGAGGTGCGATCGACAGCGTCGTGAGCTTGTCGAACTGCTGTTCGGCGGTCAGCGGCAGGGTGTCCGTGACGATCACCTCCTGGGCGGCGCACTTCTCGAGCCGCTCGACCGCCTGGCCCGACAGGATCGCGTGCGTCGCGGCGATCACGACGCCCGCAGCCCCGTCGGCGATGAGGGCATCAGCGGCCTTGGTGATGGTGCCCGCGGTGTCGATCATGTCGTCGACGAGGATGCAGACCCGGCCCTCGACCTCGCCCACCACCCGGTTGGCGACGGCCTCGTTGGGCCGGTTGATGTCACGCGTCTTGTGGATGAACGCCAGCGGCGCGCCCCCGAGCCGCTCCGACCACTGCTCGGCCACCCGGATCCGCCCCGCGTCGGGGGAGACGACCGCCAGCTGCTCGTTGCCGTAGTTGTCGCCGACGTACTCGCTGAGGATGGGCAGGGCCATCAGGTGGTCGACCGGCCCGTCGAAGAAACCCTGGATCTGGGCCGTGTGCAGGTCCACCGCCATCAGCCGGTTGGCCCCCGCCGTCTTGAACATGTCGGCCATCAACCGCGCGGAGATCGGCTCTCGCCCGCGGTGCTTCTTGTCCTGCCGGGCGTAGCCGTAGAACGGCAGCACCACGGTGATCCGCTTGGCCGACGCCCGCTTGAGCGCGTCGACCATGATCAGCTGCTCCATGATCGCCCGGTTGATCGGAAGCGAGTGGCTCTGGATCACGAACGCGTCCGAGCCCCGCACCGACTCTTCGTACCGCACGTAGATCTCGCCGTTGGCGAAGTCGTAGGCGCTGGTCGGCACCAGCTCGGTGCCGAGCTGCTCGGCCACCGCCTGCGCCAGCTCCGGGTGGGCCCGGCCACTGAAGACCATGAGGTTCTTCTGGGTGGCCTTGAGGATCCCGGTCATGCCCGGTCGCCGTCCGGCTGGTCCTCGGCAGCCGACTCCGTCGCATCCCGAGCGGCAGCCTCCGTCGCATCCCGAGCGGCAGCCTCCGCCTCATCCCGAGCGGCAGCCTCCGCCGCATCCCGGGTGGCAGCCTCCGGCGTATGCCGGGTGGCCGCCTCTGCGGCCTCAGCGGTCTTGGTGCCCGCTCGCCGCCGGGCGACCCAGCCGTCGACATTGCGCTGCTGGCCCCGTGCCACCGCGATCTGACCTGGAGCGACGTCGGCGGTCAGCGCCGTCCCGGCACCCACGTAGGCGCCGTCGCCGATGTTGACCGGGGCGACGAGCACCGAGTTGCTTCCCACGAAGGAGTGCCGCCCGACTGTCGTGTGGCTCTTGGTGACCCCGTCGTAGTTGGCGAAGATCGTGCCCGCACCGATGTTGGCGCCCTCCCCGATGGTGGCGTCACCGGCATACGACAGATGGGGGACCTTGGCACCCTTGCCGATCCGCGCATTCTTGGTCTCGACGAACCCGCCGATCTTGCCGTCCTCGGCGAGCTCGGTGCCGGGCCGGAGGTAGGAGAAGGGGCCCACCGCGGCGCGGTCTCCGATCACCGCCAGCATGGCCTCGGTGCGCTTGACCGTGGCCTGCTCACCCACCTCGGTGGACTGGAGTGTGGTGTCGGGGCCGATGACGGCACCCTCCCCGACCGTCGTGGCGCCGAGCAGCTGCGTGTTGGGCAGGATGCGGGTGTCGGGGCCGATCGTGACGCTCACGTCGATCCACGTCGTCTCGGGGTCGACGATGGTGACCCCCTCGCGCATCCACTTCTCCGTGATGCGCCGGTTGAGCTCCCTGCCGAGGCGGGCGAGCTGGATACGGTCGTTGACGCCCTCGGTCTGCCACAGGTCGTCGATCATGTGCGCGCTGACGAGCCGGCCGGCGCCGCGGGCGATGGCCAGGACGTCGGTGAGGTACTTCTCGCCCTGGGCGTTGTCGGTGGTCACCTGCTTGAGGGCGTCGCGCAGCACGTCGGCGTCGAAGGCGTAGATGCCCGAGTTGATCTCGGTGATGGCCCGCTGGTCGTCGGTGGCGTCCTTCTGCTCGACGATGCCGGCGACCGACCCGTCGGGGTCGCGCAGGATGCGGCCGTAGCCCGTGGGGTCGTCGAGGTGCGCCGTGATGACGGTGACGGCGCTGCCGCTGCGCTCGTGGCGCTCGACGAGGTCGTGCAGCGTCTCGGCGGCGAGAAGCGGGACGTCACCGTAGGTGATGAGGATGGTTCCGCTCAGGTCCTCCGGGAGCATCTCCAGGGCGCACTCGGTGGCCCGCCCGGTGCCCTTGAGGTCGTCCTGGTCGGCGATGACGACGTCCTTGTCGGTCGACGCGACGTAGCGCGCGACCAGCTCCCGCTCGTGGCGGACGACGACCGCCAGGTGCTGCGGCTCCGCTGCCCGGGCTGCGGCCATCGCGTGGCCGAGCAGTGGCAGGCCCCCGATCTCGTGGAGGACTTTCGGAGTTGCCGACTTCATGCGGGTGCCCTCGCCTGCAGCGAGGATGATGACGGCAGCGGGACGGGTGCTGTTCACGCGCTGGGGCTCCCAGACTGTGGCTTTCGCGGTCGCCGGGAATGCTACCCGCCCGCGCCGCGCGCCTCCCGTCGCAGGTGAGGCGTTCGTCCCTTTTGCGCAGTTCCAGCGCACCGGCACGCACAGGGGGTATGCCGGGAAGCGGGCTTCCCGGCATACCTCACCTCCGTCGGTGCGGGCCACCTGCCAGACCGGCCCCGCTACGGGATGGCACGCTCGTCGCCCTCCACCTTGGTCGGCGTGGTCCTCCGCGGGACTGCGGTCTGCGGCGGCACGGCGAGCTGCTCCGGGTTCGGGGCAACGGCGCGGTCGAACACGTTGTGCAGAAGCTTCGACATGCGGCTGTCGCGCTCGAGCGCGCCGTTGAACGTGATCGACCCGGCGCTGAAGACAAAGCCGCCGTTGGGCCGCTCCATGAAGACCATCGAGGACGGACGCTCGTGCAGGCCCTCCGCGATGACCTCCTCCGGCGCCGCGTCACCGTCGAGGCCGAGCCGTGCGTCCACCTCCCAGCCGCTGGCCGGTCCGTTGTAGCCGGTGGCGCCGAAGGTGTCGCCGACCGCCAGCCCGGTCCCTTCGTAGAGCGGGCTCTCGCGGACTACCTGGAACGGCGTGTAGGTGTCCCTGGTGCGCGGGTCGTAGGCCACGCCGAGGATCTGCGACTCGGGCAGGCCGGCCTCGCGGTAGACGTCGCGGGTCCCGTCGGGCCGGCGGAAGGTCAGCGCCCTGCGGTCGGGGTCGTACGCCACCCGCTCGTAGATGCCGTTGCCACCCGTGTAGATCAGGCGTCCGCCGGTGCCGAGCCACGCGATCAGGTTGGTGCGCATGGACTCCGTCCAGTACTCGGGGTGGGAGGTCAACACGAGCGCCTGGTAGTCGAGCAGCGAGTCCCCGGAACCGTGCAGGTCCAGGTCCTCGAAGACGTCGTAGGCAATCCCCTGGCCAGTCAGCCACCGCAGCAGCAGCTGGTCGGTGTACCAGGTGTGGTCGTCGTGGCCGGTGGCGGTGGTGGGCACGGCCGCGTACGGGTTCAGGAGCGACATGGTCCGCGGACTGCCGTCCCCCCCGACCGTGTACTGGTTGTGGCCACCCCAGTGCTCGTAGGCGCGGTAGGTGTTGGCCGGCAGCAGCACCGCGAGTGGGGCGGAGGGCTTTGCCGGGCGAACGGTGAACGGGATGTGTCGGCGCAGGCCGTTGGGCCCGGTGAGACGGACCGCGTAGAGGCCAGAAGGCCAGTCCGCTGGAACGTCGAGCCCGAAGGAGTCGGGCCACCGGCACCCGGCGGACCGGTAGTCCGATGGGAGCAGCCGCAGGCCACCCGGGACGGTTATCCCGGTGCGGACCTGGGTTGCGCCGGTGCCGGGCGCGAGGCGGAGGACGGATGCCGTGTAGCTGGAGAATGTCGAGGAGACCGCGAAGGTGGCCCGACCGCCCTGGCGCACGTCGAGCGTGGTCGACAGCCCCTGCAGGGCCGCGGTGGCCTCCACGGTGAAGCCGCTGCCGACGACCGTGCCGTTGCGGCTGGACCAGGCAGGGGTCTGGGTGCCGGTGGTCGTCCAGTTGGACAGGCGGTATCCAGCCAGCTTGTCGTCGCGGTTCGGGACCCCCGTGTCCAGGGCGACGCGGAGGATCGCGCCAGAGCCCGTGCAGAGCGCTGCCTTCTGCGTCGTCATGCTCCAGCCCGAGCCGATGATCTTTCCGCTGCCCTTGGCCCAGTAGCGGTTGCCGGCGCCGCCGTCGACGTATCGGTACCAGCGCAGCGACCCCGCCATGGCGTAGAGCACACCGTAGGTGTCGGCGACGACGTCGCTCATGCCGCCCCAGCCGCTGCCGACCTTCGTGCCCCCTGCCCACGCCGTGCCGATCCTGAGGCCGTCGGAGCGCAGGTACTTGTACCAGTACAGGTCCCCGGACCCGCTGATGCACCAGATCACCCGGTTGTAACCGCCGAAGACCCGGGGGAAGGTGTTGAAGCCGTTGCCGATCCTCGAGCCGCTGTTGGCGGCCCAGTACCCGGCTCCGGTGTCGAGGTTGGTGCAGACGTAGCGGTACCAGAGTAGGTCGCCGTTGCCCCGGAGCGCGAAGATGGTGCCGTCGGCGTCCGCCATGACCGTCTGGAACTGCGCCCAGCCGGATCCGATCTGCCGCGGCGCACCGCCGTTGGCCCACGAAGCGGTGACGGTGGCCCAGCCCTTGTTGCGGTACCACAGCAGCCTGCCGTCGGCCTGCACCGCGTAGATGACGCCGTTGCCACCACCCACGAGCTTCACGAAGCGCTGCCGGGAGTCGTAGGTTGCCGCGGCTTCCGCTGGCCCAGCCCCAGAGAGATTCAGCAATGGCGTGACCCCCAGCGCGATCCCACTTCCGATCACTGTCCGTCGATTGACCCGCCAGCCGTTGTCCGGTCCCCCAAGACCTTGCGGCATGGCACCACTCGCATGTGCACACATGTCCTTGCCCCCTATTGGGCCCAGTGTTCTCCAGTGCGACAGGGCACCGGGCTCAAGAAGGCAGATTCAGGACCTTGGACCTAGTCCGAACGGACATTCGCCGATCCCGACCGGAACAGCCCACTTGACCGAGAAAATGGCCGATTCCTGAGAAACGTGAGCGCAGCCCTCCTAAAGTGATCCGCGTAGGGGGGTTCAACCCCGGATTCCATCTCAGGAGGCACTTATGCCCCGCAGAATCCTTCTCTTCGCAGCACTACTTCCACTGAGCCTGCTGACGGCGGCACCGTCGACGGCAGCACCGGGGGGAGGCCTGTCCGGCGCGATCTTCACCACTGACGTGACAGGCGCCCCAGTCAACCTCAACCACTACACGGCGAAGGAAGACGTCTACCTCAACGGGGGCCCGGGCATCAACGCTCCCGCCGACGCAGCCGGTCTCCCCGCAGGAACGTACTCGTTCCAGGTGACGGACCCGAGCGGCAAGGTCCTGCTATCCGAGGACGCCGTGAGCTGCCGCCAGTTCACCGTCGACAGCTCCGGTGTCATCCAGTCGGTCCTGGCCGGCGCAGGATGCACCACGGGTGCTCATGCCACGGGCACTGACGCCGAGGACCAGGGCATCACGGTGCAGCTGTTCCCGTACGCCGACACGCCCAACCCGGGTGGCGTCTACAAGGTGTGGGTCACGCCGACCTCGCTGCTCAACTGCACCGCAGCCGGCAACAAGAACTGCTTCGTGCCGCGCTACAGCAAGACGGACAACTTCAAGGTCAAGGCCAACGCCATCGTCGAGATCGACACGCGGTTCTGGCGCTCCGACTCCAGCACGCCTCTGCTGGGAATGGCGGCCGGCTGGACCGACACCAACGGGGCCTCGAACGTCAAGTACTCCGAGTACAACCCCAACGTGCTGGCCTACTGGGAGGCGCACGTCGAGGCAGCCGAACAGGGAACCCATTCGATATCTGTGAAGGACCAGACGGGCTGCAACATCGACTACGTGACCGGGCCCAACGGGGAGACCTACCGCAATGGGAGCGGCAAGTACAACGTCTCCGTCACCGTCGCACCCTGGAACGCCGGCGATGACATCACCTACCGCGTGGAGGTCTACTGCAAGTAGTCCGCGCGTGCAGTACCACAGATCACAAGGCGTGTGCAGGTGGCCGAGAAAGCCACCTGCACACGCGTTTCGTGCGCCCGATATGGACTGGCCGCGAGTTCAGAAGAGCGCCTCGATAGGTGCGACCCTCACGAGATTTTGCACGGCACGGGCGAGCTGCCCGTCGAGCGTGACCAGGGCATCGGCCTGGAGCTGCGTCAGGGCGACGTACTCGGCCTTGAGCGTGTCAGACCAGCCGAACTGGTCGGCGACCTGCCATGCGACGCTCTGAAGAACGCGATCCCCGAGCAGACGAATTCGCAGCCCCCGCACGTAGTTGAGCCGCTGCTCGGCCTCCCTCTTCGTCATCTCACCCCTGGCCACCGCTTGGTAGAGGAGCGAGAGCACCTGCGACCGAAGAAGGGTCGGTGCGAGGATCTGGTGTTCGGCGCGAATCACAGCCTGGTCGCGAGCCAGGCGAATGGCGACATCGGGACCGATGACGTACCTGGTCA
>DASSJT010000072.1:0-8803 GCA_035691065.1 Dermatophilaceae bacterium
ATCCCTGCGTTCAATCGAGTATGCCGTGGCTGGGCTGAGTGAGTGAGGTCGTGCTTCTGACTCTGGGGACCGGTTACTTGAGGCGCCTCCCGATGAGGCGCCTCCCGATGAGGCGGCTCCTCTCGCCCGATGGGGGGCGGCCGAGCGACGTCCCTCGCCAACGCCATTTGCGCGCCTTGCTGCAACCAATCGCTCCCTGCCCGAGCCGCGGCGGGGTCGCACTCGCCGAATGGGCGGGGCGGGGTCAGCCGTTCGTCCTACCTAGCTACAGATATCCCCGGTCCGACCCCCACCGGCCGACCAGGTCGTGTTACATGGACGCGTTCGGACAGGGGCAGGACCGGGGGAAGGACCGGGAATGCAGTGCATGAAGATGTCGGCTCGCGACGTTCCGGTCGTGAGGCATGTGCCCCACTGGAGGTCAGGGACTGCCACATTGCAGGACAAGTGCCGCCAACGGCTGGGCCGGGCACCCAGAACCTTTGCCATCTGTCAGCGCTCACACGCGCAGGCGGCCAGGCTCGACTTCTCAAAGGGGGGATAGCTTCATGAAAGTTGCCGTTCTAGGGCTGGGGTACGTCGGCAGCGTGACCGCAGCAGGTCTGGCTGCTCAAGGCCATGAGGTCATCGGCGTCGACGTCGATGAGATGAAGGTGGACGCGATCAATCGGGGCAGCAGCCCGGTGGTCGAACCGGGGATCGACTCGATGATCAAGGCCAGTGTCGCGGCAGGTCGCCTCCAGGCCACGAGCGACGCCAGGCTGGCCCTGGACGGCACCGACGTCTCTCTGGTGTGCGTGGGGACGCCCTCGTCCTCCCGCGGTGATGCCGACCTGACCTATCTCACCCGCGCCCTCGAGGACCTCCGCGACGCCATGTCATGGGCTCGGCCTCCGGCGTCCGGGGTCCACTCGGTGGTCATCCGCTCGACCGTCCCGCTGGGCACGGGCAGCTCGGTCGTCGCTCCTGCGTTCGCCGCGGAGCTGTTGCCCGCCGGCTGGTCCGTGGGGACGGCCATGTGTCCCGAGTTCCTGCGTGAGGGATGCGGGGTCGAGGACTTCTTCGATCCGCCGTTCGTCGTGGTGGGGACCGACGACGAGCGCACCCGGGATGCCCTCACCGAGCTCTTCGCCTTCCTCGGGCAGGAGGTCCACCAGGTCGACGTCCCCACAGCCGAGGCGCTGAAGTATGCCTGCAACGCCTTCCACGCCGTCAAGATCACCTTTGCCAACGAGATGGGGCGGGTCTTCTCGCCGTACGAGGTCGACTCGCGCCGGGTCATGGCGATCTTCTGCGAGGACCGCAAGCTCAACATCGCGCCGACCTACCTGCGCCCAGGCTTCGCCTTCGGTGGCTCGTGCCTGCCCAAGGACCTCAGAGCGCTGCAGAACATGGCCCGCGTTGCGGGCGTGGACGCGCCACTCATCAGTGCCACGACGGTGAGCAACGAGATCGTGGTGCGCAGCGTTGTCGACCGGGTGCTCGAGACCGGCTACCGTCGGGTGTGCCTGCTCGGCCTCAGCTTCAAGATGGACACCGACGACCTCCGCGAGAGTCCCAGCCTCGAGCTGGCCGAGCGGTTCGTGGGCAAAGGCCTCGACGTGCGTATCTTCGACCCGATCGTCAACCCCGATCTCCTCGTAGGCGCGAACCTGCGCCATCTGCAGAGCAAGCTCTCGCACGTCAACCGGCTTCTCGCGTCGTCGCCCGAGCAAGCCCTTGCCGGCGCCGAGGTGGCCATCGTGGCCTCTTCCGACCCAGCCGTGCTCAAGGCCCTCACGGCGGCCCCTCCGAACGTCGTGTTCGACATCAATGGCCGGCTGGGCGACGCCATCGAGCAGCTTCCCGGCTATCAAGGGGTCAACTGGTGACCAGACGCCGCCGCGCATCGCGCGACCGACCGCGCGTGCTCATCATCGTCCAGAACCTCCCCGTCCCGTTCGACCGGAGGGTCTGGCTGGAGTGCCAGACGCTGACCCGGGCGGGCTACGACGTCACGGTCGTCTGCCCCACGGGTGAAGGCACCGAGGCCGAGCAGGTGGTCGACGGGGTCCGCATCGTCGCCTACCCGGGATATGCACCGGGTGGCCGGGCCATCGGATTCCTCATCGAGTACGCCTACTCCTTCCTCGCCACGGCACGGCTTGCTCTCAGGGAGCGGCGTGCCGGCAGGTTCGACGTGGTCCAGGCGTGCAACCCCCCCGACATCTTCTGGCCCCTGGCCCGGTGGCTGCGCCTGTGGGACGGGACCCGGTTCGTCTTCGACCACCATGACCTGTGCCCCGAGCTGTACCGTTCCCGTTTCACGAGCGGGCCGCGCCTTCTCTACCGCGGGCTCCTTCTGCTCGAGCGGGAAACGTTCCGGGCGGCTCACCGCGTGACGTCGACCAATGCTTCGTACGCCGAGGTCGCCACCAGTCGGGGCGGCAAGGCGCCCGAGAGCGTCACGGTGGTTCGCACCGGGCCGGACCCGCAGCGGCTGCAGCGCCGCGCCCCGAGCCCAGAACTGAGGCGGGGACGGCAGCACCTCGTCGCCTACCTCGGGGTCATGGGCCCGCAAGACGGAGTCGACATCGTCGTCCAGGCCGCCGACATCATCGTCAACACTCTGGGCCGGCGCGACATCTCGTTCACCCTCATGGGCTCCGGCGACTGCCATGCGGACCTGGTCGCTCAGCGGGACCGGCTCGGGCTGGAGGACTTCGTGGACATGCCGGGCCGGGTACCCGACGAGACCGTCACGGCCGTCCTGTCCACTGCGGACGTGGGGCTGTCGCCGGACCCGTTGAACCCGCTCAACGACGTGTCGACGATGAACAAGACCATGGAGTACATGGCCTTTGGGCTGCCTGTGGTCGCCTTCGACCTCCGCGAGACGAGGGTCTCGGCGCAGGACGCCGCCCGCTATGTGGAGCCAAACGTCGTCGAGGCCTACGCGCGCGCCATCGTCGAGCTCGTGGACGATGCCGATGCCCGCGCGGGGATGGGCCGGCGCGGTCGGGAGCGCGTCGAGCGGCACCTGGCCTGGGAGCACCAGCAGATCGGATACCTGCGGGTCTTCGACGAGCTCGTCGGCCGCCCCCTGGGCGAGCCAAGCGCCGCCACAGACCTCGCGGCCTCGGAGGCATAGCGATGTGTGGGATCGCCGGCGCCTTTCAGCAGCCGGATGGGAAGGTCGTCGTCACCGCGATGATCGACCGGGTCGCGCACCGTGGCCCGGACGCCAGTGGTGTGGTCGAGCTGGTCGCACCCGACACCGCGGTGGTCCTCGGGCACCGCCGACTGTCGATCATCGACCTGTCGACCGCTGCGGACCAGCCGATCGCGAAGGGCGGCTTGACCCTCAGCTACAACGGGGAGATCTACAACTACCTGGAGATCCGCAGGGAGCTCGAGTCCCGGGGCGTCCGCTTCGCGACTCGTTCGGACACTGAGGTCGTGCTGGAGGCATGGCGCCTGTGGGGGACCGACGCACTGCGGCGGTTCCGCGGGATGTTCGCCTTCGCCATCCATGACGAGCGGACCGGCAGCCTCACGCTTGCCCGTGACCCCTTGGGCATCAAGCCGCTATATGTCATGGAGCGCGGCGACGGCGTCCTGTTCGCCTCGGAGCTGAAGGCGATCCTGACGGCGGTCGGCTCCGAGCTCACCGTCGACCCAGCAGCAATGGTCGCGTCGGCCCTCTATTACTGGCTGCCCCAGGAGTACGACGCCGTCAAAGGGGTTCGCAAGCTGCCGCCCGGGACGTGGACGGAATACCGCCATGACGGCTCGGTCAGGTCCGGGGAGTACTGGAGTCCCGCCGAGGAGGCCGCCCGAGCCGCCAACGGTCCCCCGACCGACCTCCGGGAGGTCATCGCCAACTCCGTGGAGGCCCACTTGGTCTCGGACGCCCCCGTTGCGTCCTTCCTCAGCGGCGGCCTCGACTCGAGCATCGTGACGGCGCTCGCCTACGGGCGCGACCCGTCGATCGAGGCCTACACCATCGCCTTCAGGCCTGAGGACCAGCGGCTCGAGGCAATGCCCGACGACGCCCGGTACGCGCGCAGGATGGCGGCCCACCTCGGCATCCGGCTGCACGAGATCGAGATCCGCCCCGACGTGGTCGAGATGCTGCCGCGGATGGTCGACATCCTCGACGAACCCATCGGCGATCCCGCGGCGATCAACACCCTGCTCATGTGCGATGCAGCGCGCCAGGCCGGGGTCAAGGTCCTCCTCTCCGGAATGGGCGCCGATGAGCTGTTCGGCGGCTATCGCAAGCACCTCGCGACCCTCATCACGGCCCGGTACCGCCGGGTGCCCAGGCCAATCCGCTCTGGTCTCATCGCGCCCACGGTGCGGGCCCTTCCCGTCGCGGTGGGCGGCCACGGGCTTCGGACCGTGCGCTGGGCCCAGCGCTTCCTGACCTTCGCCGAGCTCCCGGAGGAGGAGGCGTTCCGTCGCAGCTACACCCTCTACGACCGGGATGAGCTGGCCGACCTCCTAGACCCCTCGCTCGCGACCCATGTCGACGGGGTCATCGAGCGGCACCGTGCCGTCTACGAGGACAACACGCTTGACGACCAGGTGAGCCGGATGTGCCTGGCGGACACGCGCATGTTCATGCAGGGCCTCAACCTCACCTATACCGACCGTGCCAGCATGGCGGCCTCGACCGAGGTGAGGGTGCCCTTCGTGGACCCCGAGGTGTTCCGCGCAGCGTTCTCGCTCCCCGGCTCGGAGAAGATCCGCGGGCGGGAACAGAAGGCCGCCCTGAAGGACGCGGCGCGCGGCTGGCTTCCCGACGAGATCATCGACCGCCCGAAGGCCAGCTTCGGCGCGCCCCTTCGCGCCTGGGTGACCAACGACCTGCGCGAGCTCGTCGACGATGTCCTCCTCGGTGGGGAGCTCGTCACGACGGGTTTCCTCCAACGCGAGCCGCTCCGACGCCTCGTCGCAGACCAGCGGAGTGGGCGCCGCGACGAGTCCAAGCAGATCTGGCAGCTGCTCAGCCTGGAGATGTGGTATCGGAACGCGCGCTCCACCGGAGTGGCCGCCGCCTGACGAGCTGACGAACCGAGACGAGCTGACGGAACCGAGTCAAGGCATGGATGTGAACGTGACATGAAACAGGTGGCCCAGAACTACCGCTCCGGCGAGCTGGTCGTCCTCGACGTGCCCGCTCCCGCGTGCAAGCCCGGCGGCGTGCTCGTCCACACGGTCTACTCCCTGATCTCGACCGGCACCGAGATGATGAAGGTGACCGAGGCGCGGCTCTCGCTCCTCGGGAAGGCCCGCGCGAGGCCGGACCAGGTCAAGAAGGTGCTGGACTCGGTCGCGCAACAGGGGCCAGTCGCGACCTACAAGAAGGCCATCAACACCCTCGACAGCTACACCCCGCTTGGCTACTCACTCTGCGGCGTCGTGGTGGACGTCGGGAAGGGAGCCGACGAGTTCGCGGTCGGAAACCTCGTGGCGGCCGCAGGCAACGAGTTCGCCCTCCACGCCGAGGTGAACTGGGTCCCGACGAACCTCTGCGTTCCCGTACCGGCGGGCGTCGCTCCGGAGCATGCCGCCTTCGCGACCGTGGGGGCCATCGCGATGCAGGGCGTGCGTCGGGGTGAGGCCCAGCTGGGCGAGCTGGCCTGCGTCGTCGGGCTCGGGCTGATCGGACAGCTGGTGGTCCGGCTGCTCGTGGCATCTGGTGTGCGCGTGGTCGGCATCGACACCGTGCCGGAGCGTTGCCGCATGGCCGAGGCGGCTGGCGCGATCGCCTGCGCCGGCCCCGATCCCGAGGGCACGGCATACATCGAGCAGGTCGTCCACGCCGCCACGGGCGGCCTCGGCGCGGACGTCGTCTATCTCGCGGCCGGCGGGGACAGCAACGGGCCGGTGGAGCTGGCGGCCCGCCTGGCGCGGGACCGGGGCCGCGTCGTGGACATCGGCAAGACCAAACTGGACCTTCCGTGGAACGCCTACTACGAGAAGGAGCTCGACGTCCGGTTCTCGCGCTCCTACGGTCCGGGGCGCTATGACGACAGTTACGAGCTCGACGGGATCGACTACCCGGCCGGATACGTCCGCTGGACCGAGCGGCGCAACCTGCAGTGCTTCCTCGACCTCCTCGCCGACGGCTCGCTCGAGGTCGCCTCGCTAGTGTCGGGCACCCGGCCGATCGCTGAGGCGTCGGCCGTCTACGGGGAGCTGCGCGACGGAACCCTCAAGGGCGTGGGGTTCCTCTTCGAATACCCCGAGCCTCCAGCGGACTCCGACGACCGAACCGTTGCCCCGGCCCGGTTCGCGCAGACCATTCAGGCCCGCCCGCCCGCTGGTGCGCCGACCGCCGATGCTCGCGCCTCCCATGGGAGGCCCGTGGACGCCTCGGCCTCGACGGTGCGGCTCGGCTTCATCGGTGCCGGGAGCTATGCCTCCTCCATGCTGCTGCCGCATCTGGCCAAGGACCCGGCCGCGACTCTGGCGACCGTCGCGACCACGCGGTCCCTGTCGGCCGTCAACGCCCAGCGCAAGTTCGGCTTCGAGCGGGTCACGACCGACGCTGGGGGCGTCCTCGCCGACCCTGACATCGACGCCGTGTTCGTCGTCACCCGCCACCACTCCCACGCCGACTTCGTCTGCCGGGCGCTCGAGGCGGGCAAGGCCGTCTTCGTCGAGAAACCCCTGGCCCTCTCCCACGCTGACGTCGATCGCATCCTCGAGGTGGTCAAGCGGACGGGCAACGACCGGGTCATGGTCGGCTTCAACCGCCGGTTCGCACCGCTCTTCACCGACCTGCGCCGCCGTTTCGGCGCGCCAGGTGGGCCGGTGACGGCCCGATACCTCGTCAACGCCGGCCGTCTCGATGCGTCGAGCTGGTATCTCAACGAGGAGCTGGAGGGCTCCCGCTTCCTGGGCGAGGGTGGTCACTTCATCGACACCCTCAGCGCGTGGATCGGTCATCCTCCGGTCGAGGTGGTTGCCCTTCAGACGCCCGACGGGGTCGGCCTGCACGCCACGCTCCGGTATGCCGATGGCTCACTGGCCGCGGTCACGTACACCACGGGTGGTGACAGCCGCTTCCCCAAGGAGACCCTCGACGTCGCCGGGGGCGGCCGCAACGCGCGTCTCGACAACTTCACGCGGGCCACCGTGTGGGGCCGCTCGGGCAAGGACGTCAAGCGGTCCTTCGGCGGCCAGGACAAGGGCCAGCGGGTGGAGGTCGGGCGGTTCGTGGAAGCGGTCCGTCTGGGCACAGCAATGCCGATCGACCTCGACTCGATCGTCGCGACGACGCGGGCCACGATCGCCGTCGGCGAGAGCCTCGCGTCGGGCCGACCGGTCGCCCTGTGAGCAGGTCGCTCGGCTGGTACGTCCGCCGGCTGCGCCGGATGTCCCTTGGAGAGGTCGTTGCGCGGACTGCCGACCGCGCCCGTCAGTCGGTCTGGGCACGCCGGCAGGTGAGGCCTGGTATGCCGGTTGGCCCGGTCCCGGGCCTGCTCACCCCGCGTACGTTCCAGTCGACTCTTCCGGCCGAGACCCGCGACGCGGTACCCCCCGCCGCGAAGGCTGCCGTGGTGGCCGCTGCCGATCATCTTCTGGCAGGCGAGTGGGCGGTGTTCGGCGCGACACGCTCTGACATCGTCGACCCCGACTGGTTCCTCGACCCGGTCACCGGCCGTCGCGCGCCCGACGGCGAGCTGGCGTTCCGGATCGACCACCGCGACGAGAGCGTCACGGGCAACGTCAAGTCGGTGTGGGAACTGTCGCGTCACCATCACCTCACCGTGCTCGCTGCCGCGTGGTGGCTCACCGGGGACGACCGGTATGCCGACGTCGTTGCGCGCCAGCTGCGATCATGGTGGGCGCGGAATCCCTTCCTCTCGGGGATCCACTGGACGAGCGGCATCGAGCTCGGAATCCGGCTCGTCAGCTGGGTCTGGATCCGACGGCTGCTCGACGGCTGGCCCGGAGCACGGCCCCTGTTCGAGGACAACGAGGACGCCCTGCGCCAGATTCGTTGGCACCAGGAGTACCTCGCCGCGTTTCGCAGTCGGGGCTCGTCTGCCAACAACCATGTGATCGCGGAGGCCTGCGGCGGATATGCGGCTGCGTGTGCGTTTCCCTGGTACGCCGAGAGCGAGCGGTGGCGCCTCGGCTCAGCGGCCCTCTTCGAGTCCGAGCTGGTCGCCAACACGTTCCCCAGCGGTGTCAACCGCGAGCTGGCGACCGACTACCACCGCTTCGTCACCGAGCTGGCGGTCCTGGCTGTCGCCGAGGCGGACCGGTCTGGCCGTCCCCTGGGGGAGCCGACCAGGCGGCTGCTTGCCAGGTCGTTGGATGCCGCCGCAGCCCTGCTCGACACGACCGGACGGCCGCCGCGGCAGGGCGACGGCGACGAGGGACGCGGCCTGGTGCTCGACCCCCCAGACGTCGACCCGTGGGCGACACTCCTCGCGTCTGGCGCTTCCGTCGTCGGGGCGGCTGAGTGGTGGCCGCCCGTACAGCGAGGGATCACGAGCACCGTGATTGGCGCGCTGTCGGCGTCCTCAGCGGTGTCCGACCGCCCCCCCAGCGCGACCAGCGCCTTCGGAGACGCCGGCATCCATGTTCTGCGGACCGGTTCGGGCGAAGCGCCGGAGATCTGGTGCCGGTGTGATGGGGGGCCCCAAGGCTTTCTCGCCATCGCCGCACACGGTCATGCCGACGCGCTCTCCGTCGAGGTGCGGCACGAGGGAGTCGACATCCTTGCGGACCCAGGCACCTACTGCTACCACGGAGAGCCCGACTGGCGTAGCTACTTCCGCTCGACGCGTGCCCACAACAC
>DASSJT010000073.1:0-70458 GCA_035691065.1 Dermatophilaceae bacterium
GGGCGGATCTCCTGCGCCGCGAAGATGCCGAGCACCGGCGCGAGGTGCGGGTCGCGGTTCATGAGCTCCAGGTAGCGGGTGAGCTGTTCGACGCCGTCGATGTCGCCCCGGCGCTTGATCTCGACGGCGACCGACCCGCCCAGGTGGTCGCGGCACAGGATGTCGACCGGGCCGATGGCGGTCATGTACTCCCTTCGCACCAGCGTGAAGCCCTCGCCCAAGGTGTGGATGTGCTCGGCCAGCAGCCGCTGGAGATGGGCCTCGACGCCGTCCTTGACGAGCCCCGGATCGACCCCGAGGTCGTGGCTGGAGTCGTGGTGCACCTCGTGGATGCGCACCCGCAGCCGGTCGTCGGACTTGGCGTTCTGCACCACCCAGACCTTCGCCACCCCCTCGGCGGCTTCGCTCTCGTCGGGCTCGCCCTCGGCCATGGCGCACGGCGGTGACATCCAGTTGAGCGGCTTGTAGGAGCCCCCGTCGCTGTGCACCAGCACCGACCCGTCGGCCTTGACCACCAACAGCCGGGTGGCGAGGGGGAGGTGGGCGCTCAGCCGCCCGTCGTAGTCCACCGAGCACGTCGCAATCACCAGCCGCACAGCGCGCCACTCTACGGGGCCGCCCCGACACCAGGTCGGCAGCGGGCGGAACCGAGGCGGGCTGGGCCTCAGGTCGCGGGGAGCCGTGCCAGCCACCCGGCATACCGCGTGGCCGTTGCGTCGCCACCAGCCATCGCCCACACTCACAAGTGAGGTGAGTGTGCCGTGTTGGTGTCCGTCCTTGGCAACGTGGTGGGAGTCGTGATTCTCCTCGGCGCCGCGCTCGTGGCCTTTCGGTGGCTCAACACGGGGCGGCCACCGAGGCTCCTGCGGCCGCTGGTGGACTGGTTTGTCGCGAGGGCGGCGCGACGCAGGCCGGCGCACGAGCCGCTGCCGCCGGTCCTCCTCGGCCTGGAGCTGCGTCGCATGGGTGAGCACATGCGCCAGGTGGAGGCGGGCGACCAGCCCTCCAAGGCGGAGCGGCTCGCGGTGTGCCGCCTCGCCTACGACCAGGTGCTTCGCGAGTACTGTCGCAGCGTGGGCATTCCCGCGCCCCCGGGAAGCGGCAGCCTGACTCCCGAGGAGCGGTTCGCCATGGAGTCGGACCTGATCTCCGAGGGCTACGACTGGTGAGGCCCTGAGTCCGAGCGGAATGGCGGTTGGGCCGAGCGTCCTCCGCGGGCAGGAGCCCCAGGTGAGCGGTGCTGTGAGCGAGGAGTTCCTCTCCGGCCCCACCACGGTGGTCGGTCACGGCGGGGACCAGATCGAGGCGTATGCCGCCCTACCGACCGGGCCGGGACCGCGTGGCGGGGTCGTGGTGATCCACCACATGCCCGGGTTCGATGACGCGACGAAGGAGATCACCCGCCGGTTCGCGTCGATGGGCTATGCCGCCGTCTGTCCCAACCTGCACCATCGCGAGGCGCCAGGCGCCCTGCCCGACGACGCCTCAGCCGCCGTGCGAGCGGCCGGGGGAGTACCCGACGAGCGGCTCGTGGGCGACGTGGATGGCGCCGCCACCTTTCTGCGCGGGCGCCACGACAGCAACGGGAGAGTCGGCGTGATCGGGTTCTGCTCCGGCGCGCGGCAGGCGGTCCTCGCGGCGTGCTCGCTCGACCTGCAGGCCGCGGTCGACTGCTACGGCGCGTACGTGCTCGCGGAACCGCCCCAGGGCTCCAGCTGGCGGCCCCCGAGCCTGCGCGGATGCCTCCCGAGCCTGTCGGCGCCGCTGCTCGGCCTGTTCGGCCGGGACGACAGGTCGCCCGCACCGGCCGAGGTCGAGGAGCTCGACCGCGTGCTCACCCACGCGGGCAAGCCGCACGAGTTCCACTCCTTCGACGGGGCGGGCCACGCCTTCTTCGCGCCCGACCGTCCCTCCTACCGGGTCGAGGCGGCCGTGCAGGGATGGCGTCTCATCCGCGACTTCTTCGCGCGCACCCTCCAGACGGGAGCCTGAGCCATGTGCACCTATGCCACCGAGCGGCGCACCGTCACCGGCAGCGGAAAGGGGCCGCAGGAATGGCTGGGGGTCACGACGGCCACCGTCTACTTCGACCACCCGGCGCACGCGATGGCCGACCACACGCTCAACATCGACTTCGCCGACCCCGGACGCGGACCCTCCGCCCGCGTGGCGCTCGAGCTGACCGCCGAGTCGGCCATCGCCCTGTGCGAGGCCATCGTGAAGACACTGGGGTCAGTGCCGCGGGAGCTGAGCGGCATCGACCCGGGTCGTCTGGCTCCCCTGGCGAGCACCTGACCACGGACACCAGGACCTGACTGGCATGGACCGAACAGGGTGGCGACCGTCACCCCGCCCAGCCCTTCTGACGGCATACCGGCTCTGGGAGACTCGCGGGCATGGCTCGTGAGTTCAGCAGGGTAGGCGTGGTCGGGCTCGGCACCATGGGTGCCGGCATCGTCGAGGTGTTCGCCCGCAACGGCATCGAGGTCGTGGCGGTCGAGGTGGACGAGGAGTCGGTCGAGCGGGGCCGCGCACACCTCAAGACGTCGACGGGCCGGGCGGTCAGCCGGGGCAAGATGACCGAGGCCGACGAGCAGGCCCTGATCGGCCGGATCCACTTCACCGCGAGCCTCGACGACCTGAGCGGCTGCCAGCTGGTGGTCGAAGCCGTGCCTGAGCACCTCGACCTCAAGAAGGAGGTGTTCGGCAAGATCGACGCGATCGTCGGCCCCGACGCCATCCTCGCCACCAACACCTCTTCGCTGCCGGTGACCGAGATCGCGGTCGCCACGAGCAACCCCAAGCGCGTCGTGGGCATGCACTTCTTCAACCCCGCCCCGGTGCTGCAGTTCGTCGAGGTCGTCAAGACCGTGGTCACCGAGGACGAGGTCTTCGAGGACGTCAAGGCCCTTGCCCAGCGACTGGGCAAGAAGCCGGTCGTCGTCGGCGACAAGGCGGGCTTCATCGCCAACGCGCTGCTGTTCGGCTACCTCAACCACGCGGTGGCGATGTACGAGGGCAAGTTCGCCACCCGCGAGGACCTCGATGCCGCCATGCGGCTCGGCTGCGGCTACCCCATGGGCCCCCTGCAGCTGCTCGACCTCATCGGCCTCGACACGGCCTACGAGATCCTCGACACGATGTACAAGCAGGGCCGCGACCGCCTGCACGCCCCCAGCCCGATCATCAAGCAGATGGTCAGCGCCGGGCTCAAGGGCCGCAAGACCGGCCGTGGCTTCTACACCTACGCCGCCCCGGGTGTCTCCGAAGTCGTGCCCGACGCCCAGACCCCCACCGACGGAGCGCCCGAAGGGGTCACCCTGCGTGACATCGCCAGCATCGGTGTCGTGGGCTCGGGCACCATGGCCACGGGCATCATCGAGGTGTTCGCCAAGGCTGGCTTCCCGGTGACCTACGTCGCGCGGTCCCAGGAGCGGCTTGACGGCGTGCGAGCCGCCGTGCAGAAGTCACTCGCCAAGGCCATCGAGCGCGGCAAGCTCGATCAGTCGGCCGCCGACGACGTGCTGGCGCGCCTGCACCCGAGTACCTCTCGCGAGGACCTCCGGGCCGCCGACATCGTCGTCGAGGCGATCACCGAGGACCTGACGCTCAAGCAGGACCTCTTCCGCGACCTCGACCGGATCTGCAAGCCGGGTGCCATCCTCGCCACGACGACCAGCTCGCTGCCCATCGTCGAGTGCGCCCGGGTCACCTCCCGCCCCCGGGACGTCGTCGGCATGCACTTCTTCAACCCGGCCCAGGTCATGCGCCTGGTCGAGGTCGTCCACACGGTCTCGACCGCTGACGAGGTCACCGCCACGGTCGAGGACCTGTGCGCCAAGCTGGGCAAGCACGCCGTGACCTGCGGCGACCGCGCCGGCTTCATCGTCAACGCGCTGCTGTTCCCCTACCTCAACGACGCGATCAAGATGCTCAGCGCCAACTACGCCACGGCCGATGACATCGACACCGCGATGAAGACGGGCTGTGGCCTGCCGATGGGGCCGTTCGAGCTGCTCGACGTGGTGGGGCTCGACGTCTCGCTCGCGATCCAGCGGGAGCTGTACCTCGAGTTCCGCGAGCCCGGCTTCGCCCCCGCCCCACTGCTGGAGCACCTGGTCACGGCCGGCTACCTCGGCCGCAAGACCGGGCGCGGGTTCCGCACCTACGCCTGAACCGCCGGAACGGCCGCTCGAACAGCCGCCTGGAGCAACCGCCCGGGACAACCCCCGGAACTGGGGGGTATGCCGGGAGTCGGCTCCTGGCATACCCCCAGTTCCCGCGGTGGGCGGGGTCCGCGACCACCCGCACCCACTGGCCACCCGGCATACCGCTGGATTTGGCAATGTCTTTGCCAAAACTTGACCTTCGTCGAGCAACCTGAGGACCACCCAGCGGCGTCCCTGGAGGTGCGGGCGCTGGAGGGGGCGTCCGCGGCGTGGGGACCGCGTGGGGCGGCAGCGCAGGGGGTGCTGCCGCCCCATCCGTCTGCGGGCGGGCTGTGGGGTCCCGAAGTGCCAGAATGAGCGCATGCCCCGAGCCAACCGTCGTCGCCGCGACGACGTGCCGCTCGACCTCGACCGCCTTAGGGGCGGGATCCCCCAGCGTGAGCCGTATGCCGGCGGCGAGTGGTTCGTGCGCCGCCTTGCCGGCGCCTCATCCGAGCGCTCGTACCTGTGCCCGGGGTGCCAGCAGCAGGTCGCCGCCGGCACCGCGCACGTCGTCGTGTGGCCGGCCGAAGGCGCCGGCGGGGTCGAGGACCGACGGCACTGGCACAGCCCCTGCTGGGCCGCACGCGACCGCCGACACTCCCGAGGTGCCATTCGTTGACACATCACCAGGCCCGCGGCCGGACGGGTGACCGGGCTCAAGGATCGCCCGGTGACCCGGTCCGTCACCAGCCCCGACATCATGCGTCCGGCACGCACCAGATCCGGGCCGGCTCGATCCTGCCGGCCCGCCGCCAGGATGTGGAGCTGCACACCGCCGACGGCCTGGTCCTCGTGGGAGAGCTCGCCCTGCCCCCCGAGCGCGACCCCGTGGCCACACTGGTCACGCTCCACCCCCTGCCCACCCACGGCGGGTTCATGGACAGCCACGTCTTCAAGAAGGCGTCCTACCGCCTCCCGGCCCTGGCCGACGTCGCGGTGCTCCGGTTCAACCTGCGGGGCGTGACGTCGCCGCGGGGGACGTCGCAGGGAACGTTCGACGGCGCCGTGTCGGAGCGCTTCGACGTGGCGGCCGCGGTCGAGTACGCCGAGTTCCACGAGGAGCCGCCGCTCCCGCAGCGCTGGCTGATGGGGTGGTCCTTCGGCACCGACCTGGCGCTGATGTACGGCTGCGACCCCTCGGTCGACGGCGCCATCCTGCTCAGCCCGCCACTGCGCTACTCCAGTCCGGAGCACCTGCAGGTGTGGGCCGACTCCGGCAAGCCGGTGGTGGCGCTGGTGCCTGAGTTCGACGACTACCTTCGGCCGGCCGAGGCGCGGACCCGGTTCGGAGCGATCCCGCAGGCGGTGGTCGTCGGCGTCGACGGCGCGAAGCACCTGTGGGTCGGGGAGCCCTACGTGCAGCGTGTGCTCAACGAGGTCGTGGCGCGGGTGGCCCCGGGTCGCGAGCCCCTTCCGACGACGTGGGCCGGTCCGATGGACAAGGAGCCCTCGCCCCTCGTCCGCTGAGCCGGTGAACCGCCGCCACGGTCCATTCCGACGGAATCGGCGTAGCGTGAGGGCTGTGACCAGCAGCGACATCATCGTCGTGACGGGTGCCTGCGGCTCGGGCAAGACCTCCATCGGCCGTTCCATCGCAGCCGCGACCGGCTGGGACTATGTCGAGGGCGACTCCTTCCTCACGCCGGCCGAGCGGGTCGAGTTCGAGGCCGGGCGCCTCTCCGAGATGGACTACGAGCGGTGGCTGCGGGCCGTTGGCCACTGGTGCGACGGCTACGAGAAGACCGGCCGCAGTGCCGTCGTCGCCTGCTCGGCGCTCACCAGGCAGCACCGGGACCTCCTGCGCGAGGGGCGTCCCGACGTGAGGTTCTGCCACCTCACTGCGGACCGGCAAACCCTGCGGACCCGGGCCGGCGAGCCCGGCGCTCGCCACCTTCGCGCCGACCTGCGGGCGCTCGAGCCGCTCGGTCACGACGAGCACGGCGCGACCGTCTCGACCGTCGGGGTCGACGACGACGTCGCTCGGTGGGCGCTGGCGGCCCTGGGCCTGGACCCCGGCCACTCCTAGCAGCGCCGGCAAGGCGTGGGTCGTTCGCGGTCGCGCGCGTCCGAACCCGGCGTCAGCCGCGTGGGGCCGCCCTCAGACAACGTTCAGCATGAACAGCGATGATGGCCCCGCCCCTCGCGCCAGGCGCATGATGGGACGAGAGACCGAGGAGGCCCACATGGCCGTGATGCTGTCCCGGCCGGCGCTGCGCTGGCTGGTACCGGTGAGTCTGGCGGCCGTGGCCGTCGGCGGGGGCGCGGCGACGCGGTCGATCAGCGCCTCGGCCGACCCCAGCCTGCCGCAGCGCAGCGCCGCCCAGCTGCTGGTCGACGTGCAGCAGGCGCGGCTGGACGCCATCTCCGGGACCGTGGTGGCGGGCGCCGACCTCGGCTTGCCGAAGCTGCCCGCCATCGGGGGCCGGGGTAGCGCCGACCTCACCGCGCTGCTGTCCGGCTCCCACACGCTGCGGGTCTGGTATGCCGGGCCGGACAAGGCCCGGATCGCGCTGCTCGGCACCCTGGGCGAGTCGGACATCATCGCCAAGGGGCGGGATGTGTGGATCTGGTCCAGCGACCAGAAGACGGCGGTGCACCGCACGCTGCCGGCCGAGAAGGGCCCAGCGCGCCCGCTGCCGCGCGGGTTGCCGAAGACCCCGCAGGAGGCCGCCGACCAGGCTCTCGCCGCGCTCGGCCCGAGCACGGCGGTCAGCACCGACGGCACCGCCGTGGTGGCCGGTCGGCCGGCCTATGAGCTCGTCCTCACCCCGCGCGACACCGCGTCGCTGGTGTCCTCGGTGCGCATCGCCATCGACGGCACGAAGCACGTCCCGCTGCGGGTCCAGGTCTACGCCCGTGGCCACGCGGACCCAGCCGCCGAGATCGGGTTCACCGACGTCAGCTTCGCCCGTCCGGACGCGGCCCGGTTCAACTTCACTCCGCCGCCAGGCACGAAGGTCACTGAGGCGGGAAACGCGGGTACGGCCACGCCGGCCCCCAGCACTCGGCTGACCCCGCCGGTTCCGGGCCACACCGCTCGGCCGGAGTCCCGGGGACCGGCGCCTGTGGTGCTCGGCACGGGCTGGACGGCTGTCGTCGTCGCCCGCCAGCCGACAGGTGCGACCCAGCTGCCGGACCCCGGCACCAGCCCGCGAACCGACGCGCCCGGCAGCCTCGACGCCCTTCCCGCTCGCATCCTCGCGGCACTCCCGCACGTCAGTGGCTCGTGGGGCTCCGGTCGGCTGCTGTCCAGCCGGCTGTTCTCCGTCCTGGTCACCGACGACGGCCGGGTGCTGGCCGGCGCGGTGAGCCCGGACCGGCTGTACGCGGCGGCCGCGGACCCCAAGGCCCAGGCGCTGAGGACCACTGGGTGACGGCTCAGGCCGTACCGGCCGGCGCCGACTCCGTGGCGGTGCCGGCCGGTACGCAGCCGAGGGAGCCGGTCGCGGTCGGCAGCACGGGGCTGACCAAGCGGTTCCGGGGCGGGCAGGTGGCCGTGAACACGATCGACCTGGCGGTGCCGTACGGGAGCATCTACGGCTTCCTCGGGCCCAACGGTTCGGGCAAGACCACCACCATCCGGCTCCTGCTGGGCCTGATCCGCGCGACCGCCGGCGGCCACACCCTTCTCGGCTCGCCGATGCCGGCCGGTGCCGGCATGGTGCTTCCTCGGGTCGGCGCGTTGGTCGAGGGCCCGGCGTTCCACCCGTATCTGTCGGGGCGGGCCAACCTGGCCCGGCTGGACGCGGGCGACCGTACGGTCGAACCCCGCACCGCGGCGGTGCGGATCGACGCGGCGCTGGACCGGGTCGGGCTGCTGGCGGCCGCCAAGAAGCGCTACCGGGCGTACTCCCTGGGCATGCGCCAGCGGCTGGCCATCGCCTCGACCCTGCTGCGCCCCCGCGACCTGCTCATCCTCGACGAGCCGACCAACGGCCTGGACCCACAGGGCACCCGGGAGGTGCGAGCCCTGCTGCACAGCCTGCGCAGCGGCGGGACGACCGTCCTGCTGTCCACCCACCTGCTCTCCGAGGTCGAGCAGATCTGCACCCACGTCGGAGTCATGCACCTGGGCCGGCTGGTGGCGCAGGGGTCGCTGGACGACCTGCGCGCCCGTACCGCGCCCCGGGTCGAGGTGGTCACGGCGGAGCCGGAGGCGGCCCTGCGGACCGTCGGCGCACTGGGCCTCGCCGAGGCGGAGCGGGATGGACAGACGGTGACCGCACTGCTGGGCGCCGTCGCTCCGGAGAAGGTGGTGGCCGCCCTGGTCGGCGACGACGTGCCGGTGCGCGGGTTCGCCGTGCGCGCGGCCGACCTCGAGGAGATGTTCGTGGGGCTGACCGGGGAGGGCTTCGATGTCAGCGGTTGAGACGCGAGCGGCCTGGCCCTCGCCGGCCTCGCCCGAGGCGGTCGTGCGGCGGCCCCGGCGGGTCAGCACCCGGTTCTTCCGCTCCGAGCTGTGGCTGATCTTCGGCCGGCGCCGCAACTGGGCGGGACTGGCAGTGCTGGCCGCGGTGCCCGTCGTCATCGCGGTCGCGGTCCGCCTGTCCAGCCCGCACCCGGGCGAGGGACCCGACTTCATCTCCCAGGTGACCAGCAACGGGGTCTTTGTGGCGCTGGTCGCCCTGACCGTCGAGCTCCCGCTGTTCCTGCCGCTGGCGGTGGCCGCCATCGCCGGGGACGCGATCGCCGGCGAGGCCAACATCGGCACCCTGCGGTACGTGCTGACCGTGCCGGTGCACCGCACCCGCCTGCTCGCCGTCAAGTACGGCGCCCTGGTGGTCTTCGCGGCCGCCGCGACCCTGTTGGTGGCCGCGGTGGGCACGCTGCTGGGGCTGGCACTGTTCGGTGGAGGGCCGTTCCTGACCCTGTCCGGGCAGGAGCTGCCGTTCGCGGAGGGGCTGTGGCGGGTCCTGCTGGTCTGCGGGTACATCACCGCGTGCCTGTCCGCCCTGGCCGCGATCGGGCTGTTCGCCTCGACACTGACCGAGCAGCCGATCGGTGCCGCGATCGCGGTGCTCATGCTCGCCCTGACCAGCCAGATCCTGGACGTCATCCCGCAGCTGTCGGCCATCCACGAGTACCTTCCGACGCACTACTGGACGGCCTACGGCGACTTGTTGAGGGAGCCACTGGCCACCGGCGGGGTCGGGGCGGGGCTGACATCGGCGGGGCTCTACACGCTGGTCTTCGTCAGCGCGGCGTGGGCGAGGTTCAGCTCCCGGGACGTCACCGCGTGAGGACCGACCGCCGCGCATGACGTTCGATGTGGCGACCCAGGCAAACGCATCGGCCGCTCGCCCTGACCGACGGTCGCCGCGCCCGAGCGTCAGACCCGCCGCTGGCGCGGGAGCAGGACCTCCTCGTAGAGGAGCAGGAGCCCTGCGGCCACGGGGATGGCCAGCAGCGCGCCCAGGAGGCCGAGGAGGGTGCCACCGGCGAGTGCGGCGACGACGGTCACGGCACCGGGCACCGAGATGGTCCGCTGCATGACCCGCGGGGCGACCAGGTAGTTCTCGACCTGCTGGTAGACCAGGTAGTAGATGATCGCGATCAGGGCTTTGCGGGGCTCGTCGAAGAAGGCGACGATGCTCACCACCGCGGCCCCCAGCGTGGCACCCACCATGGGCACGAGCCCGAGGATGCCGACCGCCACAGCCAGCACCGCGGCATACGGGATGCCGACGATCAGCATCATGAGCCACGACATGGCGGCGTTGACCGCGGCCACGATGGCCTGCCCGATGGCGTACGACCCGGTGCGCCGCATGATCTCCTCCGAGAGGGAGATCACACGGGGGCGCCGGGAGGCGGGCACCATGCCGTATGCCGCCTGCTTGACCTTCGGGAACGAGGCCAGGAAGTAGAGGGTCAGGATCAGGACCGTGAGGGTCTGGAAGACGCCGGAGGCCACGGCGCGCCCGGCGCCCAGCACGCCGCCCATGATCTGGCTCATGAACGCTCCGTCCGTGAGGCGCTTGTTGAGCTCCCCCTTGAGCCGCTCGATGACGTGGTAGTTGCGGTCGGCCTCCTGGATGAACCGGTTCTTGAGCAGGTGGTCGAAGTAGGAGGGTGCGTTCGTGGCCAGGTCAGCACCCTGCTGGACCACCGGCGGGACGACGAGCAGACCGATCAGCGTGAAGATGAGGACCAGGCCGGCGAACACGATGGCGACTGCGGCCGGGCGGCGGACTCCCCGTGAGGTGAGCCCCTCGACGACCGGGTTGAGGGCGAGGGTCAGGAAGAAGGCGATGAGCAGGATCGTCAGGGTGGTGGCCAACCGGCCAAGAGAGTGCCAGAGACCGATCGCGACGAGGGCTCCTATCGCACCGACGAAGCCGAGGTAGAACGGCGACTGCTTGTTGATGGGACGGCCCAGGGTGCCGTAGCGGGCCACCGGCTCGGCCTGCGCCTCGGTGGAGGCCGAGGGGGCCACGCCGTCGGGGGACTCGTCGCGTCGCAGCACGTCACCAAGGAGGTCCTGCTCGAGCTGGCCGTCGCCGTCCTCGGGCACGACGGGGCGGTTGCTCTCGCGCAGCACCTCGAGCTGGTGTCGCCGGAACTCTCTCCACCGCTTCAGCATTGGTCGACAACACCTCCCGCCGAGAACCCTAATGCCGGAGGTGCGTGCTGACGCAGCAGAGGCAGCGGAGCGCCCCCCGAGCGCCCCGGCGGGGAGGGCTCCGACGGCGGCGCCTGGCCGACTGCAGGCCCCGGCCGACTACAGGCCCCGGCCGACTGCAGGCCCCGGCCGGCGGGGCTCTGCCGGTCAGGCGTCGCGGAAGCGGTTGATCGCCTCGACGAAGTGGCTGCGCTTCTCCGGGTCGGTCACGCCCAGACCCCTCTGGGGGCTGAGCGTGAGGACTCCGACCTTGCCCTGGTGGGCGTTGCGGTGGACGTCGAGAGCGGCCTGCCCGACCTCCTCCAGCGGGTACGTCTTCGACAGGGTCGGGTGGATGAGTCCCCGGTTGATGAGCTCGTTGGCCTCCCACGCCTCGCGGTAGTTGGCGAAGTGCGAGGAGACGATGCGCTTGAGGTTCATCCACAGGTAGCGGTTGTCGTACTCGTGCAGGTAGCCCGAGGTGGACGCGCAGGTCACGATGGTGCCGCCCTTCCGGGCGACGTAGACGCTCGCCCCGAACGTCTCCCGCCCGGGGTGCTCGAAGACGATGTCGACGTCGTGCCCGCCGGTGAGCTCCCGGATCCGCTTGCCCAGGCGCTGCCACTCCTTGGGGTTCTGGGCGGTGTTGTCGTCGTTCCAGAACCGGTAGCCCTCGGCATTGCGGTCGATGATCAGCTCCGCGCCCATCGAGCGGCAGATCACGGCCTTCTCGGGGGACGACACGACGCAGACCGGCGTGGCGCCGCCGGCGAGGGCCATCTGGGTGGCGTACGAGCCGAGGCCGCCGGAGGCACCCCAGATCAGCACCCGGTCGCCGAGCTTCATCGCGGCCCCGTTCTTGGAGATCAGCTGGCGGTATGCCGTGCTGTTCACCAGACCGGGCGACGCCGCCTCCTCCCACGACAGGTGGGCGGGCTTGGGCATGAGCTGGTTGGCCTTGACGATCGCCAGCTCGGCGAGGCCGCCGAAGTTGGTCTCGAACCCCCAGATCCGCTGCTGCGGGTCGAGCATGGTGTCGTTGTGGCCGTCGGCGTCCTCGAGCTCGACCGACAGGCAGTGGGCGACGACCTCCCGCCCAGGCCGCCACTTCGTGACGCCCGCGCCCGTGCGCAGGATGACTCCCGCGAGGTCGGAGCCGACGACGTGGTAGGGCAGGTCGTGGCGTTTGGCGAACTCCGAGGTGCGCCCGTAGCGCTCGAGGAAGCCGAAGGTCGACAGGGGCTCGAAGATCGAGGTCCACACGGTGTTGTAGTTGATCGCGCTGGCCATGACGGCGACCAGGGCTTCTCCGGGGGCCAGCTCCGGGACCGGCACGTCGTCGATGTGCAGCGACTTGCGGGGATCCTTGTCCCTGGTGGCCATGCCCTCGAACATGTCCACCTCGTCCTTGTGCACCGTGGCGCCGCGGTAGGACTTCGGGATCGGGAGGCTCGCGTAGGTCTCCGGGCTCCGGTCGCCGGAGAGGATCGCGTCGCGGATCTGCTGCATGGCTGGTGACTCCTCGGCCTCGCGTGGGTCGTCAGGGGGTCATTGGACCATCGCCGGTGCGCCCGTCCCGTGGCGGATCGGCGACATGGCCTACTCGAAAGTAGTGTGGAGCCGATCGCCGCCCAGGGGGAGTGAGACGCCGGTCACGCGGTGACCTGCCTCACCCGATGGACCCGGCGGGGCAGCGCGCCGCCCGCTTGGTTCAGGCCACTCCCAGACAAGGCTCAGCAACGGGTTCTAGCGTGGCGGTGGAGGAGGCCGCCAGGGGAGGTGGTCGGCGCTCGTTGTCGGTGTGAGCAGTCAGGAGCGCCATGGCCGGTCGCAGGGAGCGCGAAGGCCTCGCCACCCCACGCTCGGAGGTCAACCCGGAGCCCGTACAGGCCAATGCGCCGCGAGGCTTCGTCTTCGGACGCCGGCGCTTCCTCGCCTCGGTGGCGGGGGCGTGCCTGCTCGCCGCGGTCGCGGGCGTCGAGGAGGTCGAGGCCACGGAGGCGCCCTCGGCGACCGATGGAGGCGTGGCGTCCCCGGGCCGGCACACGTCCACCGCCGAGGAGCGGTCGCTCCTGGACCCGCGGTCCTTCCGCAGCGTGTGGACCACCCAGCCGCTGGTCGCGCTCACCTTCGACGACGGGCCCGACCCGGACTACACCCCGCACGTCCTGGACCTCCTGGCCGACGCTGGGGCCCGTGCGACCTTCTTCATGGTCGGCCGCAACGCGACCGCCCACCCCGACCTCGTGGCTCGAGCCCGCCGGGAGGGGCATGTGGTGGCCAACCACACGATGGACCACCTCTTCCTCGACGCACTCCCGGAGGCCGCGGTGGCCACCGAGGTCGACCGCGGGCAGGACGTCCTGCGTCGGCTGGAAAGCCCATCGAACGCCTGGTTCCGACCGCCGCGAGGGTGGACTTCCGCGGCTGTGGCAACCGTGACCGCCGCGCGCGGGGTGCGCAGCGTCTTCTGGACGGACTGCGTCGAGGCGCACGCCCACCACCGCATGCCGGCCGCGGCAGCGCGAGCCGTTGCGTCCGCGGCCAGACCGGGCTCCATCCTGCTCGCGCACGACGGTGGGACCATCACCGGGCCGAACCCGCAGCGGATCGACCGCAGCTTCACCGTCGAGACCCTCCCGGTGCTGCTTCGCGAGCTTCGCCGGCGGTCCCTGCGGTCGGTCGGCCTCACCGAGCTGGTCACCTCAGGACTGCCGGGCTTTCAGCAGGAGTGAGCCGAGCCGGCTCAGTGGGACTCGGCCGAGGGCTCGACGAGCTCCACGAGCACCCCTCCGGCGTCCCTAGGGTGGATGAAGTTGACCCGGGAGTTGGACGTCCCCCGTCTGGGGGCCTCGTAGAGCAGCCGTAGCCCGCGCTCCCGCAGGGTCGCGCTCACCGCGTCGATGTCCGCCACCCGGTAGGCGACCTGCTGCACCCCGGGGCCGGACCGGTCGAGGAACTTGGCGATGGTCGACTCAGGGGTGAGCGGCGCCAGCAGCTGGACGTGTGAGCCCGAGTCACCCACGGCCATCATCGCCTCCCTGACGCCCTGCTCCTCGTTGACCTCCTGGTGGGCCAGGCGCATCCCGTAGGTCTCCCGGTAGAACGCGATGGCGGTGTCGAGGTCGGGCACGGCGACACCGACGTGGTCGATGGCCGTGAACAGGGACGTGGCGGGCTCGATGCTGCGCTCGGCAGCGGGATCGGTGGTGGGCTCGGTCATGGGGTCGAGCGTAGGGAGCGTCCCACACGGCATACAGGGGTATGCCGTGTGGGACGCACCACCCCTGGTGGCCGTCGTTCCCTGCAGCAGAAGGCACGCATTATCACTTATCGCATTAAGTGATAATCTGCTGCCGTCCGGCTATCACTTGGGAGCCACCATGTCCTGGCCGCCTCTGCGCTACGAGCAGGTCGTGTGGGAGCCGCCGCGCGATCGCGTGGGCCCCACCCGAGCCGAGCGCAGCGCGGTCGGCCGCACCTACGCCGCCGCGGTGCCCGCGAGCATCGCCCGACGCACCCCCACCGTCCACCCGGCCGTGGCTGCCCAGGCCGAGGAGGCCGTCGTCGAGATGCGGGCGTTCGACGCCGAGACCCGCGGGGAGGTGTCTGCGCTCGACGCGATCCTGCTGCGGAGCGAGTCGGCATCGTCCTCGCAGATCGAGAACCTCACCGCCTCCGCTCGGGCGGTGGCGGAGGCCGAGGTCACCCACCAGGGACGCGGGAACGCTGCGGTCATCGCCTCCAACTCCGAGGCCATGGTCGCGGCCATCGACCTGGCCGACCGGCTGGACGCCGCCGCCATCCTCCGCATGCAGGAGACGCTTCTGCGCGAGACCGCGCCGAACCTCCTCGGGTGGCGGCGTGAGGCGGTCTGGATCGGGCCGGGCGGCAGCACCCCGCTCACCGCGGAGTTCGTGCCGCCGCAGCACCCGCGGATCGCCCGCGCCATCGATGACCTCGTCGCGTTCATGCAGCGTGACGACCTCCCCGTCCTGGTGCAGGCGGCGGTCGCGCATGCCCAGTTCGAGACGATCCACCCGTTCGCGGACGGCAACGGGCGCACCGGCCGCGCGATCGTCCACGCGATGCTCCGGTCCAAGGGCGTGACGCGGCACGTGACGATCCCGGTGTCGGGCGGTCTGCTCCACGACCGCGCGGCGTACGTGAGCGCCCTCGACGCGTACCGGGCCGGCGAGGTGGACCCGATCGTCACGGCTTTCGCCCTGGCCTCGCTGCGCGCGGTCGAGCACGGCCGGACGATGTGGCACCGCCTCGATGAGGTCCGGGCCGGGTGGCGGCGCACCGTCGCCGCGCGCTCCGACTCCGCCGTCTGGCGCCTCCTCGAGGCGCTGGTCGCGCACCCGGTTGTCGACGCGGCGACGGCGGCCCGGCTGCTCGGGGTGGCCGAGACCAACGTCCACCGGCACCTGCGGGTGCTCACCGAGTCGGGGGTGCTGGTGGCCCAGCATCACCACCGCAGCCGGCGGACGCTGTGGCGCGCGCCGGAGGTGCTGGGGGTGCTGGACGCCTATGCCGCCGACGTGGGCCGGCGCGTGAGGTGAGGCCCAAGGATCGGTGACGACCCGGCATACGAGCAGGTATGCCGTGTGGCCCTCGCCACCCGTGCCTGCCCTTTGGGCCCCCCGGCCCCGAGGCTAGAGTGAAACGAGAACTCACCAACGGCGTTGGAGGCCTTGTCATGTCCGACCGCAGCACCACTGTCATCGTCGCCGGAGCGCGCACCCCCATGGGGCGCATGAGCGGATCGCTCAAGGACTTCTCCGGCTCCGACCTGGGCGGTTTCGCCATCAAGGGCGCCCTCGACAAGGCGGGTGTCAGCCCCGAGCAGGTCGACTACGTCATCATGGGGCAGGTTCTGACCGCGGGCGAGGGCCAGATCCCGGCCCGGCAGGCCGCGGTGAAGGCGGGGATCCCGATGACCGTTCCCGCCCTGACCATCAACAAGGTCTGCCTGTCCGGCATCGACGCCATCGCGCTGGCCGACCAGCTGATCCGTGCGGGAGAGTTCGAGATCGTGGTCGCCGGCGGCCAGGAGTCCATGACCAATGCGCCGCACCTGCTGGAGAAGAGTCGCGACGGGTTCAAGTACGGCGACGTGACCCTGCACGACCACATGGCCCAGGACGGCCTCTGGGACGCCTTCACCGACCAGGCGATGGGGCGGCTCACCGAGTCGGCCAACACCGGTGAGCGCGAGTTCAGCCGCGAGGAGCAGGACGCCTTCTCGGCGGCGAGCCACGAGAAGGCGGCGCGGGCCTGGAAGGACGGGCTGTTCGACGACGAGGTGGTCGCGATCCAGATCCCACAGCGCAAAGGCGATCCCATCGAGTTCAAGGCCGACGAGGGCATCCGCCCCGACACGACGGTCGAGTCACTGGGCAAGCTGCGCCCGGCCTTCTCCAAGGACGGCACGATCACGGCCGGGTCGGCCTCGCAGATCTCCGATGGCGCCGCGGCCGTCGTCGTCATGAGCAAGGCCAAGGCGCAGGAGCTGGGCCTGAGCTGGCTGGCCGAGATCGGCGCGCACGGCGTGGTGGCCGGCCCCGACTCCTCGCTCCAGTCGCAGCCGGCCGAGGCGATCCGCACGGCGTGTGCCAAGGAGGGCATCACGCCCGCCGACCTCGACCTGGTCGAGATCAACGAGGCCTTTGCGGCCGTTGGCCTGGCCTCCACCAAGGAGCTGGGCATCGACGCCGAGAAGGTCAACGTCAACGGCGGCGCGATCGCCATGGGCCACCCGATCGGCATGTCCGGCGCGCGTATCACGCTGGCGCTCGCCAACGAGCTCAAGCGCCGTGGCGGCGGGGTCGGCGCAGCCGCCCTGTGCGGCGGCGGTGGCCAGGGCGACGCGCTGATCGTGCGCGTGCCCGCCCAGGCCTGACCTTGGCCCGCCCCGTCGATGTCCCTGCCCTGGTCGAGTCGGCCAGGGCAGGGTCGCCCCGGGCTGTCGCCCGGCTGATCTCCCTGGTGGAGGACGGCCACCCCGCGCTGCGCGAGGTCATGGCGGCCCTGGCCCCGCACTCCGGCAACGCCCACGTCATCGGCATCACCGGCTCACCGGGCGTGGGCAAGTCGACATCGACCAACGCCCTGGTCGGCGCCTTCCGCGCCCGCGGCAAGCGGGTCGGCGTGCTGGCGGTCGACCCCACGTCGCCCTTCTCCGGAGGCGCGCTGCTGGGCGACCGGGTGCGCATGCAGGACCACGCGCTCGACCCCGAGGTCTACATCCGATCGATGGCCTCACGCGGACACCTCGGCGGGCTCTCGTGGACCACGCCGCAGGCTCTTCGGGTGCTCGACGCGGCCGGGTGCGAGGTGATCCTCGTGGAGACCGTGGGGGTCGGGCAGTCGGAGGTCGAGATCGCCGGCCTGGCTGACACCACCGTCGTGCTGCTGGCGCCGGGCATGGGTGACGGCATCCAGGCGGCGAAGGCCGGGATCCTTGAGATCGGCGACGTGTTCGTGGTCAACAAGGCCGACCGCGAGGGCGTCGACGCGACGGTCCGCGACATCCGCCACATGATCTCGCTCGGGGATCGCAGCGAGCCTGGGCTCTGGCGTCCACCGGTGGTGAAAACTGTTGCGGCGCAAGGGCAAGGGATCGACGAGCTCATGGAGGCGCTCGACAAGCACGTGGCATGGATGGCGCGCACCGGCACCCTGCGCGAGCGCCGGGTGCGCCGGGCCGGCGACGAGATCGAGGCGATCGCGCTGCAGCAGCTGCGCGAGCGCATGGGGGACCTGCGGCACGGTAGCGGCGTCGAGCAGCTCGCCGCCGACGTGGTGGACGGCAAGACCGACCCGTATGCCGCTGCCGACCAGGTGGTCTCGGCGCTCACCTGAGCACTCGCGGGGTGGCGGGCGCTGGGAGGTGGCCACCCGGCATACCCCATAGGCGGCCAGGCCGACGGTTCCAGGAGCGCGATCATCGACCTGGGCTGGGAGGCGACCACCCGGCACACGGCGGAGGGGCTGGCCCGACGCCCGGGCGGGCCGTAAATGCGTGGCGACCGTGGGCTTGCGCTCCCTACTTTTGAAGGGTGCGCGTACGAGAGCTCAACCGGGGGAGTGAGGCGGAGTTTGTCCGCTATCACGAGATCTATTCCGCCGCAGAGGGATTCGAGCGGCCATGGGCGGCTCTGCGGTCCCTCGACGACCACCGCGTCGACATCCACAACGCCGACCCGGGTGAGCGGTTCCTGCCGCTCGTCGCCGAGGACGGCGGCACGATCGTCGGCGCGGCCGCGTTCTACCTGCCGCTGTCCGACAACCAGAAGTTCGCCTGGCTGGTGCCCTGGGTGGAGCCTGAGCGCCGCGGCTGGGGGGTAGGCACCGCCCTGCTTGACAGCATGGTGGGCATGAGCCGCGACGAAAACCGGACCGACCTGGTGATGGAGGCGCCGTGCCCGTTCGACAGCACGCCGGACCACCCGCACCGCCGCTTCGCGCTCAAGCACGGCTTCTCCGTGGCCAACACCGAGGTTCACCGCCTGCTCGACCTGCCCGTCCCGGAGTCCCTTCTCGACCAGCTGGTTGCGGAGAGCGCGCCACACCACCGCGACTACCGCATCGTGGTGTTCGACGGGCCCGTGCCCGACGAGCTGCTTCAGTCCCTGTGCGACACCAAGAACCAGCTGGCCGTCGACGCGCCGACCGGGGACCTCGACTTCGAGGCGGAGCGGGAGACCCCGGAGCTGCACCGTCATCGCGAGGAGACCTTCCGCCTTCAGGGCCGGGTGCGCCTCTCGACGCTGGCCCTCGCCCCGGACAACACGGTGGCTGCCTACTCCGACCTCGTCATCCCGAAGGCACCGGACGCGGACGTCCTGCAGTGGGGGACACTGGTGCGGCGGGAGCACCGCGGTCGCCGGCTCGGGATGGCGGTCAAGGCCCGCAACCTCAAGGAGCTCCAGGCCCGGATCGGCCCGGAGCGGCGGCATGTGACCACGGCGAACGCCGAGCAGAACCGCTGGATGGTCGGTATCAACGAGCGGCTGGGCTTCCGCCCCGTGGAGAACTACCTCTCCCTGCTGCGGCGGCTCTGAACGGTTCTCCTGCGGGGCGGCCCGGTAGATTTCCGGCGTGGTGCCGAGCGCGCGCCGGGTCTGTCTGCTGCGGGGTGAGGACTACCGCCGCCGCCTGGACGAGATCCGGCAGCGCCTCGCCACTGGCCACTTCGACACCTTCCTGGCGGTCCCGCGCGGGGTCAGAGACGAGGAGTTCCACACCGCCGTGAGCGAGCTGCTCTCCGACTGGGGCTGGTCGTCGTCGTCTCCCGTGGTGGCCAATGTCGACATCGTGACCGACCGCGAGAGCGGCGAGGTGGCCCGCATCCGGGACTTCTTCGACCGCATGGGCATCGCCAGCGCTACCCATGCCCCCGGCTCCGGCCGAGGTGGGGCGATCCTCGCCGAGGTCGACGGGGAGGTCGCGTTCCCCGTGGTGACCGGCTTCGGCCGGCCCGTGCTCAACGGCGCCACAGTGCACGGGGTCGCGGCTTTCGTCTACGGGACACCGGCAGACCTCCCGCAAGGGGAAGTGACCGACCTCGTGGTCGTCGGCGCGGGGCCGGCAGGACTCGCGGCCGCGGTCTACGCGGCGTCGGAGGGCCTGTCGACCATCGTGATCGAGGCCGACGCCGTTGGCGGCCAGGCGGGGACCAGCTCGATGATCCGGAACTACCTCGGCTTTCCCAGAGGGATCTCCGGCATGCGCCTCGCCCAACGAGCCCGCTTCCAGGCCGGCCGGTTCGGGGCGCGGTTCTTCACCGGAACCGCGGTGCTCGGCATCGACCCGCCCGGATCGGGACCCGACAGCCACCTCCACCTCCACGTACTCACCTCGGAGGCGCGGGTGTGTGCCCGCTCGGTCGTCGTCTCGACCGGTGTCGCCTACCGGCGTCTCGGCGTGCCCTCGATCGAGGACCTCGTCGGGCTCGGGGTCTACTACGGGGCTGCCACGAGCGTCTCGCGGGAGATGCAGGGGCGCGACGTGGTCATCGTCGGCGGCGGCAACTCGGCCGGGCAGGCGGCGATGCACCTTTCCCGGTTCGCGCGATCGGTGACCGTGATGATCCGGCGCGAGAGCCTGACCGACACGATGTCCACCTACCTCATCCGGGAGATCGAGGCCAACCCCCGGGTGACCGTCCGCTCGCACTGCACGGTCGTCGACGGGGGCGGCGAGGGGCACCTCCAGTGGGTGGTCCTCCGAGATGAGGCGACCGGCCGGGAGGAGCGCAAGGACCTCGGCGGACTCTTCCTGCTCCTTGGCGCCGAGCCGCACTGTTCCTGGCTCCCGCCGGAGGTCGAGCTGGACGACCACGGCTTCGTGCTCACCGGGCGGGACGTCCCCAAGTCACAGTGGCGCGACGGCCGCCCCCCCGGCCAGCCTCGAGACCACGCTTCCGGGAGTCTTCGCGGCGGGCGACGTGCGCGCCGGCTCGATGAAGCGCGTCGCCGCGGCCAGCGGCGAGGGCGCCTCGGCGGTGCCGCTCGTCCACGCCCACCTGGAGCAGCTGCGGGCCCGCGAACCGCAGGAGGCCCGCTGAGCCCGCTGAACGGCATACTCCATCGCGGTATGCCGGGGGCGCGGGTCGAGCGAGCCAGGCGCCACCCGCGGGGGTCGCGGGTCGAGCGAGCCAGGCGCCACCCGCGGGGGTCGCGGGTCGGGGTGTCTGGGCATCGTCGTAAGTTGCCTGCATGCTGATCGCCTTCTCCGTTGCCCCCTCCATGGCCAGTGACGACACCGGTTCGGTGAGCGCTGCCGTCGCCGACGCGGTCCGAGTCGTGCGGGACTCCGGGCTCCCCAATCGGACGGACGCCATGTTCACGACCATCGAGGGTGAGTGGGACGAGTGCATGGCCGTGGTCAAGCGCGCCGTGGACGCCGTGGCGGCGCACGGCCCGCGGGTCAGCCTGGTGCTCAAGGCGGACATCCGACCGGGCCACACCGGCGAGCTGACCGGCAAGCTGGAGCGCCTGGAGCGGGCCGTCCAGAGCGGGACGTAGTCGCCGGGCCTGATCGTTGCCGCTTCGTCACCCCTTGCGGCGTGGGCCGTGCCTAGGGTGGGCAGACGGGTCCACGGGGGTGGACGCACCTGGGACGGATGCCGGAGGAGGACGCTCGCGTGTGGCAAGCGCTGCGCTACCGAGGTGCCCAGACGGCTGCCCTCGTGCTGCTGTCGGCGCTGGTGACCGCGTGCGCCGTGCTTGCCCCGCTCTACTCCCGCGCTCTGGAACAGGGGCTGCTGCAGTCGGCCGTCTTCCGGGCCAGCCCTGCCGACACCGCGCTCGTCGTCAGCGCCGGGCGCACGGCCACCTCGCCCGACCTAGGCATCGCCGACGTCCTCGAGGCGGTTCCGGCGAAGGCGCGGGAGCTGCACGAGGACCCGGTCGGCCAGCTCTACGGCCGCGGCAGCGTGAAGCCCCGGGCCGGCCTGATGGCCTCACCGCTCGAGCTGGTCTACCGGGACCGGGTCTGTGAGCACCTGACGTTCATCGCTGGTGGCTGTCCCCGCGAGCCGGGTGAGGTGGCCGTCTCGGCCGAGGACTACCGGAAGTGGGGCTGGCGGGTCGGGCAGGGCTTCAGCGTCCCGGTCACTGGCGCGCCGACCGGCACGCCACCGGTGGTCCTGACCATCGCCGGCGCCTACGACGTGCGGCCCGATCCGGCCTACTGGCTGCGGACGCAGCTCGACGGCAGATCGGGCACGCTCGTGGGCGCAGGCAACAACCCCGTGCCGGCCCTCGACACCTGGGTTGCGTCCGAGTCGACGTTCGACCAGGCGTTCCCGAACGCCCAGATCACCGTCGCCCTGCCGCTCAAGAGGTCGGCGGTTACCCTCGACAGCCTGCCCGAGGCGGCGGCGGCAGCCGCGGCCGTGCGCAGCACGTCCGGGAGTGTCACCGCAGACAGCCCGGTTCCGGCGCTGCTCGATCAGGTGCGCGCCGGTCAGGGGCAGGTTGCGGTGATCGTCCCGATCCTGATGGTCCAGCTGGGCCTGCTGGCCACGGTCGTGCTCTTGGCCGTCGCCGGTGCCGCGGTCGACCAGCGCCGGCCCGAGGTGGCCCTCGCCCGCCTGCGGGGGCGCAGCCGCGAGGGCGCCCGACGCCTCGTGCTCGGAGAGCTCGGGTTCACGGTGCTCCTCGGTCTGCCGGTCGGCACCGCCATTGCCATCGGCGTGAGCGAGCTGGCCCGTCGGCTCCTGTTGCCTCGCGGGGTTCCGTTTGAGCTGACCTGGCAGGTGGCGGCCGCGGTCGGGGTGGCCTGGGCGGTCTGCATGGGCGCTGTGGTGGTGGCTGCTCAACCCGTGCTGCGAGAGCCGATCTCGTCGCAGCTCCGACGGGTCGAGCCCACCAGCGGCTCGAGGGGCTGGCCGGTCGTCGACCTGGTCGTCGTCGCCCTCGCCGTCGCGGGCATCGCCGGACTGGCCACGAGGACCATGACGGGTCCGCTCGCGCTGCTCACGCCCACGCTGGCCTCACTGGCGCTCGGCCTGGTGCTGGCCCACGTGCTGGTCCCCATCTCAGCGGCCTGGGGGCGACGCAGCCTTCAGCATGGACGGGTGGCCGCGGGTCTCGCCGCCCTCTCGCTCTCGCGACGGCCGGCGCTGCGCAGGATCCTGACGATCTCCACCGTGGCGACGGCGCTCGCGGTCTTCGCCGCCAATGCGGTGCTGGTCGCCGACCGCAACCGCCAGGCCCGCGCCGAGCTCGAGGCGGGCGCACCGGTGACCCTGCGCACCGACAGCACCCGCCCCGACCAGCTACGCGCGGCACTCGTGCAGGCGGACCCCTCGGGTCGGAGCGCTACGCCCGTCGCCATCGTTCGGCACCGCGACACGACGTCCACGCCGACCATGGCCGTCCTCCCCGACGGCTTCGCGGCCGTGAGCTACCCGGTCACCGGCCAGCGGCCGTTCGACCTAGGCAGACTGGCACCGCCTCGCACCGCCACCGTCAACCTCAGCGGGGCCCGGATCACCGCGGAGGTCGTCGTCTCGATGCGGGAGACCGTCCCCGAGGGCTTCGAGGCACCTGCGTGGTACCAGCAGCCGCCCTACCAGCCGCCGCCAGCAGGCACCACGGCTCCCGGGGATCCGAAGGACCTGCCGCCGCTGCCGCCGGCACGGCTCGCGCTCAGCATCTCCGTGACCGGCCCAGACGGCGAGCAGCTCAGCAGGGACCTCGCGGGCGTCGCTCTCGACAAGACCCGCAGGGTTGCCGTCGATGCGCCGCTCCTGTGCCCGGGCGGGTGTCGCCTTGACGGTATCGAGGCGCGGGTGAGCCGTGAGGGCGACTTCCCGGTCGAGGCGACAGGGCGGATCACCCTGCGCAACCTCGCCGTCGACGGGAGGCCGCTGCGGGTCGGCGAGGCCAGCCGCTGGCTCGAGGCACCCGCGAACCCCTCCGCCCCCTCCGACCTGCTGAGGGCGGCCACGGCCAGCAGTCCGGACGCGCTCGTCGTGGACGTCGCCAACTCCGGGTTCGTGCAGCGGCTTGCCTACGGCGACGTCCCGGCGGCAGTGCCCGCCCTGCTCGCCGGCCCTGTGCCGCCGGGCGGCACCGCCCAGGCGTTCACCTCGGCCGGCCTGAACGGCGCCCCGGTCACGATGGCGCGCGCCCAGGACGTCGCCGCCATCCCCGTCCTCGGCGACAAGGGTGCGCTGGTGAGCTTCGAGACGCTGGCACGCCTCGGTGGCCAGATCCCGCAGACGGCCTCGCTCCAGGTCTGGCTGAAGGACGACAGCCCGGCCCTCCTGCAGCGTGTCACGGACCAGCTGCAGAAGTCCGGCGTCGCCGTGGTCGAGGTGCGGCGGTACTCCGACCTCAAGCGGTTCTACGACGAGTCCGCCTCGGGCTGGGGGCTCCAGCTCGCCATGGTGGTGGGCGTCCTCGGCCTGCTCATCGCCACCCTCGTCATGGCGGTCGTGGCCGTCACGGGATGGCGCAGGCAGGCCCGCGACTACGCCGCCCTGCGCATGGCCGGCGTCTCCCAGCGCGACCTTCGGCGCGCCACGCGTCGTGAGCAGCTGCTCGTCGTGACGGCGGGCGTGGCCGCCGGCGCCGTCGCAGGCGCCTTGGGAGCCGCGCTGGCGATGCCGCTGATCCCGCTCTTCAACCGGCCCGCCTCTGTGCCCGTCGTCGACCTGGCGCCGTCGTGGGCCGCCATGGGCCTGGCCTGGGTCTGCGGGCTGCTGCTGCTGGTGGGGGCCGGCCTCGCGATCGCCAGGGCCCTGGCCCACAGGTACACCCTGAGCCGCATCCGGGAGGACCTGTGAGCACCGGAGGGCTGGTGGTCAGCACCAGGGGCCTGGTGCACATCTACCGCGCCGAGGGTCACGATGTGGCGGCGCTGGCTGGAGTCGACCTCACCGTGGGCGCGGGGGAGATGGTGGGTCTGCTGGGACCTTCCGGCGCAGGGAAGTCGACCCTGCTGTCGCTGTTCGGCGGTCTGCTGCGGCCCAGCGCGGGAAAGATCCAGGTCGGTGACCGGGAGCTCTCGACGATGAGCGAGCAGGAGCTCGACGAGTTCCGCGGCGCCGACGTCGGGCTGGTCCTCCAAGGCGCCGCCCGCAACCTCCTGCCCTACCTGACGCCGCGGCAGAACATCGCCTTCGCCCAGGGCGCGGCCCAGGCCCGTGGCCGCGACCTGCCAACGCTGCCCGAGGTCCTTCATCTCGTCGGGGTAGCCGAGGCCGCGGACGAGCCCCTGCGTGCGCTCACCCCCGCCCAGCTCCAGCTCACCGCGCTCGGCGTGGCCGTGGCGACCCGCCCCGGGCTGCTGCTCGGAGACGAGCCCACCAGCCAGCTCGACCACGCCGCACGCGACCGCGTGCTCGACGCCCTGGCGCAGGTGAACCGCGACGTCGGCACCACGGTCGTCGTCGTCACGCACGACCCCGAGGTGGCGGCCCGGCTTCCGCGCACGGTCACCATCCGTGACGGGCGGGTCGGCGGGGAGGGGCGCGACGGCGAGGAGTATGCCGTGGTGTCGGCTGACGGGTCCCTTCCCCTGCCGCCCCACGTTCTCCAGGAGTTCCCGGCCGGGTCGCTCTTGCGGGTCCACCGCGAGGACGGCCGGTGGCTGCTGCTGCCCCAGGCGCGCGACGGTCAGGAGAGCGACGGTGGGGAGAGCGGCGGCGGGGAGAGCGGCGGTAAGGAGAGCGGCGGCGGGGGGAGCGGCGGTAAGGAGAGCCACGGCGGGGAGAGCGACGCATGACCATCCTGATGCCAGCGCAGCGCACCGCCGTGGACGTCACCTCCATCACAGTCTGCTACGGGCCGGTGACGGCGGTCCACAGCGCGAGCCTGCACGCCGAGCCGGGTGAGGTGCTTGCGGTCACCGGGCACTCCGGAGCCGGCAAGTCCAGCCTGCTGTGGGCGATCGCGGGTGCGGTGGAGCTCGCCGCCGGCTCGGTGGCGGTTGCTGGCACGCCGGTCGCGGGCCGCGAGTCGGCAGTGCGGGCGGGGGTGACCCTGATTCCCCAGGGCAATGGGCTGGCAGCCGTGCTCACGGCATACGAGAACATCCTGGTTCCGCTGTTGGCGGCGGGCATTCCGTCCGGCGAGGCCGACCGGCGCTGCCGGGAGGTGCTGGAGGCGGTCGGGCTCGGCGAGTCGTGGCGACACCTGGTGGAGGAGCTGTCCGGCGGACAGCAGCAGCGGGTCGCGGTGGCGCGGGGTCTGGCGATGGACGCGCCGGTGCTGTTGGCGGACGAGCCGACCTCGGAGCTCGACCACGACAACCGCGAGCGCGTCCTGGCCCTGCTGCGTTCCCAGGCGACCCGTGGTGCCGCCGTGGTGGTGGCCACCCACGACCCGGAGGCGGCCGCGCTGTGCGACCACGAGGTGCACCTCGACGACGGCGTCCTGGAGCGCCTGCGCTGACCACCGGGACCACGCCCGGGTGACGACCGGCGAGAAGGCCAGAGCTGGTCGGGCGGAGCCGACTAAGTTGGGCCCGTGCCACAGCCGATCCGCCTGCCCTTCGACCCCATCGTCCGGGCCGCCGAGCTGTGGCGCCGCCGGTGGGGTAGCCGGTCGGAGTCGCAGGCCATGGCCACTGCGACGTCGATCATGCGGGTCCAGCAGGTGCTCATCACCGACTTCGACGCGATCGTGGGCAAGCACGGGCTCACCTTCGCGAGGTACGAAGCGCTCGTGCTGCTCGCGTTCAGCCGGGAGGGGAGGCTGAGCATGTCGAAGATCGGGCAGCGGCTCATGGTCCACCCGACCAGCGCCACGAACATCATCCAGCGGCTTGCCGGGCAGGGGTTCGTCGAGCGTGTCCCCAACCCCGAGGACGGCCGTGGCACGCTGGCCGTGATCACCGATGCCGGTCGGGAGGCGATGGAGGCGTCGACGGCCGATCTCGAGGCTTCCCGGTTCGGGCTGGGCATGCTGAGCGACGAGGAGCACGCGCAGCTCTTCGAGCTGCTCCGCAAAGTTCGGGTGGCCGCGCACGACTTCGATACCTAGCTGTGCTGAGCTGCCCACCACGAGCGGTGCGCGTATGCCGGCGGGGGAACTCCCGGCATACGCCGCTGCCCTTTATCGGGCGACCCGAGAAAGGTGCGCTTTCCCGGGGTTCGCACGCGGGGGTGACTGGACGTTCATCGGGTGACCCGATAATGGGGATTGGAATTTAGTAGGACGTCCTAGTAAATTGGGGCCATGACACAGACTCCCGATGGTGCCGCTGCCCGCTGGCAGGCCCGCTACGCTGCCGCCGCTGAAAGCGGGCAGGTGCGCGACGCCGACTTCACGACACTGTCGGGGATGGAGGTCGACCCGGTCTACGGGCCGCCTGACGGATCCGAGGCGCCGGAGCAGATCGGCTGGCCGGGAGAGTTCCCGTTCACCCGGGGGCTCTACCCGACGGGCTACCGCGGCCGAACCTGGACGATCCGCCAGTTCGCCGGGTTCGGCAACGCCGTGCAGACGAACGAGCGCTACAAGATGATCCTGGCGCGTGGCGGCGGCGGCCTGTCCGTCGCCTTCGACATGCCGACGCTGATGGGCCGCGACTCGGACGAGCCGCTGTCGCAGGGCGAGGTCGGGCACTGCGGGGTGGCGATCGACTCGGCAGCGGACATGGACGTGCTCTTCAAGGACATCCCGCTCGGCGACGTCACGACCTCCATGACCATCTCGGGCCCGGCCGTGCCCATCTTCTGCATGTACCTTGTCGCCGCCGAGCGGCAGGGCGTCGATCTCGCGGTCCTCAACGGCACCCTCCAGACCGACATCTTCAAGGAGTACATCGCACAGAAGGAGTGGCTGTTCGCGCCGGAGCCGCACCTGCGGCTCGTCGGCGACCTCATGGAGTACTGCGCGCAGAACATCCCGGCATACAAGCCGCTGTCGGTCTCCGGCTACCACATCCGCGAGGCCGGGTCGACGGCTGCTCAGGAGCTGGCCTTCACCCTCGCCGACGGCTTCGGGTACGTCGAGCTCGGGCTCTCCCGCGGGCTGGACATCGAGACCTTCGCCCCAGGGCTGTCCTTCTTCTTCGACAGCCACATCGACTTCTTCGAGGAGATCGCCAAGTTCCGGGCGGCACGGCGGATCTGGGCTCGGTGGATGCGCGACATCTATGGCGCGCAGACCGAGAAGGCTCAGTGGCTACGGTTCCACACACAGACCGCCGGCGTCTCGCTGACCGCCCAGCAGCCCTACAACAACGTCGTCCGCACCGCCGTCGAGGCCCTCGCCGCTGTGCTGGGGGGCACCAACAGCCTCCACACCAACGCGCTCGACGAGACCCTCGCCCTGCCGAGCGAACAGGCCGCCGAGGTCGCGCTGCGCACGCAGCAGGTGCTCATGGAGGAGACTGGGGTCGTCAACGTCGCGGACCCGCTCGGAGGGTCGTGGTACATCGAGGCCCTGACCGACAAGATCGAGGCCGGGGCCGAGCAGATCTTCGACCGCATCCTGTCGATGGGAACGACCACGCTGACGGCGAAGGACACCGCCGGTCTGGCGCAGGTCGTGCGCGAGAACGTCGGCAAGTCCGAGGGCCGGGTGTGGCCGATGACATCGGGCATCCTGCGCGGCATCGAGGATGGCTGGTTCATGGGTGAGATCGCCGACTCGGCGTTCCAGTACCAGGTGGCCCTCGAGAAGGGCGACAAGAAGGTCGTCGGGGTCAACTGCCACACCGAGTCGGTGAGCCACGAGCTGGAGATCCTGCGGGTCAGCCATGAGGTCGAGCGGGAGCAGGTGGCCGTTCTCGGCCAGCGCAGGGGCACTCGGGACGCCGAGCGGGTCGCCCGCTCCCTCGAGGAGCTGCGCCGGGTCGCCGGGACCACGGACAACCTGGTCCCGGCCATGCTGGAGGCCGCCCGTGCGGAGGCCACTCTGGGCGAGATCTGCAATGCACTGCGCGAGGAATGGGGCACCTACCGGGAGCCCGCGCGGTTCTGACGTACCCCACGGCCGCGCGGCCGGAGGTCGGGCGTGGTGGCAGACAGTTCCCGTCGCGGTGGCAGACAGTTCAATGGGCGGTGGCAGACAGTTCCATGGCGGCGGCCGTGGAGAGCGAGCCGTAGGGCAAGGCCGCCGAGGCGGTCGCGAACTCGCGTCGGCGATACTTCCTGTGCGGCGCCGGAAACCGCCAGACTTGGCGCGATCCCTCCACCTCGGGACGGTCCCCACCCGCTCCGGGATTTGGGACTATGCGGTCCCCTTTGCCATCGTGGGGGGTCACTCCGGAGGCCGCGCCGTGTGCCTGCCGGTTGTCTCACGTAAGGAATGAGCTGTGCCAACCCTTGCCAAGCGTGCCCTCGGCGCGGTGCTCGCCCTGGTCGGGCTCGGCGTGTGTGTCGTGGGCGTCTGGTTCACGGTCCACCTGGGGACGAGCGGAACCGCTGCGTTCACGGTGCGGCCCAGCGAAGACGGCCCAGTCGTGATCGGGCCAGACGTGGTCAACCGCGTCGACCTGCGGGTGACGATCCGGGCGCGTGCCGTCGACGGTGGCGGCGTGTGGATCGGCGTGGCAGCTCCCACGGACGCTCGATCCGCCGTCGACGAGGGCGCCTTGACCGTCGTCGACGGGGTCTCGGTTCGAGACTGGACCCTCCTTTCGCATCGGGCCGGCTCTGGAGAGGCGCCTGAGCTGGTGCATGCGGACCTCTGGCGCCAGCAGGCCACCGGCAAGGGCGATGCCACGGTGACCGTGCTCCAGGCCAGTGCGCCCGAGACTGTGGTGATCACGGCCGACGGTGGGAAGGTCGACTCGGTCACCCTGTCGGTCCAGAAGAAGACGTGGTTCGTGCAGGCTCTCCTGGCGGCACTGAGCGGGTTGCTCCTCGCCGTTGCCGGTCTGACCATCGCGCTGACGGCAGGCCGGCCACCGGCTTCCTGGGAGTCGCTGGCGCCGGGTACGGAGCCTCGGCGATCACGTCGGCACAGCCGCTCGATGGGCCGAACCGGCCGGAACGCCCGGGAGTCCGGCTCGGCTACCCCGGAACCGCGCTCGGCCAGTGGCACGACCGACCCAGCCAGTAGCACGACCAACCCGGCCAGCGACAGACCCACGACCGATGCCGGAGGGGCCGGTGCGGACGTGGGTGGATCCAGCCGCTCGAACAAAGGTTCCGGGCGGGGCTACCAGCCCCGAAGGGCCGCGGCCAAGGGTGAGGGGACGTCGCGATGACCCTCCCCACAGCCAGGACTCCCCCCACGTCCAAGACTTCCGCAGCCAACCCCGCAGCCGCAGCCAACCCCGCCCCACGTCGGACCCGTGTGGCGGCCCTCGTCGCCGCGGCGGCCGCCGCTACCGTCGGTCTCACCGGCTGCGGCCTGGGGAACGCCATGGTGGGCGTCCACGCCGCGCCACCGGAGGTCACCACCGGTGCACCGCTGTCGGCTGCAGGCGCCCAGACGATCGCCGACCGGGTGTTGAACGCGGCTGCTGCCGCGGCCAAGGTCTCCGGAGCGAATGGCGACAAGCAGCGCGCAGCGGTCATGACCGGCTCGGCGCTGGCCCTCGCCACAGCAGCGTCCAAGCTCCCGGCCGCGAGCGAGCCCACCGGCCAGCCGGTTGAGAAGCCGGCAGCACCCAAGGTGCTGGCCGTCTCGCGTGGCCGCTCGTGGCCGCGGGCGATGTTCGTCGAGACGACCCGCGACGACGGCAGCCAGACGCTCAGCCTGCTCACCTGCGAGGGCGCCAACAGCCAGTTCAAGGTGGCGGCGTCGGCGACGATGCAGCCCGGGACCAGCGTGCCGGCGCTGGACCCCTTCACCTCGGGGTCGGCGGCCAACCCCGATACGAAGGGCCTGATCGGCCAGCCCGATGCCCTGCTGAGCGAGTATGCCGCTGCCGTCGCCTACCCGAACCCGAAGGCCCCGGAGCACTTCGACCTCGGCGCCGACCAGTTCGCCACGGTCCTGCGGCGCAACGCGGCCGCGCAGGCCAAGGCCCTCGGATCCCTCGCCAGGTTCACCCAGAGGCACACGGTCGACCCCAAGCAGCTCTTCGCATTCCGGCTGCACAGCGGCGGGGTCGTGGTGTTCGCCCTGATGAAGCGCACCGACACCCTGAAGCTGAAGCCCAAGGGCAAGGCGCTGACTCCGAGCGCTGACCTCGCAAGACTGCTCAAGAAGAAGAAGCTGACCAAGAGCGCCACCATCAGCACGTACGAGTCGGTGGTCTTCACCGTGCCGACCCAGGGCAAAGCCGCGATGGTGGCCGCCGACGAACAGCTGATCTCGGCCACCGGCTCGTAGACCCGATGGGAGAGAATCCGTCCATGACTGACCAGCCAGCCGAACAGCCGATCAGCGGGTCCGCCTCGCGAGGTGCTGTGGACCTCACCGGACTGTCGACCCATGGGAGGGCGCCTTCGGGCGCGCCCGCAAGCCGGGGGCGCCCGACCGGTGCAGCGTCACCGGGCAGCGCCGGTGCCGGTGCAGCGCCGGGTGGTTCCCCACCGGTCGCGGGCGGCGCGGGTCCCGGCGTGGCTTCCGGTGCGGCGGCCGGACCAGCCCGCCCCGGGGTCAGCGGCCTGGTGGTGGAGGGCAACGACGCCAACTTCACCGAGGTGGTCAACGCCTCCATCCGCGTGCCCTCCGTGGTCGTCCTGTGGTCGGCTGGCCTGCCCCAGTCCGGCGACTTCCTCCAGGTCGTCATCGGCGCCGCCGCGGCCCTCGACGGACGAGTGCAGGTCGTCTCCGTCAACGTGGACGCCAACCCGGGCCTGTTGCGGGCCTTCCAGGTGCAGTCCGTGCCCATGACCCTCGGCCTCGTCCAGGGCCAGCCGGTCCCCCTCTTCGCCGGCATCCAGCCTGCCGAGCAGGTTCGCGCCTACCTCGACGAGCTGCTCAAGCTGGCCGTCCAGTACGGCATCGCGGGGCGGGTCGACATCGGCGGCGCGGGCGTTGACGAGGGCGCCGGCGAGGGCGTCGAGCCCGAGCTGCCCCCGCTCCATCAGGCGGCGTTCGACGCCATCGAGCGTGACGACCTCGACGGCGCCGCCGCGGCATACGAGCAAGCGCTCAAGGAGAACCCGGGCGACACCGACGCCGAGCTGGGACTCGCGCACGTGGGCCTGATGCGGCGCACCCGGGGTGTCGATCCCGCGGCCGCGCGCGCCGCCGCTGCGGCGAGCCCAGACGACGTTGACGCGGCCATCATGGTCGCCGACCTCGACGTCCTGGGCGGGCACGTCGAGGATGCCTTCGGGCGCCTGATCGACCTGGTGAAGGCCACAGCCGGTGACGAGCGGGAGCAGGCACGCACCCACCTCCTCGAGCTGTTCTCGATCGTGGGGAGCCACGACGAGCGGGTGCGCAAGGCGCGCACCGCGCTCATGAGCGCGCTGTTCTGAGGTGTCGCACCCGAAGGTGCTGGACGACCACGTCCGGTTTCGGCTCACCGATGCCGACCTGCCCGGCGCGACCCCTGTGCGAGCCGTCGCGCTCGAATGTGACCGTGTGGTCCCCGGCTCCCGGGCGTTCCAGGGCAGCGACGGCGCCTGGGAGCTCCGGCTGCCGCGACCCCCGCTGGCCCGTCTCGAGTACCGGCTGTCGGTCACCCGTGGGGACACTGTCGAGATCGTGGTCGACCCGACCAACCCCGACACCGTGCCGACGGCGTTCGGCGAGCGGTCAGAGCTGGCGATGCCCGGCTACCGGCCGCCCGCGTGGCTTGGCGCCCCTGCCACGCCGGGGACGCTGCGAGACCTGCTGGTCGCGGGGGAGACGGCCCAGGAGGTTCCGGTCTCGGTCTGGTCACCGGCCGGCAGCGCGGACACCGATCCCATGCCGATGCTCTTCGTCCACGACGGTCCGGAGTACGCCCGGCTGGCGTCCCTGACGCAGTACTCCGCCGCGATGATCGCCTCGGGTGCGCTGCCGCCGCACCGCGTGGCCCTGGCCGAGCCGGTGCACCGCGACGCCTGGTACTCGGCGTCACCCCAGTACGTCCGCACCATCGTGCGAGCCGGTCTGGGACAGCTGCGCGAGGCGTATGCCGTCCGCTCGCCCATCGTGGTCATGGGGACGTCACTGGGTGGACTGGCCGCCCTCCTGGTCGGGCTCCGGGGTGCACCGGAGGTCGGTGGCGTCTTCGCGCAGTCGGGATCGTTCTTCCAGCCGCGGCACGACGGCATGGAGCGCTCGTTCAGGTACTTCGGGCGCATCTCCCGCGCGGTCGCCGCGATCCTCGACACGCCCTCGACGCCGAACCCGCTGCAGATCACCATGACCTGCGGGGCCCTCGAGGAGAACGCGCGCAACAACGCCGACATGGCCGCGGCGCTGGCCCGGGCAGGCCATCGGGTCGACTACCGGGAGGTGCCCGACCTGCACAACTACACCGCGTGGCGGGACAGCCTGGATCCCGGTTTGACGCGGCTCTTGACCACGGTCTGGGCGGAGGGGCAAGGATAGGCGCCATGCCGCCCTATCCGCGCGAGCCAGCGGCTCGCGCGAGCCTCCCGCTTCCGGGCACCGACCACGGCCTCACGGTCCTGCGCCACGGCCACTGGGGCCGGCCGGTGCTCGCCTTCCCCAGCGAGGCAGGGCGGGCCGAGGACTTCGCCGGCAACGGCATGCTTGACGCGATCGCCGGCCTGCTCCATGACGGGCGCACGACCGTCTTCTGCGTCGACAGCCTGGACGGCTGGTCCTGGTCGGCCAAAGAGCACCCCATCGAGGAGCGGGCCCGCCGGCACGGGCTCTACCACACCTGGCTGGAACAGCAGGCCGTGCCGTGGATCTTCGGCCAGCTGGGCGGCGAGGCCGAGCTGATCACCGTCGGCGTCTCGATCGGTGCCTACCACGCCGTGCAGTTCGCGTTCCAGCGCGCCGACCTCGCCCCCCTCGCCATCGGCCTGTCGGGCAACTACGACGTCACAAGCTTCCGGTCGTGGGGGCAGCCGGGTGACGCCACCTACTTCGCCAACCCCGCGGCATACGTGAGGAACCTCCACGGCGACCACCTGGCCTGGCTGCGGCAGCGTCTGTCCATCGTGCTGGTCTGTGGGCAGGGGCCCTTCGAGGAGCAGCCGACAAGGTCCCTCTCGGAGACACTCGCATTCGCGGAAGTGTTGCGGGAGAAGCGGATTCGCTATGAACTGGACCTGTGGGGCTACGACTCGGCCCACGACTGGCCGTGGTGGCGACTCCAGCTGGCCCACCACTTGGCCCGCTTCGTGTGACTGACCTGTGTGACTGACCTGTGTGACTAAAACGTGTGTGACCGACCTGTGTGATCGAGAGCCAACCGGAAGGACGTGCCCATGCCCGCCGCGAAGGACCACCTGGTCGGACTGCTCCTCGGGGCGGAGGACGACTGGCCCACGGCGTTCGAGGCGCTCGCGCGTCGGCTCGGGGTGATCACCGCACCGGACGGGTCGCGGCACCAGCTCACCAGCGAGCGGCTGACGATCGAGCCGTTCAACCTGCGCGACCGAGTCCGGCACGACCTGGTCATCGACCGGCTCGCGCACTGGTACTACCACCCGCGGGAGTGGCTGAAGAAGGCCGCGCTCATGGACGACGTCTACCTGCTCAACAGCCCCTTCACGTTCCAGTCGATGGAGAAGCACTCGGCGTACTGCGCGCTGATGCGCCTGGGCATGAACGTTCCGGAGACGGTGCTCGTGCCGTACAAGCACCCGGTCGACAACGCGCGGTGGGCGTTCACGTCGGCGAAGTACAACAAGGCGTTCGACCTCGACGCGATCGCCGACGAGATCGGCTATCCGTTGTTCATGAAGCCGTTCGACGGTGGGGCCTGGCGTGGCGTGTCGATGATCCGCAACCGCGAGGACCTGCACCGCGCCTACGACGACTCCGGCGAGATGCTCATGCACCTGCAGAAGGCGGTTGACGGCTTCGAGGTCTTCGCGCGGGCGCTCACCATCGGGCCGGAGACGATGGTGATGAAGTTCCGGCCCGACGAGCCGATGCACAACCGGTATGCCGTGGAGCACGGCTTTCTCTCCGGGGCCACGGGCGCCGAGGCGGTCACGATCTCGCAGACCGTGAATGCGTTCTTCCGCTGGGAGTTCAACTCGTGCGAGATGCTCGTCAAGGAGGGCGTCGTCTACCCGATCGACTACGCCAACGCCTGCCCCGACGTGGCCGTCACCTCGCTCCACTACTACTTCCCCTGGGCGATCAAGGCCCTCCTTCGCTGGTCGGTCTACTGTCTGGCGACCGGCAGGCGCGCCCAGACCCAGGTCGACACCGGAGCCTGGTTCGAGGTGGCCGACGACCAGTCCATGTCGTATGCCGACAAGCTCGCCGCCTACCAGGGCCTCGCCGACGCCCATTTCGAGGCCGACCGCTACGCCGACTTCTGCGCCTCGGCTCTGCCCCACGTCGACGAGATGGTGCTCGAGTGGGTGGACTCTGACGAATTCCGCTCGCTCCTGACCAGCACCATCCACCAGACCTACCCACCCCAGGAGTGGGACCAGTTCGAGGGGCACTTCGGAGGGCTGACCGGGCAGTGGGTCAGGGAAGAGCGGGACCGGCTCGGCTCCGGTGCGCACCATTTGCTCTGACCGGCTGCGCCCCGCCGTCGTGCGGGCTCCACAGCCGAGGCCGCCCGCCCCACAGACGACAGCCGCCCGCCCCTGTGCGGGGGCGGGCGGGCGGGCCGGCATCCGGTGCGGGTCGGAGTGAACCCGAGGCGGTCAGCAGGTGCTGCACTCCTGGGGGACCTGGTGGCGACGGGCCGCGGGCGCCATCAGCCGTGGGCGGCGCAGGCCACGGAGGCGGTCGAGGGTGGCCAGGTTGGGCTGGTGGTCGCGGGAGCGGGGAAAGGCTCTCTGGCTGTCTTCGCGGTGGTTCTTGGGCGCAGTCATGTCGTGGCAACACCGTTGCTCCGCGGGATTGTTCCGCCCCGAGCCCATGCCGGGCCGTCCCATGAAGGCGTGGTGCAGGTGCCCCTTGCGAACGAGGCGCGGTGGGGCCGACCCCGCGAGGGCGGCTGAGGCCTCGCTCGCCTGACCGACCCACGCGCCTATGAGAGGCGGCGCTGGGCACGCGGGAGAGGGACCGTCGCTGAGCCAGGGCGGGGCAGCCCTAGCCGCCGAGGGCGGCGCTCACGACCTGCTTCGCCTCTTCCTGGACCTGGGCCAGGTGGTCAGGGCCCTTGAACGACTCGGCGTAGATCTTGTAGACGTCCTCGGTACCGGAGGGTCTGGCCGCGAACCATGCCGACTCGGTCGTCACCTTCAGGCCGCCGATCGCCGCGCCGTTGCCGGGTGCCTCGGTCAGCTTGGCTGTGATCGCCTCTCCGGCAAGGGAATCCGCCTTCACGTCCTGCGGGGAGAGCGCGGCCAGCTTCGCCTTCTGCTCGCGGTTCGCCGGAGCGTCGATGCGGGCGTATGCCGGGTCGCCGTGTCTCGCGGTCAGCTCGGCATAGTGCTGGCTGGGGGTCTTGTCCGTGGCGGCCAGGATCTCGGAGGCGAGCAGCGCCAGCAGGATGCCGTCCTTGTCCGTGGTCCAGGCCTTCCCGTCGCGGCGCAGGAAGGAGGCGCCGGCCGACTCCTCCCCGCCGAACCCGAAGCTGCCGTCGAGGAGCCCGGGCACGAACCACTTGAAACCCACCGGGACCTCGACCAGCCGGCCTCCCACCTCAGCGGCGACCCGGTCGATCATCGACGAGGACACCAGGGTCTTGCCGATGGCCGCACCCGCGGGCCAGTCGGGACGTGCCCCGCCGAAGAGGTAGCCGATGGCGACGGCGAGGAAGTGGTTGGGGTTCATGAGACCGGCGTCGGGCGTCACGATGCCGTGCCGGTCGGCGTCGGCGTCGTTGCCCGTGGCGATGTCGAACTGGTCTCGACGGGCGATGAGGGAGGCCATCGCCGAGGGGCTGGAGCAGTCCATGCGGATCTTGCCGTCCCAGTCCAGCGTCATGAAGCGCCACGTGGAGTCGACCAGGGGGTTGACCACGGTGAGGTCGAGGCCGTGGCGTTCGCCGATCGCGCCCCAGTAGGCGACGCTGGCTCCGCCGAGCGGGTCGGCGCCGATGCGCACGCCGGCCTCGCGGATCCGGGCCACGTCGAGCACTGCGGGGAGGTCGTCCACGTAGGTGCCGACGAAGTCGTAGTCCTGCGCGTGGGCACGAGCCCGGCTGAACGGCATACGGCGCACCTCGTCGAGCCGGGCCGCGATCAGCGCGTTGGCCCGGGCGGCGATCACCTTCGTCGCATCGGAGTCGGCCGGGCCACCGTGGGGCGGGTTGTACTTGAACCCACCGTCGGACGGGGGGTTGTGCGAGGGGGTGACCACGATGCCGTCGGCAAGTCCGCCGCCCGTGGTGCGGCCGCCGTTGGCACGCAGGATGGCATGGGACACCGCCGGCGTGGGGGTGTAGCCGTCGCGGTCGTCGACGAGCACGGTGACGTCGTTCGCGGCGAGGACCTCCAGGGCGGTGGCCCATGCCGGCTCGGAGAGGCCATGGGTGTCGCGACCCATGAACAGGGGGCCGTCGTAGCCCTGGTCGCGGCGGTAGTCGCAGATCGCCTGGGTCGTGGCGAGGATATGCGTCTCGTTGAACGCCCGTTTGAGGCTGCACCCCCGGTGGCCCGACGTGCCGAAGACGACCTGCTGGTCGACGTCCTCCGGATCGGGAACCAGCGTGTAGTACGCCGTGACGAGGTGAGCGACGTCGATCAGGTCGTCGGGCTGGGCCGGCTGCCCCGCTCGGGCGTCGCTCATCGGAGCTTCCCCTTGGATGTGGCGCTCGGGCCAGGGGACGCAGACTGTACCGGCGAGACCGGCTCCGAAACCGGCTCCGACCCCCGTTCCGAGGCCGGTTCGGAGGCCGGTTCCGACACCGGTTCCGACACCGGTTCCGACACCGGCTCCACCACATCCTCGGCACCCGCCAGACGGACGGGCTCCAGGGGCGCCGATGCGGGCGGTACCGATACGGGCGGCGCTGACACCGCCGCCGCCGGTGCGCTCGGCTCTGGCGTCGACGTCGAGCCGTTCTCGACAACCCGCGCCTCGGTCGACTCGGCTGCCGCCGACGCACTCTGGATCGGGGCCAGATAGAGGGCCGTCAGGGGAGCGATCCGCACCACCACCGAGAACGGCTGCCCGTTGGAGGGGATCGGCTCCGCCTCGACCACGTTGTCGGCCTGCGACGGCGTGCCGTACTCGTCGTAGCCACTGGTGTCGAGGAGGACCTTCCAGGGGCCGGGCCGCGGCACGCCGAGCCGGAGCCCGTCGTGCGCCATCCCGTTGAAGTTGATCGCCACTGCGATGACCGAGCCGCGGGCCCGGTCGGCGGATCCGAACCGCAGGTAGGACAAGGTGTTCCCGACGTTGTCGTCGGCGTTGATCCACTCGAACCCTGCCGGCGAGGAGTCGAGCGCCCACAGGGCCTCCGTGCTGCGGTAGATCGCGTTGAGCTGCTTGACCAGGTTGTGCACCCGGTAATGGGCGGCGTGGTCGAGGAGCCACCAGTCGAGCTCCCGGCTGTCGGCCCACTCGCCCGGCTGGGCGAACTCGCACCCCATGAACAGCAGCTGCTTGCCGGGGTGGGACCAGATGTAGGCCAGGTAGGCCCGCAGCGTCGCCAGCTGCTCGAACCGGTGTCCGGGGATCTTGTTCAGCAGCGACCCCTTGCCGTGGACCACCTCGTCGTGGCTGATCGGCAGGAGGTAGTTCTCGCTGTACGCGTACATGAGCGAGAAGGTGAGCAGGTTGTGGTGGTACTGCCGGTGGACCGGGTCCTCCTTGAGGTAGCGGAGGGTGTCGTTCATCCAGCCCATGTTCCACTTGAGCCCGAAGCCGAGGCCCCCGGCGCTGGTCGGCTTGGTGACCCCGGGCCACGCCGTGGACTCCTCGGCGATGGTCACGATGCCGGGCTCCCGCTTGTATGCCGTGGCGTTGGCTTCCTGGAGCAGCCCGATGGCCTCGAGGTACTCGCGGCCGCCCCGCTCGTTCGGGATCCACTCGCCCTCGCGCCGCGAGTAGTCGAGGTAGAGCATCGAGGCCACGGCGTCGACGCGGAGGCCGTCGACGTGGAACTCCTCGAGCCAGAAGATCGCATTGGCGACGAGGAAGTTGCGGACCTCCAGGCGGCCGAAGTCGAAGATGTGCGTGCCCCAGTCGGGCTGGTCGCCGCGCCGCGGGTCGGGGTGTTCGTAGAGGGGGAGGCCGTCGAACCTGGCCAGGGCCCAGGCGTCCCTCGGGAAGTGGGCGGGCACCCAGTCGAGGATGACGCCGATGCCGGCCTGGTGCAGCCGGTCGACCAGGTGGCGGAACTCGTCCGGCGAGCCGAAGCGCGCGGTCGGGGCGTAGTAGCCGGTCACCTGGTAGCCCCACGACGGGCCGTACGGGTGCTCCATGACCGGGAGGAACTCGACATGCGTGAAGCCGATGTCGACGACGTAGTTGACCAGGTGCTCGGCGAGGTCGAGGTAGGACAGGCCGCGCCGCCACGAGCCAAGGTGGACCTCGTAGATGCTCATGGGTCCCTGGTGGGGGTTGCTCGCCGCGCGCCGGGCCATCCACTCACCGTCACCCCACTCGTGGGTCGAGTGGGTGACCACCGAGGCGGTGTCCGGCGGCCGCTCCGTGGCCTGGGCCATCGGGTCGGACTTGGCGCGCACGATGTCGTCAGCCCCGCGGATGTCGAACTTGTAGTTGTTGCCCTCGGCCACGCCGGGGACGTACAGCTCCCACACACCGGATGAGCCCAACAGACGCATCGGGTGGCTCCGACCGTCCCAGTCGTTGAAGTCGCCCACGAGGTGCACGGCCCGGGCTCGTGGCGCCCACACGGCGAAGGAGGTGCCGCGGACGTCGCCCATCGGGCCCGGGTACTCGCGAACGTGCGCGCCGAGGACCGTCCAGAGCTGCTCGTGGCGGCCCTCCCCGATGAGGTGCAGGTCGACCTCGCCGAGGGTGGGGGCGAAACGGTAGGGGTCGTCCTGGACGTGCTCGATGCCGTCGCTCCAGGCGACGATCACGCGGTAGTCGAGCGTCGTGCGCTGTCCTTCGCGCAGTCCGCTCCACACGCCATCGGCTTCGTGGTGCAGGGACAGCTCCACGCCGTCCTCGAACCGCACCCGCACGCTGTGGGCGAGCTGGCGCAGGACGCGGATCCGCAGCCCGGCCTCTTCGAGGTGCTGCCCGAGCAGGTCGTGTGGTTGCTGGTGCCTGCCCTGGGCGAGGGCAGTGATTGCGGCGGGAACCTTGTCCGTGGGGATGGGCGGGGTCACGATGTGGCCTCCTTGCTCGCCGGGATGCGCGCGAGCGATGGCTTCGCGAGCAGTCGGGTGATCGCGGACGTGGGGATGGACAGCCAGGTGGGGCGGTTGCGCGCCTCGTAGACGACCTCGTAGAGCGCCTTGTCGAGCTGGAACGCGGCGAGCAGAGCGGCGCTGGGGCGCGGATCGGAGCCGGACCAGGCGGCATACCCGTCGAGGAACGCGGTCTGGCAGGCGTCGACCCACGCGCGCGCCGATCCCGGGACTGCGTTGCCGTGGGGCTGCTCCCGCGCGCCGCCGGCGTAGTCGAACGAGCGGAGCATGCCCGCGATGTCGCGCATCGGCTGGTCCGGGCGGGTGCGCTCGCGCAGCGGGCGCAGCGGCTCGCCCTCGAAGTCGACCAGCACCCAGCCCCTTCCGGGGGCACGGAGCACCTGGCCGAGGTGGAAGTCACCGTGGATCCGCTGGAAGTCGGGCCACATCGCCACACGTGCCGCGGCGAACACGTCGCGGATGCGGGTCTCGTGCTCGACCAGCGCAGGCACCTCGAGCGTGGCCGCGACATAGCGCTGCTCCATGCTGTGGATGACCTGGTCGACGGCCTCCGGTGTGGCGAGCTCGGTCGGAAGGGCGGAGGCGAGCGTGGCATGCACCTCTGCGGTGGCCGCGCCCAGCTCGCGGGCCTCTGCCTCGAAACCGGTACCCTCCGCAAGTGCCCGCAGGGCGACCCGCCAGGCATCCTCGACGCCCGGCAGGAACTCCTGGGCGAAGGCGAGGTGACCATACGCCCGGGGGGCTTCGCCCCCGGTGAGCCGCCCGACCTCGTCGGGCTCCGGACGTCGTGCCCCGTCCCGGGCGACCCCGGCGCCGGCGCCGTCAGCCATGTGGTGGGGGTCGGGCCACTGGGCGCTGACCGACCCAAGCGTGGTGGGCACCCGGGGGGACCCGGCCGCCGCGATCGCGGCCTGGAGCACGACGTCGGGGTTGTCGCCGCTCTGCAAGGTGCGGAAGACCTTGCAGATCAAGGGCCTTGGCGTGCCGTCGGCCAGATGCGCGTCATAGACGATCGACGTGTTGGACTGCTCCCCGGTCAGGACACGCGAGCCGGTGATGGTGACGTCGTCATGCCAAGCCGGGTGGGGGTGGCCCATCACATGTGGCTCTGGCGTGTCGGTCTTGCCACCGGCCTGCGGCTCGGCGCGGCCCATGACGAGCTGCGCGAGCTGGGCGGCGTAGACCGGGTCGTGGGGGCCGTCGTAGACCCAGCGGCGGCCGAGCACGCTGTGCTCCATGGTGCCGACGAGGGCGTCCTCCCTCCCTGCCAGCGGCGCGCCGCGGTAGGTCAGCGGCACCTGGTAGACCACGGGCTCGGGTCCCCCCGCGTCGACGACCAGCAGGGTCTCGATGCCCACCTCGCCGGCCGGGTCGTCGAGCCGCCACGACCAGAGCTTGCTCAGGCGCGGGCTGCTTCCCTTCGCGGCATACCAGCGCTGCCTGGACATCCAGGCCGGGAGCAGCTCCAGCTTCGAGGGGGTCAGGGTCGCGTCGCGATGGATCTCAGCCACGGGCCGCGCCCGTCTGGAGCTGGAGCCAGAAGAAGTCGCGCGACCCCAGGGTCAGCGGCAGGGTTCCGTCGTCGGAGACCTTGGGGAAGCCGCTGCCTCCGAAGAGGTCGAGGCTCTGGGCGCCGGCATACTCCTCCGGCACCCGCACCGTGCTCGCCTGCGGCCGCGAGGTCAGGTTGTTGACGCACAGGACCACGGACGCCTCGCCCGGGGCGGTGTCGCGGCCACGGTTCACCCGGAGGTAGGAGAGCACGCCCTCGTTGTCGCTGGGACACACCTCGAAGTCGCCCAGCCCGAAGACCTTGTGTCGTGAGCGCACCTGGAGCATGGCCCGGACCCAGTGCAAGAGCGAGGCGCTGCTGGCCATGTGGGCCTCCACGTTGATGTTGTTGTAGTGGTAGACGAGCGAGCTCACGACCGGGAGGTAGAGCTTGCCCGGGTCGGCGCCGGAGAAGCCGGAGTTGCGGTCGGGCGTCCACTGCATCGGCGTGCGGACGGCGTCGCGGTCGTTGAGCCAGATGTTGTCGCCCATGCCGATCTCGTCGCCGTAGTAGAGGCAGGGGGATCCGGGCAGGGAGAGGATCAGGGCGTGGATGAGTTCGATCTCGGGTCGGCTGTTGTCGAGCAGCGGCGCGAGTCGGCGCCGGATGCCGACGTTGGCGCGCATCCGCGGGTCGGGCGCGTACCAGCCGTACATCGCCGCGCGCTGCTCCGGCGCCACCATCTCAAGCGTCAGCTCGTCGTGGTTGCGCAGGAAGGTGCCCCACTGCGCCCCCTTCGGGATGGCCGGCGTGTCGGCGAGGACGTCGATGATCGGCGCTGCCTTCTCCTCGCGCAGGGCGTAGTAGAGCATCGGCATGACCGGGAAGTGGAAGCACATCTGGCACTCCGGCTCCTCCTCGGTGCCGAAGTAGTCGACCACGTCGTCCGGCGGCTGGTTGGCCTCGGCAAGGAGGATCCGGCCGGGGTACTCCTCGTCGACCATCCGGCGCAGCTGGGCGAGGAACTCGTGGGTCCTGGGGTGGTTCTCGCCGTTGTGCCCCTCCTCCTCGTAGAGGTAGGGGACTGCGTCGAGCCGGAAGCCGTCGATGCCCATGTCCATCCAGAACCGGACGATGTCGAACATCGCCTCGTGGACGGCCGGGTTCTCGAAGTTCAGGTCGGGCTGGTGGGAGAAGAACCGGTGCCAGAAGAACTGCCGGCGGACCGGGTCGAAGGTCCAGTTCGACACCTCGGTGTCGATGAAGATGATGCGTGCATCGGAGTAGAGCTCGTCGGTGTCTGACCACACGTAGAAGTCGCCGAACGGGCCGTCCGGGTCGCTGCGCGAGGCCTGGAACCACGGGTGCTGGTCACTGGTGTGGTTCATCACGAAGTCGGTGATGATCCGGATGCCTCGCGCGTGGGCCTGGGAGACCAGCTCCTTGAAGTCGGGCAGCGTGCCGAACTCCGGGAGGACCTGGGTGTAGTCGGAGATGTCGTAGCCGCCGTCGCGCAACGGGGACGCGTAGAACGGGGGGAGCCACAGGCAGTCGACCCCGAGCCACTGGAGGTAGTCCAGCCGCTGGATCAGGCCGTTGAAGTCGCCGGCTCCCGAACCCGTGGAGTCGCCGAAGGCCCGCACGAGCACCTCATAGAAGACCGCGGTCTTGAACCACTCGGGATCGTGCCGAAGGCCTGGCTGGCTGAGGTTCAGTCCCTGCATCAGAACCTCCGTGCGGCAACGATGTGCACCGGCTCCACGTCAGGTCCGAGGCGGACATAGTTGTGCTGCCCCCACCGCCAGCTGGTGTCGGTGACGAGGTCGTGGGCCACGAAGTCCTGGCCGTAGTCGAACCCGAGCGCAGGCAGGTCGAGGTGGATCATCGTCTCGCGCGTGCTGTGCGGGTCGAGGTTGGCGACCACGATGACGACGTCGTCGCCGTCGGCGGTGGGGTGGCGCTTCGAGAAGACCAGGACGTTCTCGTCGTCGGCCGAGTGGAACACCAGGTTGCGCAGCCAGTGCAGCGCCGGGTGCTCCCGCCGGATCTCGTTGAGCCGCTTGAGGTAGGGCGCAAGGCTCTGGCCCTCCTTGGGACCACCGGGCTCGTAGTCGGACCAACGCCGGTCCTTGTACTGGTACTTCTCGTTGTCGATCTGCTCCTCGGCGCCGGGCCGGGCGACGTGCTCGATGAGCTCGTAGCCGGCATAGATGCCGTAGGTGGGAACCAGGAGGGCCGCCAGCGCCGCCCGGGTCTTCCACGCAGCCGGGCCGCCGAACTGCATGTACGGCGTGAGGATGTCGTGGGTCGTCGGCCAGAACGACGGGCGCATGTAGGCGGCAGCCGCACCGCTCAGCTCCCGGCAGTACTCCTCCAGCTCCCAGCGGGCGTTGCGCCACGCGTAGTAGGTGTAGGACTGCTGGAAGCCCACCTTGGCCAGCGTGTGCATCATCGCGGGCCTGGTGAACGCCTCGGCCAGCCAGATGACCTCCGGGTAGTCCTTGGCCACGTCGGCGATCAGCCACTGCCAGAACTCGACCGGCTTCGTGTGGGGGTTGTCGACGCGGAAGATCTTGACGCCATGGTCGATCCAGACCTGGATCATGCGCCGCATCTCGGCGTAGGAGCCCTTGGGGTCGTTGTCGAAGTTGAGCGGGTAGATGTCCTGGTACTTCTTCGGGGGGTTCTCGGCGTAGGCGATGGTGCCGTCGGCGCGCGTGGTGAACCACTCGGGGTGGCTGCCGACGTAGGGGTGGTCGGGGGAGCACTGGAGGGCGATGTCGAGAGCCACCTCGAGACCGTGCCGCTCGGCCTCCGCGACGAAGAAGTCGAAGTCGGTGAAGGTGCCCAGGTCAGGGTGGATGGCGTCGTGGCCTCCGGCCGGTGACCCGATCGCGTAGGGGCTGCCGGGGTCGTCCGGGCCGGCGTTGAGGGTGTTGTTGGGCCCCTTGCGCGCGGTCGTGCCGATCGGGTGGACGGGGGTCAGGTAGACGACGTCGAAGCCCATGTCGGCAATGGCGGGCAGGCGCTTCGCGGCGGTCCGCAGCGTGCCCGACGTCCACCTCCCGGTCGCCTCGTCGAAGGACGCCCCCTCCGAGCGGGGGAAGATCTCGTACCAGGAGCCGAACAGGGCTCGCTTCCGCTCCACGAGCAGGGGGTATGCCGTGGACGGGCTCACCATGTCGCGCAGCGGTTTGGCCGCCAGCACAGATCGGACGGGCTCGTCCGTCCCGGAGTGCAGCCTCACCTGCGGAGGCCGCGCCGTGTCGCGCAGACCGGTCACGGCGTCGCGCAGAACGTGGGTATGCTCGGCCGGCCGGGAGGCATCGGCCAGTGCGCGCTCCAGGATGAGCGCGCCTTCCTCCAGCATCAGCTCGGTGTCGACGTCGGCGGCGACCTTGATCATCGCGTCGTGCCGCCAGGTGCCGTAGGGGTCGGACCACCCCTCGACGCGGTAGGTCCAGAGGCCCTCGACGTCGGCCTCGACCTCTGCCTCCCAGAAGTTCAGGCCTGGGTTCGTGCAGGTCATCGTGAGGACCCGCTCGGCCTGGCCGTCGGGCGGGGAGAGGACGACGCTCGCGTTGACGGCGTCGTGGCCCTCGCGTAGCACCGTCGCCGTCACCGTGAACCGCTCTCCGACGACGGACTTGGCCGGCCGTGCCCCGCAGTCGACGAGCGGCGTCACGTCGAGCACCGGTATTCGGCCGATCGCCACCTGGGGCGCGCTGGTGCGGGGCGGTTTCGTGCGGGTCGGTGCCGTCCGCGGCTCTTCGGTGATCTGCATGGTGGCCACCGGTCTGGGACTCGCAGCAGCGCTCAGGGCTCGTGCGGCGGCCGCGCGGCGCGCAGCGGCGGGGCGGGGGGCGTCAGGCGTCGTCGATGTCGCACTCACACCGCCGACGCTACCGGTTCCGGGGCCATGCGCACGCGCGCACGCCGATCGTCTCGGCCACCGGCTGGCTGCTGTTGGCCAGGCCCGTTCCCCACCGCCCGGCTCCTGTGGGCGAGCCCCGATCGTCCACCGTAGAGCTGCCGTCGGCGACCCCGCGTGGGCGATTCTGAAAGGAGATGAAAGTCCTGCAAGAAGTTGACAGACCACCCTCCCGATCACCCTATGATGGCCCCTCGTGAAGGCCATCCGACGGTTCTCTGTCCGCACCATGCTCCCCGCGCCCATCGCCGCCCTGGGAGAGCTCGCCAGCAACCTGCGCTGGTCCTGGCACCCGCCCACACGCGACCTCTTCGCCGCCATCGACGGCGCGCGCTGGGCAGCCGTCCGCAAGGATCCGGTGGCCCTGCTGTCGGCCCTCTCGACCGAGGAGCTCGCGGCGCTCGCGGCGGACGGGGAGTTCGTCGCGCGGGTGGCCGACGCCAAGGCGGCCCTCGACGACTACCTCTCCAAGCCCCGCTGGTACCAGCGCTACGCAGAGCAGGCCGAGGGCGGGGCCCCGCGGTCCATTGCCTACTTCAGCCCCGAGTTCGGCATCACCGAGGCGCTGCCGCAGTACTCCGGGGGGCTGGGCATCCTCGCGGGCGACCACCTCAAGTCCGCGTCCGACCTCGGCGTGCCCATCGTCGGCGTCGGCCTGTTCTACAAGACCGGCTACTTCAAGCAGTCGCTCAACCGCGACGGCTGGCAGCAGGAGACCTACCCGGTCCTCGACCCCGACGGCCTTCCCCTCTCCCTGGTGCGGGAGAACGACGGCACGCCGGCGGTCATCACCCTCAAGCAGCCCGGCGGCCGCGAGCTGCGCGCCCATGTCTGGCGGGCGCAGGTCGGCCGGGTGCCGCTGCTGCTGCTCGACTCGGACGTGCCGGGCAACGACGAGGCCGCGCGCAACGTCACCAACCGGCTCTACGGCGGGGGCGGCGAGCAGCGGCTCCAGCAGGAGATGCTCCTCGGCATGGGCGGCGTGCGCGCCCTGCGGCTGTGGTCGCGGCTCACCGGCACGCCGGCGCCGGACGTCTATCACACCAACGAGGGCCACGCCGGGTTCCTGGGCATCGAGCGGATCCACGAGCTCGCCACCGAGCACGCCATGTCCTTCGACGAGGCGCTCGAAGCGGTCCGCGCTGCAACGGTCTTCACCACCCACACTCCCGTACCCGCCGGCATCGACCGGTTCGAGTCGAGCCTCATCGAGCTCTACTTCGGCGGCGACCAGGCCGTGCCGGGCGTCCCGCTCCAGCGCCTCCTCGAGCTGGGGGCCGAGACCTACGAGGGCGGCAGCGCGGGCATCTTCAACATGGCCGTCATGGGACTGCGACTGGCCCAGCGCGCCAACGGCGTCTCGAAGCTGCATGGCGTCGTGAGCCGGGAGATGTTCGACGGCCTCTGGCCGGGCTTCGACGACGCCGAGGTGCCGATCACGAGCATCACCAACGGCGTCCACGCTCCCACGTGGGTCGACCGTCGCGTCTACGAGCTCGCTGAGCGACACCTGCACACCCACGACATCGAGCGCGACGACGCATGGGGCCGCATCGCCGAGGTCCCCAGGTCGGAGATCTGGGCGACCAAGCGCGACCTGCGTCGCCAGCTGGTCGAGGAGTCCCGGCGGCGGATGCGCTCGTCCTGGGCCAAGCGTGGGGCCTCGCCGGCCGAGCTGGGCTGGGTCGACGACATCCTGGACCCCGACGTCCTCACGATCGGCTTCGCCCGCCGGGTGCCCACGTACAAACGCCTCACTCTCATGCTTCGCGACCCCGGCCGCCTCAAGAAGCTGCTGCTCGACGCCGACCGCCCGATCCAGCTGGTCATCGCGGGCAAGTCGCACCCGGCGGACGAGACCGGCAAGCAGCTGATCCAGCAGATGGTCCGCTTCGCCGACGATCCGGAGGTCCGCCACCGCATCGCCTTCCTGCCCAACTACGACATCGCGATGGCCCAGCACCTCTACCCGGGCTGCGACGTCTGGCTGAACAACCCGCTGCGCCCGTTCGAGGCCTGCGGCACCTCGGGCATGAAGGCCGCCCTCAACGGCGCGCTCAACCTCTCGATCCTCGACGGCTGGTGGGACGAGTGGTACGACGGCGAGAACGGCTGGGCGATCCCGACCGCCGACGGCGTCGAGGACCCGCACCGGCGGGACGACCTCGAGGCGGCGGCGCTCTATGACCTGATCGAGACCCAGGTGGCCCCGCGCTTCTACGACCGGGACTCCGACGGCCTGCCCCAGAACTGGCTGTCGATGATCACCCACACCCTTGCGACGCTGGGCCCGAAGGTGCTCGCCAGCCGCATGGTCCGCGACTACACCGAGCAGCTCTACACGCCTGCGGCGCGCGCCGGCTGGTCGCTCAACGGCAAGACCTACGTCGGCGCGCGCGACCTGGCGGCCTACAAGGCCAAGGCCCGCGAGGCCTGGCCCTCGGTGCACGTGGACCACGTCGAGTCCTCAGGCGTGGGCGACTCGCCCCAGACCGGCGAGACGCTCCACGTCACCGCCTACGTCTCGCTCGGCGAGCTGGAGCCCCATGAGGTCGACGTCCAGGTCGCCTATGGCCGGGCCACCGACGCAGACGACCTGAACGACGTGCACACCGTGTCGCTGGCCCACAGCGCCACCTACGAGGCCGGCAAGCACCAGTTCTCCGGTGACATCCCGCTCTCGACGACCGGTTCGTTCGGCTACACCGTGCGCATCCTGCCGCTGCACGCCGGCCTGGCCACCCCCTCGAACCTCGGGCTGGTCGCGAACGCCTAGCGACGGCATACCGCCTGGCACCTGCCCGGCCCGCCGGCGGGACATCCGCGGAGGGTCGGGCAGGATGTCGAGGTATGCCGTTGAGCCAACCCGCCACCGTCTGCCCCATCGCGCTGGCTGCAGTCCTGCTGGCGGGCGGGGCGGCTGGGTGCTCGCCTGGAGGTGGCGGTGACCAGGGCGGGTCGGCCGTCCCCACCACAGCGACGACGTCCGCCCCGACCCAGCTCGAGGTGTGTACCCGCAGCGTGGCGTACTGGTCGGACGAGGCCCTGTCGCACCCGCCGGACTGGGGCCTGGACTACCAGGAGATGGGCCTCTCCGACCGCCAGTACCGCGCTGTCCGCGACATCGTGCAGCGCGGCCGCCGGATGGGCTCCCGGCCGCCCGGCTGGGCCCGCGCCGAGGCGCTGCGGGCGTGTGAGCAGCTCGTCGCCACGGCTCCCGACCAGAGCGGCGGCGGCTGGCCCGACTAGGGAGAGCCGCGGCTGGCCCGGCCAGGGAAGCGGCGGCTGCCCTCTAGAAAGACCGGCGGCTGCCCTGACTGGGCCAGCTGGCCCGCCGGGGCTGACCCAGTTCCTCAGGTCGGGTCCCAGGCGCGGTAGACCCGCATGCTCGAGGCGCCCACCCGCACCACCCCGGGGGGTTGCGGGTCGCCGGGCTCCCCGGGCACCTCATGGCTGCTGTCCCAGAGCAGCTGGTATGCCGTGAGCCCGGGCACCTCCGGCAGGCGCACCTCCTGCTCGGTCGCCCCTCCGTGGAGGACCAGCAGAACGGATTGCTCGTGGATCCAGGCGCCGTCGAGGAGCATCTGCAGGGTGCGCGCCGAGGGGTCCTCCCACCGGCGGTTGTCCATGTGCACTCCCCGGGCGTCGAACCAGGAGAGGTCGGTCGACCCGTCCTCGTGCACCTCTCGCCCGGTGAAGAACGACCGCTGGCGAAGCACGGGGTGCTCGCGGCGCAGGGCCGCAAGGTAGCGCACGGTCTCGAGCAGCCCCACCTGCCACCCCTCGAGGTCCCACGAGAGCCACGAGACCTCGTTGTCCTGGCAGTAGGGGTTGTTGTTGCCGCCGCGGGTGCGGCCCATCTCGTCGCCGGAGAGCAGCATCGGGACCCCCGTGGAGACCAGAAGCGTGCCGAGGAGGTTGCGCATCGAGCGCCGCCGGGCCGTGTTGACGCCCTCGTCGTCGATGGGGCCCTCGACACCGTGGTTCCACGAGCGGTTGTTGTCGCTGCCGTCGTGGTTTCCCTCGCCGTTGCCCTCGTTGTGCTTGGTGTTGTATGCCGTGAGGTCGGCAACCGTGAACCCGTCGTGGGCGGTCACGAAGTTGATCGACGCGAGGGTGCCGCGGTCCCGCTTCCCGAAGAGGTCCTCGGAGCCGGCCAGCCGGGTCGCGAGCTCCCGGACGCCATGGCCGCCGGTCCGTTCGATGGCGGCGCGCACGTCGGTGAGCCAGAACGTCCGCGCCGTGTCGCGGAACCGGTCGTTCCACTCGCTGAACGGTGGTGGGAACTGGCCGGTTCGCCAGCCGTGGATGCCGAGGTCCCAGGGCTCCGCGATCAGCTTGACCCGGGAGAGCACGGGGTCGGTGCGCAGGGCGACCAGGAACGGGTGGTCGGGGTCGAAGTCGTCGCCGCGACCCCGGCCCAGAGCCACGGCGAGGTCGAACCGGAAGCCGTCGACGTGGCACTGGCCGACCCAGTAGCGCAGTGAGTCCAGGACCATGCGGCACACCACGGGATTGCGCAGGTCGAGGGTGTTGCCACACCCGGTGAGGTCGATGTCCTGGGCGCGCTCGTCGAGCCGGTAGTAGGCCCGGTTGTCGAGACCCCGCCACGACAGGGTCGCGCCCGCGCGGGACTGCTCGGCCGTGTGGTTGTAGACCACGTCGAGAAGCACCTCGATGCCGGCCGCGTGGAGCAGCTTGACCATGCCCTTGAACTCGTTGACCACGCCCTGGGGGTCTGTCGCGGCCGCATACGGAGCATGCGGTGCGAAGAACCCCAGCGTGCTGTAGCCCCAGTGGTTGACCATGCCGCGCCGCACCAGCTCGGCGTCGTCCGTGAAGGCGTGGACCGGCAGGAGCTCGACCGCCGTGACCCCCAGCGAGAGGAGGTGCTCGACGACGGCCGGATGGGCCATTCCGGCATATGTTCCGCGCAGGCGTTCCGGCACCCCGGGGTGCCGGCGGGTGAGCTCCCGCACGTGGGCCTCGTAGATCAGGGACTCGGCAAGCGAGTGCTGGGGCGACCGGTCGGCGCCCCAGTCGAAGGACTCCTCGACCACGACGCACCGGGGCATCGACCCGGCGCTGTCGAGGGACGACTTGAGCTCGTCGTCGCCGCGCAGCGACCGGTGGACGCGGTGCCCGTAGACCGCCGGCCCCCACGTGACCGACCCTTCGATCGCCCGCGCATAGGGGTCGAGCAGGAGCTTGTTCTCGTTGTGCCGAAGCCCCTCCAGGGGCTTCCAAGGCCCACTGGCCCGGACGGCATACCTCTGCCCTGCCCTGACCCCCGGAAGCGAGCCGAACCACGTGCCGTGGATCCGCTCGGCGAGGGGCATGCGCTTCTCGCTCGCTCCATCGGCGTCGCCCTCGTCGAAGAGGCAGACCTCGACGCCGTCGGCGTGGCCTGCGTAGACCGCGAAGTCGGCGCCGTCGGGGGTCAGGGTCATGCCGAGGCTGGGCGGGAGGTCGAGGGCGGCCGGGCTGGCGTCCCGGCCGGTGGCCGGGCCAGCAGAAGGGCGGGTTGCCCGTCTGACCCGGTGCGAGGAAGGCGACATGGCCCCAAGCGTAGGGAGTGGTTACGGTTGCGGCATGACGGTATTGCCCAGGCCATGCTCCTCCCTCTCGAGGGCCGCCCACGCGCAGCTCAGGACGGAGCGCAGGACGCATTGCGGGACCGAGCGCAGGACTCTCCTCCTGTGCCGGCTCGCTTGGGGTGTTGCCGCATGACCGACCCGACCTCCCTGCCCAACTTCCCTCCGCCGCCGGACGAGCACCCGCTCCGGGGCCGGGTGCTCGACGCCCTCATCGACGCCGGGCTGAACCCCGACATCGACACCGACGGCGACGTCGCCTTCAAGGCCCAGGACCAGCAGCTGTTCGTGCGCTGCACCGAGGGTGACTTCCAGATCATGCGGGTCTTCGGCCAGTGGGCCCTGAGCGCCCCGGTGCCGAGCGACCCGCTGCGCCAGCTCTCCGCGTGCAACGAGCTCAACCTCACGCTGAACATCGTCAAGACCGGTCTGGCCAACGGCACCCTGGTCGTCACGGGCGAGCACATCGTGATGCCCCAGACCGACGTGTCCGGGCTGCTCAACGTCACCATCCAGATCGTCCTCGCGGGTGTCCAGATGTGGCACGAGAAGGTCATGGGCGGCCCCGACGAGGGCCCCGGTGCGGGGCAGCCGGCCGCCCCGGAAGGAGACCTGTGATGGGCGACGTCCTCACCGTGGAGGTCGATGGCGGCATCGCCACGCTGCGGCTCAACCGACCGCCGATGAACGCCCTCAACATCGAGCTGCAGGAGGCGCTGCGCGAGGCGTCGGAGGAGGTCACCGCGCGCAAGGACGTCGCCGCCGTCGTGGTCTACGGCGGGGCGAAGGTCTTCGCAGCCGGGGCGGACATCAAGGAGATGGAGCACATGTCCTACACGGACATGGTCGACCGCTCCCGCAGCCTCACCTCGGCGTTCACGGCGGTGGCCCGGATCCCGAAGCCGACCGTCGCGGCCATCACCGGCTACGCGCTGGGAGGGGGCTGCGAGCTGTCCCTCTGCTGCGACTTCCGGGTGGCGGCCACCAACGCCAGGCTGGGCCAGCCGGAGATCCTCCTGGGCGTGATCCCGGGTGCTGGCGGCACCCAGCGACTGAGCCGGCTGGTGGGTCCGGCCCGGGCCAAGGACATCGTCTTCACCGGCCGGTTCGTCGCCGCCGACGAAGCGCTCGCCATCGGCCTCGTCGACGAGGTCGTGGAGCCGGGCGAGGGTGAGGAGGTCTATGCCGCGGCGCGAGCCCGCGTCGCACGCTACGTCGGCGGGCCGGCATACGCCCTGCGTGCCGCCAAGGAGGCCATCGACCGCGGACTGGAGGTCGACCTCGAGACCGGCCTGGAGATCGAGCGGGCGCAGTTCGCGGCGCTGTTCGCCACGCGCGACCGGGAGATCGGCATGAGGTCGTTCGTCGAGAACGGGCCGGGCAAGGCCGTGTTCGAGGGCGCCTGATGGCCCGCGCCGAGGCGCGCCCGGGTCTGGGCGGAAGTCCGGGCGTGGGGCTGGGCTGGAGTCCGGGTGTGGGGCTGGGCGGAAGTCCGGGCGGCGGGCTGGGCGCGGATCGGCCGTCGGGGGAGGAGGCGTCCGCCGAGGAGATTGTGCGCGCCTACTCCGACAACAAGCTCGCCCAGGTGCTCTACCACGACTGGGAGGCCCGGACCTACGACGAGAAGTGGTCGATCTCCTTCGACGAGCGCTGCATGGACTACGCGCGGGACCGGTTCAACGCCATCATCGGCTGTGAGGCACACGGCCGCGAGCCGCAGCCGTACGCCCGGGCGTTGGAGCTGGGGGCGGGCACAGGGTTCTTCTCGCTCAACCTCAAGCAGGCCGGCGTCCTCGACGAGGTGCACGTGACCGACCTCTCGCCGGGCATGGTCCAGGCGGCACAGGGCAATGCCGCCCGGCTCGGGTTCACCGTCGAGGGCCGGGTGGCCGATGCCGAGCGGCTCCCGTACGACGACGACACGTTCGACGTCGTGGTCGGCCACGCGGTCATCCACCACATCCCCGACGTCGAAGCCGCCTTCCGGGAGATGCTCCGGGTCCTTCGCCCAGGCGGGCGCTTCGTCATCGCGGGCGAGCCCACCCGCATCGGCGACTGGTACGCACGCCGGCTCGGGCAGCTGACCTGGGGGGCGACGACGTATGTCACGGCGCTTCCGCCGCTCCGCGAGAAGTGGGCGCGGGCTCCCGAGGAGCTGGACGAGTCCTCGCGGGCCGCTGCGCTGGAGGCGGTCGTCGACCTGCACACCTTCGACCCCGGCGAGCTTTCCGCGACCGCCCGCCGGGCGGGGGCCACGGAGGTGCGCACCCACACCGAGGAGCTGACGGCGGCGTTCCTGGGCTGGCCGGTGCGGACGTTCGAGGTGGCGGTGAAGGAAGGTGCGCTGGGGTGGAACTGGGCGAGGTTCGCCTATGGGTCGTGGAAGCGGCTCTCCCAGGTGGACCGCGCTCTCTCGCGCATCGTCCCTGACCGGTTCTTCTACAACGTCGGCATCACCGGCACCAAGCCGAGATGACCGACGCGCAGCGGACGCACCAGCCACTGGCGCGCCTGATCCAGCGGTGACCGGGAACACCCGGCGCGCTGGGTCTGCCGCGGCCGCCGCGCCCGCCGCGCCCGCCGCGCCCGCCGCGGTGGCCGCCGCCGTGGTCGACGCGGCCGCCGTCGCGGTCGAGGACGCCGAGGTCGCGGTCGAGGACGCCGAGGTCGAGGCAGGAGTGGATCTGGCGGCCGCAGCGGACATGAGCGCCCGCGACCACGGCCAAGGTGGAGCGATGCCGCACCCGCCCCACTTGCCTCGTCCCGGGTCGTGGCTGCGTTGGATCGGGTGGGCGCTCGTACACCGTGCCTACACCCGCCACCACCTGGCGAGCTACCTGCGGATGGCCCGCGCGAGCCTGCGCAACCCGTCGCTGCGGTTCGAGGGCCCCTGCTTCATCGGCCCCGACGTGCGGTTCGAGGTGCGCGAGGGCTACGCCCGCCTCGTCGTGGGCGCCTACGCCCACTTCGGTGCCCACTCGCGGCTGCGTGCCCACGAGGGCACCCTGCGCATCGGGGCCAAGACAGTGGTCGGGATCCGCAACACGGTCAACTGCTGGCTCGACATCGAGATCGGCGAAACCTGCCTGTTCGGCGACGATGTCTACATCTGCGACTTCGACCACCGCACGGACAGCCTGATCCTTCCGATCAAGGACCAGGGCATCGTCAAGAGCCCAGTTCGCATCGGCGACGACGTCTGGCTCGGCACGAAGGTCGTGGTCACGCGCGGCACCGACATCGGCGCCCACTCGGTGGTGGGAGCCAGCGCCGTCGCCCGCGGGATCTACCCGCCGCGGTCCGTCGTCGTCGGCCAGCCCGGGCGTGTGGTGAAGACCCGCGCGTGAGCGGCCCTATCTCTACACAGTCGCCCCGTCCCTCGCTGGGTGGTCGCGAGGAACCAGCCACTGGCCACCCATTAACGGGGAACCAGCACCAGGGAAGCAGCAACGGGGAAGCATCAACGGGGAACCAGCAACGAGAACCAGTAAGGCCTAGACGAGCGTCCGGGCGTCGAGGGCGGGAAACGTGAGGTCGGTCAGTGCTTGCCGGCGAGCCTCTTCGAGGGCGTCGTGCCGTCGGCCGTCCTCGATCAGCTGGGCCAGGCCGTGGAAGTCTCGTCGGTGCTCCGACTCGCGGCGCCGCGCATAGTCCACCGACTGACCGCGACTCGCCAGGAACGCCCAGTCGGAGGACAGCGCGTTGAAGAGCGTCCGCAGCAGCTGGTCGAGATCGGGCCGACGCACGCGGAGACGGCCGTGTTCCCCTTCCCTGTGCATCAGGTCGACCCAGCGACGCTGCATCCAGAAGCCTTCACGTGCGATGTCCGTGACCGCGGGGCCGTTCCACACCGAGAAGTCCTTCCCGGCTCCCCAAGAGCCCTCGCCGAGCTGCAGCTCGCCGGCCACCATACCGGCCTCGATTGCCTTGGCGACCGTCGTGACGGTGACCCCGGACTTCCTGAGGGCTCGGACGGCCTGGCCGAGGAACGCCGGCCCTTCATGCCACCAGTGCCCGAACAGCTCGGTGTCGTAGGCGGCCACGACCAGGGCCGGGTGGCCCAGGGCCACAGCCATGGACTCGAGGCGGTTGCGGACCGAGCTGACGAAATGCTCCACGTCTTTGGCCACCTGGCGGCCCGCCGCCTCCGGGTCGTAGGGGACCTTGTCGTCAGGCCCAGCGTCGGGAGAGGTCACCGCCCACAGCCGCAGACCGGTTGACTCCTCGCGGGCGTGGAAGTCGCGGTATGCCGCGGCCGCCGGGTAGCCGTCACGCGAGGACCAGACCAGGTTTGTCACCTCGAGGTCGCGGGGAACGGCGACGACGCGGTGGCCGGCCACGCGCCACGCGGCATGCGGATGGCCGCCGGCGTCCCGCACCGTCTGCTCGTCCACGAGGAAGTGCCCGACTCCCGCGCTGTCGAAGTGCTCGCCGAGCCAGGGCGAGAAGCCGCACTCGGGCGACCAGATGCCGGTTGCGCGGGCCCCGAGGCGCCACGCGCCGTCCGTGAGCCCGGCCTTGAGGGCGGCCCTGGCGACCTCAGGCAGGGTGAGCGGGAGGAAGGGATGGGCTGCCGGGCCGCCCAGCAGCTCGACCACTCCGGCGTTCCGGAGCGAGGTGAGGACGGAGGAGCCCCCGGCGCTCCAGCGGGTCTCCAGGAGGTCCCCGGCTCGCCGAGCCTGGCGGTACTCGTGCTCGGCCACCCGTCGGTGGTCCTCGTCCTCGGCGAACCCCATCTCGCGGGTGCGCAGCTCCCACATCGCCGCCCAGGTACGGGTGTCGGCGAGCATCTGCTCGTGGTCCAGCTGGGCGGCCAGGATCGGGGTGACCCCCAGGGTGAGGACGTCGCGGTGGCCCTCCTCGGCCAGGCTGTCGAGCTCGGCCACGAGCGGGACGTAGGACTCGCCCACGGCCTGATGCAACCACTCCTCACCGAGCGGCCACACCCCGTGGCCCGGCAGCCACGGCAGGTGGGAATGGAGCACGAGGCAGAAGGCCCCGGGAACGGTGCTCATGGGGGGCCAGTGTGCACCACCGACGGTGCAGGACGGATGCCGGTCCAGCCGGACCGGGACGCTGGTCCATTCCGGGCGTCAGCGTGCCTGCGCCACCAGTACGACGTCAAGGCTCTCGTCGAGCGCCTCGGGCGAGAGCGTGAAGTCGCCGACAGTGACGGACGCCACCATCTCCGCCAGGGGCTTGGGCCACTCCTCGGGGGGAGCCGAGAGCTGCGCACGGGTGATCGGGCCATGTGACGCCTCCCACGCAGCGAGCCTCGGCCCATGGCGCAGGCCGAGCACGCTCTCGACCGCCAGGCCAGGAGCCCAGCGGCCCACGTCGCCCACCAGCTCCGCCGCGTCGTACTCACGCGAGTGGAACACATTGTCCGGCTTCGCGCGGCGCCCCAGCCCGGGGGAGAAGGTGAGCCGGTTGGGAGTGGAGAGGATCACGGTCGCGGCCGGCCGGCATACCCGCAGGAGCTCGCGCACGTAGTCAGTGGGAGACCAGATGTGCTCGATCGTCTGGAGCGATACCACGAGGTCGAAAGCATTGGTGGACAAGGGAATCGATGTCAGACCTGCACGCACGTATGCCGTGTGCCCACCTCCGTGGACCGCGCTCGCGTGCGCTGTGGCGTGCGGGTCATAGTCGATCCCGACCGCGTGCGTGCCGGACCAGTGCTGGGCCAGGCACGCGGTCCCGTAGCCCTCGCCGCAGCCCGCATCGAGGATCATCGACGGCTGCTCCGTGACCCACTCTCGACAGGCCGCGTAGACCACCTCGTGGCGGCGGAACCAGTAGTTCTCGTGCCACACGCCGGGCGCGGTGCGCTCGCCCGTCAGCGGGAGCACGGGTGTGCGCACGATCACCTCCTGCGGGCTCTCGGGCCGAGCCTAGGGGCGGTTAGCCTCGTGGGTGTCAGGCATCACGCGGACGAGCCGTTCGCTGCCACCGCGCTGGCTGTCAGGATGAGTGCTGACCACTCGAACCAACCCCATTCACCATGGAGAAGAGGACGATCCACGCATGAACATCGTCGTCTGCGTCAAGTACGTGCCGGACGCGCAGTCCGACCGCACGTTCAACGAGTCCGACAACACCACAGACCGCGTTGGCGTTGACGGGCTGCTCTCGGAGCTCGACGAGTACGCCGTCGAGGCGGCGCTCAAGCTGGTCGAGGCAGGCGACGGCGAGGTCACCGTGGTGACCGTCGGTCCGGACCGGGCCGCCGACGCGCTGAAGAAGGCCCTCCAGATGGGCGCCGACAAAGCCGTCCACGTCAGCGACGAGGCCATCCACGGCTCCGACGCGGTAGCCACGTCGCTCATCCTGGCCGAGGCCATCAAGAAGGTCGGGCAGCCCGACCTCGTGCTGACCGGCATGGCCTCGACCGACGGCACCATGAGCGTGGTCCCGGCGATGCTTGCCGAGCGCCTCGGCCTGCCGCAGGCGACGTTCGCCTCCGAGCTGGCCGTCGAGGACGGCCAGGTCACGATCCGCCGGGACGGGGACTCCGCTTCCGAGACGATCGTCGCCCCGCTGCCGGCGCTGGTGTCCGTCACCGACCAGATCAACGAACCGCGCTACCCCTCGTTCAAGGGAATCATGGCCGCCAAGAAGAAGCCGGTCGAGAACTGGACTCTGGCGGACCTGGGCGTCGACGCCGCACAGGTCGGCCAGGACGCGGCCTGGACCAAGGTCGAGTCCTTCACCAAGCGGCCGCCGCGCGAGAAGGGCCAGATCATCACCGACGAGGGGGACGGCGGCACCAAGCTCGCCGAGTTCCTCTCCGCCCAGAAGTTCATCTGAGCCGACGAGGAAGAGAGGTAGTACTCATGGCTGAAGTTCTCGTTCTGGTCGACCACGCCGAGGGAACCGTTCGCAAGACGACGTCCGAGCTCCTGACCATCGCCCGCCGCCTGGGCGAGCCGAGCGCCGTCTTCGTCGGCGAGGGCCTCGACGCGGCCAAGGGCACGCTGGCCGCCTACGGCGCGCAGAAGGTCTACTCCGTCACCAACCCGGAGATCACCCAGTACCTCGTGGCCCCGCAGGCCGAGGTCCTCGCCACCCTGGTCGACAAGGTCTCCCCCGCAGCGGTGCTCATTCCCGCCAACGCCGCCGGCAAGGAGATCGCCGCACGTCTCGCCATCAAGACCAGCTCCGGCCTGATCACCGACGCGGTCGACGTCCAGGCGGGTGCGAGTGGGGTGGAGACCGTGCAGTCGGTGTTCGCGGGCTCCTACACGGTCAAGGCGACCGTCACCAAGGGCACGCCGATCATCGCGGTCAAGCCCAACTCCGCCTCACCCGAGGAGGCGCCGGGCGCGGCGGCCGTCGAGGACCTCGACGTGGCCATCTCCGACCTGGCCAGGTCGGCTCGCATCACCGAGTCCAAGCCCAAGGAGAACACCGGACGGCCCGAGCTCACCGAGGCCGCGATCGTGGTCTCCGGTGGTCGCGGCACCGCCGGCGACTTCTCGCCGGTCGAGGCGTTCGCCGACTCCCTCGGCGCGGCCGTCGGCGCCTCGCGCGCCGCGGTCGACGCGGGCTGGTACCCCCACACGTCCCAGGTGGGACAGACCGGCAAGCAGGTCTCGCCGCAGCTGTACGTGGCCTGCGGCATCTCCGGCGCGATCCAGCACCGCGCGGGCATGCAGACGTCCAAGACGATCGTCGCGGTCAACAAGGACGAGGAGGCGCCGATCTTCGAGCTCGTCGACTTCGGCGTCGTGGGCGACCTGTTCCAGGTGCTCCCGCAGGCCACCGAAGCGGTCAAGGCGGCCAAGGGCTGACCCGCAGCTTTGCTCGTATGCCGGCTGGCCGGCATATCGCGACAAGGTCCGGACCCCGCTGGGTCCGGACCTTGTCGCTTTCGGGGACGGCGGCGTGCGTCCGGGGCAATGATGGCTTCATGAGCGCGCACGAGCTGGCGGTCCGGCACGAGGTCGTCGTCGGCCTGGACCAGGAGTCTGCGTTCGAGCTCTTCACGGCCCACATCGGGCGGTGGTGGCCCATGGCGACCCACTCCGTCTTCGGGGCGGGCGGGAGCGTGGCTTTCGAGGGCGATGGTGGCGCCGGTACGGCTTGGACCCGCGTGGTCGAGCGGCACCCCGACCGGCCGCCGGCGACCTGGGCCGAAGTGGTCGAGTGGGAGGCGCCGGACCGGCTCCGGCTGGCGTGGCACGCCGGGACGCTCCAGGAGGAGGCGACCGACCTGCTCGTCGTCTTCGGCGCCGAGGGCACCATGACGCGGGTCGCGTTGGAGCAGACCGCGTGGGAGCGTCCGCACGACCGGGACCAGGCGCTGGCCACCTACGAGGAGGAGTGGCCCGAGGTCATGAGCCACTTCGTGGAGGCCGCCGTTCCCGCCTGACTCCCGTCGGACTCGGGACCAGACTGCCGTCCAGAACGGGTTGTGCTCTCCCGGTCCCTCGGCCGAGGTCTCATCGCTCAGGGCGCTCCGAAACGTACGCCCAGAGGTCACGTTGACGCGGTGGAATGAGCGAAGCTCCCTGCACTCAGAGCTGTCCGGGCGAGTGCCCGAGGGGCCCGCCCAGGGCTGCGCCCGTAGAATCGTGCGGTGACCGCCTACCTCGACCATGCGGCGACGACCCCGATGCTTGCCGCGGCGATCGAGGCAATGAGCGAACAGATGAGGGCGGTCGGCAACGCCTCATCCCTGCACACGTCCGGTCGCATGGCCCGCCGCGTGGTGGAGGAGTCCCGCGAGCGGCTCGCCCGCGCCATCGGCGCCCGTCCGTCCGAAGTGATCTTCACCGCCGGCGGCACCGAGGCCGACAACCTGGCGATCAAGGGCACCTTCTGGGCCCGCCGCAAGGCTGATCCCACACGCACCCGGCTGGTCGTGAGTGCCATTGAGCACCACGCCGTGCTCGACTCGGTCGAGTACCTCGTGAAGGAGGAGGGAGCCGAGGTCACCTGGGTCGAGCCGAGCCCACTCGGCGTGGTGAGCAGCGATGCCGTTCGGTCGGCGATCGGCGACAGCCCTGAGACGGTGGCCCTGGTCAGCGTCATGTGGGCCAACAACGAGGTCGGCACGGTCCAGCCGGTGCGAGAGATCGCCTCGGTGGCGCACGAGTTCGGCATCCCCATGCACACGGACGCGGTGCAGGCACTCGGAGACCTTGAGGTGGACTTCGCGGCCAGCGGTGCCGACCTCATGACCCTGAGCGGCCACAAGTGCGGCGGCCCGACGGGCATCGGCGCCCTGGTGGCGAGGCGCGACGCCCAGCTCGTGCCGTTGCTTCATGGTGGGGGACAAGAACGCCAGGTCCGCAGCGGCACGCTCGACGTGCCGGCCATCCGGGGCTTCGCAGTCGCCGTCGATGCATCGGCCGCCCAGCGCGAGTCCGAGGCCGCGCGGCTGGTCGGCCTGCGCGATCGGCTCATCGAGTCGGCGGTGAGCTTGGGGTACGACATCACCGTGACGGGCCTGTGGAAGGCCGGCGACGGCATACGACGCCTGCCCGGCAACGCCCACCTCCTGGTGCCCGACTGTGAGGGTGACTCGCTGCTCTACCTCCTCGACGCCGCAGGCGTCGAGTGCTCCACCGGGTCAGCGTGCCAGGCCGGGGTGCCACAGCCGAGTCATGTCCTGCTGGCCATGGGGTATACCGAGGCTCGGGCGCGCGGCGCGCTACGCCTCACGCTTGGCCACACCTCGACCGACGAGGACGTCGACGCGTTCCTGCGTGCGCTGCCCGGTGCGGTCGAGCGCGCGCGGCGGGCGCACGGGGTCGCGTGACCTGCCTCACGCCCTGAGCGCCGAATCTCGCGCGGTTGCTCCACTCGGCGACCGATCCCCGGTATGGTCGTGCCGACCGTCCCCCTGCACTGAGGTCATCCATGTCCGAACGACGCGATGCCCCTGCGCGCCACGCCTCGGGCCATGTGCGACGCCTGCCAGATCTCGGCTTTGCCGGGCCCATGTCGGCGAAGAGCGCCAAAGTAATGGTGGGCTTCGGCCTGCTGCTCGGCGCCGGTACGACGACCGTGGCCACGGCCGAAGGCACTCTGCCGGCCGACCGCTCGACGGAGCTCGCCGCCAGCACCCGGACTGCGGCCATGTTCGCCGATGGCCGAGGTGACCGGGCGGCGTCACGGTCGATCGCCCGGGCTGCGCTTCCGGCGGTCGTGGCACCGCAGGCCAGGTCGGGGCCGATGCAGCCGTCGTTCGGTGCCCTCGGGTTCACGGCGGATGCGAAGAACACCAAGAAGCCGGCCGCCCCGGACTCACCCGCCGGTCTGGTCACCGCCGACGCGCGGCTCCTGGCGGAGGCGAAAGCGCTTGGGCTGGGTCCCAACGCCCAGCGCGTCTACGTCGCCATTCGCACGGCGTTCCCCGAGATCGGCACGATCGGGGGCTACCGGGCGGGGGACCCTGGCGACCATGGCACGGGGCACGCCGTGGACATCATGTGCACCAGCTCCCAGGGCGACCGCATCGTCATCTACCTGCAGGCGCACGCCGCCGAGCTGAGCATCAAGTACCTCATCTGGGAGCAGCGCATCTGGTTCCCGGGAACCACCACCTGGCGCCTCATGGAGGACCGCGGGAGCATCACCGCCAACCACTACGACCACGTGCACGTCTCGGTCTACTGACGTTCGGTACGCCGTTGGCGTGCCATCTGCCTCGACGGTGCTGCCACGCCCCGTTGGCTGGCGGGAGTGGTCGGCGCGGTGTAGCAGCCACAGGCCGTGCCGGTTGCGGCCAGCGGCCGCGCGGGTATTGGGCTTCCGGTCTCGCACTGCGCGGTACCGGTTACCGGACCGATGAGGCATGGCGTGCTGGGCCGACGGCGCGCCCACTGCGCGGTACCGGCTGACCGGCATACCCCCTCTATCCTTGGACGATGCGCGTCGTAGCTGCCATGAGCGGCGGGGTGGACTCCGCCGTCGCCGCCGGGCGCATGCTCGACGCCGGACATGAGGTCGTCGGCGTGCACTTGGCGCTGAGCCAGAGCGCGGCGACGCTGCGTGAGAGTGCGCGCGGGTGCTGCACGATCGAGGACGCCGGGGACGCGCGCCGCGTCGCCGACATGCTTGGTATCCCGTTCTACGTCTGGGACATGGCTGGTCGGTTCAAGCGGGACGTTGTGGACGACTTCGTGGCGGAGTACTCGGCGGGGCGCACCCCCAATCCGTGCCTGCGCTGCAACGAGAAGATCAAGTTCGCGGCACTGCTGGACAAGGCCATGGCTCTGGGGTTCGACGCTGTGGCCACGGGTCACTATGCCCAGATGGTTGAGCGGCCGGACGGTCGCAGGGAGCTGCACCGAGCTGTCGACACCGCGAAGGACCAGTCCTACGTGCTGGGGGTGCTGACCGCCGAGCAGCTGGCCCGGTCGTTCTTCCCGCTCGGCGACACCACGAAGCCGCGGATTCGCGAGGAGGCGGCTCGCCGCGGCTTCTACGTTGCTAACAAGCCGGACTCGCACGACATCTGCTTCATCTCAGACGGCGATACGCGGGCCTGGCTCACCGAGCGCTTGGGTGAGCAGTCCGGTGACATCGTCGACGCGTCCGGTGCCGTGGTCGGGCGGCATGCTGGCGCCTATGCGTACACCGTGGGGCAGCGCCGAGGCCTCGGTCTGCCGCGCTCGTCGATGGACGGTGAGCCGCGCTATGTCGTCGACGTCGACGCACGCTCCAACACAGTGGTGGTCGGCACCGCAGGCCTGCTCGGAGTGAATGCGCTGACCGGTGAGCACGCGCGCTGGTGCGGAGAGGCTCCCGAGGGCATCGTCCCGGTTGGCGCCCAGGTGCGAGCCCACGGGCAGGAGGTGCCCGCAACGGCGTGGGCAGACGGTGACCGCGTCGAGGTGCGGCTTGAGTCTCGGCTGCGGGGCGTGGCACCCGGCCAGTCGGTGGTGCTGTACGAGGGCACGCGGGTCGTCGGCTCCGCAACCATCGCATCGGCACGGCTCGAGCGCTGACGCCTCGGCACGTGAACCGGCTTGGTGAGGCCGTGGCGTCCTCCGGCGCTCATGCTGCGTTGTCTTTCAGGTCGACCGTCCATCTGCGCATCAGGAAGTGCACGTCGGGTGGGGGCTCAGACCTGGCGCCTGTGCCCGGGCTGCCGTCCACGAGGCCGGCGAATGTCGCTTCGAGCACCGTGGCGCCCAAGACCAGGGCGCTGGGTGTGTTGGGTGTCTTTGCCCCGACGGCCATGGCGCCGCTTGCGGCGCGTGCCACGCCTTCGGTCCGCGGGAGACCCAGGTTGGCCAGCAGTTGGCGGCCCTGTGGCTCAGTCGTGTAGGTCCGGCCGTCGGGAGTGTGCCACGTGAGGACTCCGTCTAATGCCAGTGTGGGCTTCCATCCACCGTGGTGTTTCAGCAGGTGATGCCGGCGGCAGAGGGTCGCGAGGTTCGTGAGCTCGGTGAGCCCACGGGGGAACTCGATCACGTGGTCGATGTCGCAGCGATTAGCGGGCGTGTGACAGCCGGGGAAGCGACACGTTCCGTCGCGAGTCTGGACGGCTCGCCGAAGCTCGGCACTGGGATCGTGCTTGCGGGGGTCAGTAGCGATGGTTCCGTCCCCATCGAGCCGTGCGAGCCGAACCAGGGTTGCGGGCTCGGCGAGCAGCTTGGCCACGGTCTCCGGAAGAAGGGCACCGATGCGACGGTCTTCGACCATGCCGCCAACCACCCAGCACATGGCAGCACCAGCAATGGGGGCAGAAGGCCCCGTGACGATCGATCCCAGCGGGCCGGCATGAGGAGAAGCCGGCGGCTGGAGTGCAGCGGACAAGGCGATCGTGGGCACCAAGAGTGTGACGGTGGTCGTCACCGAGGCGTTGGCCAGGACGAGATCGGCGAGCGCATCTGCTCGCGCGGCGTCGATCGCGAGGGCCGGGTTGGCGCGCACGTAGTCGGTCGCCAGCTGGTCGACGGCCGCCCACATGCGGTGGGAGGTGTCGGATGGAAGCGTGGCCGACCACCGCGTCATGCCGGGTGCGTCGGCCGGCCAGGCATTGACCGTACGCGCAGCGTGTGCTGCCTCTGCCGCTGCCCGTGTGTGGTCGGGGTCGAGCTCTCTGGCGATTTTGGCCGCCCGTCGGGAGAGGGCGGAGCGGGACAGGTCGCGAATGCGCGAGGAGAGGACCGATGCCTCACCGGTCTCGGTGTCCACCCCGCTCTCGAGCACGAGGGCCTCGTAGCGCGCTCGGAGTGGCTCAGGCAGGAAGATGCTGTGATCAGTCACGGCGTCGGCGCGGTGGCGCTCCAGGTCGCCGGCCCAGTAGGCCGCGAGCGTCATGGGCAGGTGGTTGACCAGGAAGCAGTCCGCGTCCACCCGTGTCGCCACTGTGCGAGGCGCAACCCGCAGGGCGGGAGCGAGCATTGACGGCACCAGGTCATCGCCGGCAGCGACGAAGGGCTGGCCCCGGCCGGTCACGCGCTTGAACTCCTCCGCCTCGTGGTCGAGCCTCTGCTGAACTCGATGCACCAAGGCAGCTGAGGCGACCGAGGCACGCGCCTGCACAGCCGTGCTGATGCGCTCGCACGCAGCGACCAGGGCTTCGGCCTCACCTTCGGCCAAGCCGGCCACGTCGTCGACAGAGAGGGGCCGGATCGCCGCGGCGAGGGCGAAGGGGTCCATGCGTTGAACCGTCGCGACGGTCATCTGCCCATCACCGAACGTCAGCGAAGACGCCGTAAGTGTGGTCATTGAACCCCCCAACATCGAACTGGTGTTCGAACTCTATTAGAGAATGCAGACCGCCTCAACCCAAGATCTTCCGAATTCTCTTGCAGCACAGGGTGATCCGCTCACAAGCAGACGACTTCAAGATCCTACCGGCGGCTCCTGACAGCCCGTTGCCGCGATGCCGAGGGTGGGCGCTGCCACCCCGAGGGCCCGGCGCTGCCACCCGAGGGCCCGGCGCTGCAACGCCACCCACAGCCCTGCCACGCACACGACAGGGCTGGGCTACCAATGGCGTCAGAAGTAGTCCCGAACGTGCGCCTGCCGCCCGCCGAAGAGCGCGTCCCAGATGCCGTCGGTTCGAGACGACCCGCCGGATGCATGCCCGGTCCCGCGGATCCCGGCCATCGAGAGGGTTCCTGCGTACATCAGTGCCAGCCCCTGCGGTGTGAAGACAGTGGGGGCTTCGCCACTCCCGGCCTCGCGAGCTCCGGCCTCGCCACTTCCGGCCTGGCCAGCTCCGGCCTCGCCAGCAGCGGTCTCCCCGGTGGACTCCGCGTCGCGCTCGCACCGGCCGGCTCCCGAGGCCACCTCGAGCCGGTAGCTGCCGTCGATCAGGCCCAACCGGTCGCCGACGACCTGGAAGCGCAGGGCCGGGAACACGGCATACGGATAGGCAAGCGGTGCCAACGCACCCGGGACGTCCAGCAGCCGCAGCATGTAAGGCACGGAGTCCGTGATCTTCCAGTCCGCCGTCGGGATGAGCGTGCGGATCAGGTCGAACCCCGACGTGTCGAGGCGCACAGCCGGCGCCGTCGTGGCCATCGAGCCCAGGAACCTGAGCAACGCACGAGCCGCGCCGGCACTCACGGCGAGCAGGTCTGCAACCTCGACGGCACCCTCGCTGTCGTACCCCTTGAGCCGGCGCCAGCTCAGGTATCCCTCAACGGCACCATCGTCAGTGACGGCCACGGTCACGCCGGAGAAGGCGCCGATGAAGTCCTCGGCCGTGGCGGTGAAGCTCACGCCCCGCCTGGTCAGCGGCCCGTTCTGCGCCGCTGCCCACCAGTCGTAGACCTGTCGGACCGCGTCGAAGTCGGCCGCCGAGGCGCGCCGCACGGCGACGGTTCCGGACTGCGGTGCAGCGACTGCCGCAAGTGCGGCGGTCGGCAGCTCGACCGTCTGGTAGTCGGTGATGGTCTCGAACCCGAACGGACGGTAGATCGCCGGTACGGTGGGGAAGAGGGTCGAGATGGCGCAGCCTCGCGAGACGCCAGACCGCACAGCAGCCTCCATGAGCGCACCCATCAGGCCCTCGCCCCTGCGTTCAGCCACTACCGTGACCCCCGCGATGCCGCAGGTCGGGACGACTGCCCCACCGAAGTGCGAGTCGTACTCCCGGTCGGCGATCTTGGCCACCAGCTCGCCGTCCTCGAACGCGCCGAAGCCGTGGTATCCGGGAGGCGGCCAGGGCGGCGAGCTGGCCGGTGCCCTCGCCGGCCCTCCGAACGCCTCGTGGCTCAGCCGACGTGAGGCATCCGTGTCTTCCTCGGTGAGGGGACGGATCTCGAGAGTCATGGCCGCATCCTCTCGCGGTCGCTGGCGGGCGGTGCGCCCGCTGGCCGTTGCTGCGCTGAGTGGACATGCGCGCGGGAGAAGCCGCGCCCGCGGGCCTGCCCATTGCGCGGCGGTATGCCGTGCTGCCGGGTTTGCCGGTCGCAAGCGGCTCACCAGCGAACGGGACCTTGTCCCCTTTGCGGGATCGCCGGGGACACCTGTCGTTGAAGGGGCCGGGAAGTCACGGCCGAGGACCTGCCGGCGACCACCTGCAGCTTCGACCCCAGGTTGAACGAGGACCCGGAGTGCATTGACTCGACGGTGAGCCTGGACGTCACATGGACCGGTCAGGGTGCGATCACGCGATCGGTGATCAACGAGCACCGCACCGGTGGTGGCTCGACCCTCAACATCCACATCTCCGGGGTCAGTCGCGACGCGCTCGCATCCGGGACCGTCGCCGGCCACGTGATGAGTACCGACGAGCTGCAGTCCGCCATGCTGGCCGCCAACAGGCAGGTCAAGAACGGGAAGTGATGCCGTCACCGGCTCGTGTTTGACTTCTCCGCGTGACGCGCGCGACAGGCATGGGCTCATGGCCGGGCAGCGACATCCGGGAGGCGCTGCGGGAGGTCCGTGGGCAGCTCGCTGACGACGAGCTCGGACTTCCCTACCTCCCTGAGCTGCCCGCGCGCGGGCCGGGGGCCGACATGGTCGGGCGCGCTGCGGGTCTGCTGGTCGAGATGCCGGTCGACCTGCAGCCGGCCGGATGGCGCCTCGTCGACCGCGCCGGTCGCGACGCGCAACGGACCGCGGCCCTGTGGCAGCGCGACCTCGACGAGCTCGCCGAGGCCTTCGACGGCTACCAGGGCGACCTCAAGGTGCAGGTCGCCGGTCCGTGGACCCTGGCTGCCGCTCTCGAGCTCACGCGCGGGGAGAAGGCAGTGGTCGACGCGGGCGCGGCGCGCGACCTCACCGCGTCACTCGCCGAGGGGGTCCGCGTGCACCTCGACGAGGTGCAGCGGCTCGTGCCCGGCGCCCAGGTCATCCTGCAGCTGGACGAGCCCTCCCTGCCCGCCGTCCTGGCCGGCAGCCTGCCCACCGCCAGTGGCTACGGCCACATCCGCGCCGTCGACCCACAGGCCGCGGCGACCGGCATACGCACCGTGCTGGAGGCGGCAGGCACCCGGGCGACGGTTGTGCACTGCTGCCACCCCGGCATACCGCTTCCGCTGCTGCGCACCACAGGCGTGGGTGCCGTCGCCATGGACACCACAGCGCTGTCACCGGCGCGCTGGGAGTCCGTCGCCACCACCGTGGAGGAGGGGATCGGGCTGTATGCCGGGTGCCTGCCAACCGATGGAAGCGGCACCTCACGAGCAGCCTGGCAGCAACTCAAGGAGGGTTGGCAGCGCACCGGGTTGGCCCTGTCGGGGCTCGATGAGATCGTCGTGTCGCCAGCGTGCGGGCTCGCCTCGCTCACACCCGAGGGGGCTCGCAGCGTTCAAGGAGCGGCTCTGGCCACCGCCAGGGCTCTCACCGACGAAGCGAGAAGCTCATGACCACCACGGCAGCCACGGGTGGCGCGACCAGCGAGACCGGTGCCACCTCTGGGGGTGGCGCGGACACAGGGGGCGCGGCCGCCGGAGCCGGCGGAGCGGGCGCAGACGTCGCCGCGAGTCCGCCCACTCAGGCCGCTGCGCAGCGGATGCCGTGGCAGCTCAAGTTCGGCAGCCTGGCCCTGATCTGGGGATCGAGCTTCCTGCTGATGAAGATCGGGCTCAGGTCTCTGGCGCCGCTGCAGATCTCGGGGCTCCGGATCTTCGCCGGCGCGGCCACGTTGGTCGTGCTCCTGTCTCTGACCGGCGGGCGGCTGCCGCGGGGGCGACGCACGTGGGCCCACCTCGCCGTGTCAGGGGTGTTCCTGTCGGTGCTGCCGTTCTCCCTGTTCGCCCTGGGCGAGGAGCGCGTGTCGTCGGCTCTCGCCGGCATCGGCAACGCAACGACCCCGTTGGTCGCCGTGGTGTGCAGCCTGGTCCTGCTGCCGAGCGAGCGCCTCGCGCCCCACAAGCTGGCCGCGGTGCTGGTCGGCTTCGTCGGTGTCGTGGTGATCATGCAGCCTTGGGCGGCGGCCGGTCGTCCCAACCTGCTGGGGTTCGGCATGACCCTCGTGGCCGGGGCGAGCTACGGGTTGGGCTGGACCTACAACCGGCGCTTCCTCGGGCAGGTCGACTTCGGCGGGCTGTCGATGCCGGCCGCCCTCCTGCTGGTGGGCTCGGTGCTCATGGTGCCCGTGCTGGCCATCTGGTGGTGGACCCAGCGCGCCACCCTCGACGCGCCGTGGTCGCTCCACGCGAGCACGACCGGTGGCTCGGCCCTGACGCCGGTGCTCGCGACGCTGGCCCTGGGCCTGGTCGGCACCGGGCTGGCCTACATGCTCCAGTTCGACGTGGTCCGCGCCGCAGGCGCAACGGTGAGCACCACCGTCACCTACCTGATCCCCGTCGTCTCGGTCCTGCTCGGAGTCGTCGTGCTCGACGAGCACCTGGCCTGGCCGCAGCTGTTGGGAGCTGCCATCGTGCTGGGATCGGCTGTCGTCGTGGGCTGGCCCCGGCGCGCCGGCAGCAGGAGCGTCAGGCGTCCGCGGAGGCGTCCGCAGGCGGCTTGACCTCGCGCCGCAGGATCTTGCCGGTCGGGCCCTTGGGCAGCTCGGCGATCGACCAGAGCTTTCGCGGGTACTTGTAGGCGGCGATCCGCTCCTTGACGAACTGCTGGACGTCCTCGAGGGTCGCCGTGCTGCCCGGCTTGAGGGCCACCGCCGCGCCGATCTCCTCGCCCCAGTGCTCGTCGGGGATTCCGACGACCGCGGCCTCGAGCACGTCAGGGTGCTCGTACAGGACCTCCTCCACCTCGCGCGGGTACACGTTGAAGCCGCCCCGGATGATCATGTCCTTCTTGCGGTCGACGATGGTGTAGTAACCCTCCTCGTCGACGGTCGCGAGGTCCCCGGTGCGGAACCAGCCATCGGGGATGGCCTCGGCCGTTGCCTCGGGCTTGTTCCAGTACCCCTTCATCAGGTTGTCCCCGCGGATCGCGATCTCGCCGACCCCCTCGCCCGGACCCACGTCCTGGCCATCGAGCCCCACGAGCTTCATGTCGCAGCCGGGGATCGAGACGCCGATCGTGCCGGGCTTGCGCTCGCGGTCGGGCAGGTTGAACGACGCCACAGGTGAGGTCTCGGACAGGCCGTAGCCCTCCAGGATCATGCAGCCGAACTTCTCCTCGAACGCCTTCATGACCTCGGCGGGCATGGCAGAGCCGCCCGAGGCGCAGACGCGCAGTGAGCTGGTGTCGGCCGAGCCGGCGTCCGTGTGGTGCAGGATCCCGGCATACATCGTGGGGACGCCCTCGAACACTGTGACCTTCTCCCGCTGGATGACCTCGAGCGCCTTGCCGGGGTCGAACCGGGGGATCAGCGCCAGCGCGGCGCCGCAGACCGTCGCCGCCTGGAGTCCCACGACGAGCCCGAACACGTGGAACAGCGGGAGGCAGCCCATGATCACGTCGTCCTCGCTGAGCTCGAGGATCACCTCGGCGCAGCGACGGGCGTTGAGGTTGACGTTGCTGTGCGTGAGCTCGGCACCCTTGGGGCGTCCGGTCGTTCCGGAGGTGTAGAGGATCAGGGCGGTGTCGCTGTCGTCGCGCTCGACCAGCCCCGCCAGCGGCTCGGCCGGGGCGAAGTCCTCCGCCGAAGGCCCCATCGGACCGCTCTGGACGACCCGCGTTCCAGGACCCTCGGCACCCTTGCGAGCCTCCTCGGCGAAGTCCCCCCAGACGAACGCGATCTTGGCGCCGCTGTCGGAGAAGTAGTAGTCGATCTCGTGCGACTTCAGGAGGGGGTTCATCGGGACCACGATGCCGCCGGCCATCAGCGTGCCGAAGAACAGGATCGGGTATGCCGGGACGTTGGGCAGGATCAGCGCCACGCGGTCGCCGGGCTCGATGCCCGCGGCCCGGAGGGCGCCGGCCGCCGCCAGGGACTGGTCGCGCAGCTGCGACCAGGTCAGCCCAAGTCCATCGAGCTTGATCGCTGCCTTGTCCGGGTGTTTCTCCGCGGTCGCAAGGAGGTTGCTGGCGAGGTTGGTCATCGTTGGCTCCTGTTGACTCGTGCCGGCTCAGGCTGATGGAACTGGCTCGTGCTGCCGCACCACGGAGGACACCCGTTGGTTGTGACCAACACCTGTTGGCCGTGACCAGGGCGGCGGACCGCCGCGTACCACCGTGGTGCCCACATTCTTGCCACCCCGGCAGCCGTCTGGCTACCGTCCGGCAAACCGACGTCGTATGCCGGTGGAGCGCCTGGGCGGCCGGTTCCGGCTCCACGCCGCTGCCGCTGCAGACGAAGTCGGGAAGGTCTGGCGGAGGGCCGCCATGAGGTCGAGAGGTGGGCGGGCGAGGCTGGGAACCGTCATGGGGCTGGGGAGGTGGCCGACGGGAGTCGGGGCGTTTGAGGGCGCCCCTCGTGTCACCGGCGTGCGGCAGGATGGCACCGTGACCGACACCGCCGCGACGCCACGAGACGCCGACCCGACGCCGATCATCGACGTGGCCGTGCCCGACGAGGCACGGCACGAGT
>DASSJT010000074.1:0-16185 GCA_035691065.1 Dermatophilaceae bacterium
GCCTCGTTGACCCTCGCGAGTGCCTGGGAGACGTCACGGTCCGAGGCGATCGGCCGTGGGTCGCCGGTGAGCTCGGCGGCCAGATCGCGCAGGGCCTCGCGCAACTGCCGAAGACGGACGAGTTCCGCCTTCGTGTAACGGTATTGGGCTCTACGAGGGTGCATGCCGGGGAGGCGGTCGCCAACTGTCGCGGTCCAGTCTTCGGCCTCGCCCGTGGTCGTCAGAGCGTCGTGGACACCCTTGGTGTCGGCCCAGATGGTGTTCATCAGCAGCACGGGCACTGGCTCGTCAGGGCCGGGAAGCAGGGTCACGGTGGAACGCTGAGGGGAGACCTCACGGGCGGACGCGGGAGATAGGGCCGGAGAGGGAGTGGTGCGAGGTGCCGATGGCATGACCTAACGGTAAACCCTGATCTAAACCGTTGACAAACCCGGGCGTGCATGCTTACCGTCCTAACGGCATACCCGCCAATCAAACGTTAGATAGGATTTGTCCGATGAACCGACTCCCGCTGATCGACCCCTCCGAGTCCACCGGCGCTGCTGAGCGCGAGCTGGTCCGCACTCACAGGACGCTGGGGATCGTGCCGAACATGACCAAGGCGATGGCGAACAGCCCCGCGCTGCTTCAGGGCTACCTCGACCTGTCGACCGCGCTCTCGACGGGCACCCTGAGCGCCGGTGTGCGTGAGCTCATTGCCGTGACCGTCGCAGAGAGCAACGAATGCGGCTACTGCCTCTCCGCCCATGCCTACCTGGGCGAGCACGTTGCCAAGGTCCCGGCCGGCGAGGTGGAGCTGGCGCGTGAAGCCCGCAGCAGTGACGCACACACGCAGGCCGTGCTCAGGCTGGCGGCGGCAGTCGTCGGCGAACGCGGCAACGTCGACCAGGCCCTGCTCGACGAGGTCCGCGCGGCCGGAGTCACGGATGCGCAGATCGCCGAGATCGTGGGGCATGTCGCCATCAACCTGTTGACCAACTACTTCAACCGGCTGGCGCACACCGAGCTGGACTGGCCCGAGGTGCCGCTGCGCGGCCGGGCCGCCTGACCCAGCCCAACGCACACAGTCATGAGGTGACGCGACATGCCCAGGTTTCCTGTTCCTCCTTTCGATGCGGACACCGCCGCCGCCAAGGTCCAAGCCGCTGAAGACGCTTGGAACACGCGCGACCCCAACGTGGTCAGCCAGGCCTACACCGTCGATTCCCTGTGGAGGAACCGTTCAGAGTTCGTCACCGGTAGAGACCAGATCGAGGAGCTCCTCACCCGCAAGTGGGAGCGCGAGCTCGACTACGTGCTGCGCAAGGACCTGTGGGCCTTCGGCGACAACCGGATCGCTGTCCGCTTCCAGTACGAGTGGCACGACCGCAATGGCCAGTGGTGGCGCAGCTACGGCAACGAGCTCTGGGAGTTCGACGCCGACGGCTACATGTCCCGTCGCGAGGCCAGCATCAACGACGTGCCTATAGCCGCCAGCCAGCGGCGGATCTTCGGGCCACGGGTAGCAGCTCACCCGGCCGCCCTCCAGCCACTCCGGTAGGGGGATCCAGTCATGTCGCGACTGACGGTCGGCGAGCTCTGGCGGTATCCCGTCAAGTCCCTGCAAGGCGAGTCCCTGACGCACGCCGAGCTGGGGCCTGGCGGGATGCCGGGCGACCGGCTCATACACGTTTCCAGCGGACGCGGCCTGCTCACCGGACGCACGCGACACCGGCTGCTGCACCTGCACGGCGCGACTGGGCCGGACGGCATACCTCAGGTTGAGGGCCATGCGTGGGACAGTGAGCCGGCTACCGCTCTGGTCGAGGCGGCAGCGGGGCCGGGTGCGCAGCTGCGTCACTTCGAAGGCCCCGAGCGGTTCGACGTGCTGCCGCTGCTCGTCCTGGCCGATGCCGAGGTGCGGCGGCTCGGGCACGACCGGCGAAGGCTGCGTCCCAACCTCGTCATCGCGGGCGCTCTGGACGGCGAGGAGCGGACGTGGGCGGGCAAGGTGCTCCAGATCGGCGAGGCGCTGGTCGGCGTCTACTCGCCACGACAGCGGTGCATCGTCACAACCATCGACCCCGACACCGGCGAACAGAACCTGGACGTGCTGCGGACGATCAACCGGCAGTTCGGAGGCCGGCTCGGGCTTGACTGCTGGGTGGTCAAGCCGGGGACGGTGCAGGTTGGGGACCAGGTCCGGGTTGTCGAGGGCATGCCGTGGCAGCCGCCTTCGGTGGGTGGCTGGGTGGTCGGCGCACCCTATCCGGCCGTGGCGTAGCCGAGTCCAGGTTGCCACTCCTACAGGCTGCCGCCCCGGCGACCACCCGGCTCGAGTGGCATCGAGGCGCCAGCGTCCTCATGCTCCTGACGACGTTCCTCTTCTTGTTCGGCTTCATGGTGGCCGAGTACCTGGCGGCAGCCTTCGGCGTTGCCAGCCAGGCGGTGCTCGGACTCACGCTCGTCGCTGCCTTCACCTGGCTTGGGACCGTGCTCTGGCGCTTTCGCTAGATCGTGACGTCGCGGCCCATCGTGACCGTACGGTCAGGAGGCAGGTTGAAGTACGCGGCGGGATCAGCCGCGTTGTGGGCGAAGGCGATGAAGATCGCTTTGCGCCACCGGGCCATCCCGGGCTCCCGGGTGAGCCGGATCGCCCCGCGGGAGATGAAGTACGACGCCTCGCGCAGATCCTCCGGGCTGACCGGCAGCAACCCCTCGCCACAGGCCTCCTCGAGGGCCCGCGGCAGGTCGGGCTCGTCGGAGAACCCGAAGCGCAGGGACACGTGCTGGATGCCGTCGTCCTCGTAGCCGAGGTGGTCGAGCGAGAAACCCTCCCCAGGGTGCACATGGGGCACTTTCGCCGCCGTCGCTGACACGATGACCACCTTCTCGTGCAGGACGTGGTTGTGGTCGACGTTGGCGCGCAGCGCGAGCGGGGTGGTGTCCTTGCCCGGGTGCGGGAACACGGCCGTGCCGGCCACCCGCGCGATGCCCCGCTCGTGCACCTCTTCGACGAAGTCCCGCAGTGAGCCCTCCCTGTCGCGCCGGTTCTTCGCGACGGTCTCGCGGCCGCGCATCCAGGCGGTCATCACCGTGAACACCGTCGCCGCGATGAGCAGGGGCAGCCAGCCCCCGTGGATCACCTTTGACAGGTTGGCTGACAGGAAGGTCAGCTCCACGCAGCCGAACCCGACCGCCGCCAGGGCGATCTTCCACGGCTGCCAGCGCCACAGGGCGCGACTGACGATCAGGAGGAGCAACGTGTCGACGACGAGTGCCCCGGTGACGGAGACGCCGTATGCCGTGGCGAGCTTCGACGACGAACGGAACAGCAGCATCACCGCGAGCACGCCGAGGAACAGCGTCGCGTTGACTGCCGGGAGGTAGATCTGGCCACCCTCGTGCTCCGAGGTCTGCCGCACGGTGACGGGCGGCACCAGACCCAGCTGCATGGCCTGCCGGGACAGCGAGAAGGCACCGGAGATCACGGCTTGGCTGGCGATCACGGTGGCCGCCGTCGCGAGCACCACCATGGGCAGCCGGGACCATTCCGGGAGCAGGAGGAAGAACGGGTTCACCGCGTCGCCGGGGCGGTCCAGGACGAGCGCCGCCTGCCCGAGGTAGTTGAGGGTCAGGGCCGGAAACACCACGAAGAACCAAGCCCGCCGGATCGGCGTGCGCCCAAAGTGGCCCATGTCGGCGTAGAGCGCCTCGGCGCCGGTGATCACGAGGACGACGGCGCCCATGGCTACGAACGTGATGCCGGGGTGCGCGGCGACGAACTCCAGCGCGTAGACCGGCGACAGGCCCTGGAGCACCTGCGGCTGCCGGACCATCTGGTTCACCCCGGCCACGGCGATGGCGACGAACCAGAGCACCGTGACCGGGCCGAACAGGCGGCCGACCTTGCCGGTGCCGAAGCGCTGGCCGGCGAACAGCCCCGCCAGGATGACCACGGCAATGGGCACCACGAGGTGCGCGACGCTCGGCGCAGCCACCTTGAGGCCCTCGACGGCCGACAGCACGCTGATCGCCGGCGTGATGACCGAGTCCCCGTAGAACAGGGACACACCGACGATACCGACGATGATGAGCACTCGCGCGCGAGCCGACCGGCCGGCATACAGCCTTTGAGCCAGCGCTGCGAGCGCCAACACGCCGCCCTCGCCGTCGTTGTCCGCTCGCATGAGCACGGTGACGTACTTGATCGACACGATCAGCGTGACCGACCAGAACATCAGCGAGATGACGCCGTACACGTCGGTCGCCGTGGGACGCACCGCGCCGTTGTCGATGGAGAACACCGTCTGGAGCGCGTAGAGCGGGCTGGTCCCGATGTCGCCGAACACGACGCCGAGCGCCGCGAGCACGAGGGCCCGGCCGGGCGCGCCGGCCGGGGCGTGGCCGGGGGCCGCTGCTTCGGGAGGGCTGGCGGTGCTGGGGCTTCCTGTGGCAGGTGATCCGCTCACGTGCTCCGCCTCCGCAGTGATGACGAGTCCTACTGGCTGGCCGGGTGCGTTGCCCAGCCCGGCTTCCTCGGCGCCGGGGTGACCCGCTTCTCGCGATGGTGCCGAGTCTGCCAAAGTCCTTACCCGCTGTCGCCGGATGCCTACGGTCGTGAGACCGGCGAATGGATGGCTGCCTGTACGGCGTGGCGTTTGGGCTGTTGACTATCGGGAAAGCAATTGTGTGCGTATGCCGTTGGGTTTCGTCGGCGTCGTAGGTTTGCGTAGCGATGGCGAGGCCCTGGATCGCCGGAGGTTCGCAATGCCACTGTCCACGCCTGTCGCATCGCCCGCCGAGCCAGGAGTGCCGGTGAGGCGCGGAGTGGTGGTCGCCGCCGCAGCGGCTGCGGCGGTGCTGTTGACGGGCGCAGAGGGCGGCTGCCAGTCGCGAGCGGACAGCGGGGTCGGCGGCGGCAACACGGCCCTGGCCGTTGCCGAAGGGCCGCGTGTGACCTATGTGGTATCGGCCGACGGTCCGATCTCTTCGGTGAGCTATGTGGACAGCGAGGGCGCTGTGTCGACGGACACCAATGTGGGCGACGGCTGGACCGGTAGCGCGCGGATGCCGACCTCGGCCACTGAGGCGAGGATCTCTGCGGTCCCCGGACCGGGCACCAGGACGATCCGGTGCGACATCAGTTCAGGTGGTTCGGTGATCGTGTCGGCCTCGTCGGTGGGAAATCCGCCGGCGAGGGTGTCGTGCGGTGGCGTCGTGACCCCCGTGGACACCTCGGGTGAGGCAACGCCCAGCGACACGTCCACCGGTCCTGTCGTCGAGACCGACATCGTGGGCTCCGGGGGTTAGCTCCGCTCCGCGGGTTAGCTCCAGGTCTATCTGCACGCGTTGGCAGCCGGGGGCGGCATATGCGGTGATGTCGTGCCCGTCACCAGTCGGCCACGGAAGCGGCCGCCCCGAGCCGCAGCAGCGCCGCGTCAGTGGTCACCGCGACCCATGTGAAGCCGTGTCGGCGTAGCACCTTCGCGCGATCAGCCGAGCCAGCGAACGCGCCCGCCGTGATCCCGGCGGCTCGACAGGCGCGCACGACGGTCGGCAGCGGCGCGTCCTCGGAGAAGTCCCCCAACAGGTCGTCGACCTCGCGACCCAGAGCGATCGACAGGTCGAACGGACCGACGAAGAGCTGGTCAAGGTCCGGGATGCGTGCGATCTCGTCAGCCTGGTGGAGTGCACTGGCGGTCTCGATCATGACTGCGCAGTGAGGGCGTGGCTGGTTCTCGAGGCCACCCTGCTCACCAGGCCTGGCCAGCGGCCCCCAGCTTCGAACGCCTCGGGGCGGGTAGTGCGCCGCCTCGACGGCCCGAGCGGCGTCCTTCGCGTCCTGGACCAAGGGCACGATCACCCCGTCGGCGCCGGCGTCGAGAGCACGGCCGATGAGCATGGGTTCGTTCGCGGCGACCCGCACGACCACCGTCGTCCGGCGCTCGCGGCGCAGCGCGAGAGCTTCCCGAATGCTGCGGTCGTCGTGATGGCCGTGCTGCGCATCAATACCCACCCACGCGAAGCCCAGGTGCTGGAGCTCGGCCGTCGTGCGCACCTCACCCAACACCGACCAGACGCCCGCCATCGCTCCTGAGCTCACCGGCATACCTCTCTCCTGCCGCAGCTCTTGCGGCGGTCCACGACACGCTAGCTCCTTGCCTGCAGGGACCTTTGCCCCCTTCCGTGCGGCCTAGGAGGGTTGAGGCTGTCAGCTGTGGGGGCGTTCGTCGTTCTGGGGGTCGCGATCCTGAGGGGCAAGGACCAAGCCTCGGGCGGCCACAGGATCGTGCCGTTGGCCGGCACGGCACGTCGGGCTGGGTCAGCGGGCTCCTAGGCGCTCGGGACCGTGGCCCGCACCGGCTCCGGTGCGGCCGCCGCGCTCGTCCGGTCGCGGCGCAGGAGAGACGCCACGCTCCACGGGACCCACACCACCTCGAGGAGCATGCGCACCAGCGCGGGCGACACGGGGATGAAGGGGATCGGCACCAGCGCGTGGTCGACGCCGCCGAGGACGGCGAACAGACCGACCAGCAGCGTCAGCCACGCCAGTCCGCGCTTTCCCGCCCGGTGCAAGGCGACCCCGAAAAGCAGCCAGCCGAGACCCGCGACCCCCAGCCCGAGTCCGAGCAGCCGCCCCTCCATCTGCCAGGTGCCGGCCACGGCGATCCCGAGGCCAGCCGCCGAAACCACCAGGCCGACGAGCGCCGCCGCCGAGCGGCGCATCCTGCGCAGCAGGGTCAGCGCCATCAGCGCCACCAGCACCAGTCCCTCGCCGAGCGCCCACTTGACCTCGATCCGTTGCAGTCCCTGTGCGGCATACGCACCCCACCAGTCGCAGTCGACCGGCATCCGGTCGTTCTGCAGGCTGTACTCCGCGCAGGTGTACATCTTCAGCGTGCCGAGCGGCTCACCGAAGTAGCGCTTGCTGGCGAGGGCTGTGGGTCGCCCGTCGGAGCCGCACCGCGAAAGCGCCCCGACATTGGAGGTGACCTCGACGCTCCCGGGCGCGGTGGTCCAGCAGTTGTCGACGCCCTGGCCGTCCCACCAGTAGTCGACGCCGTTCGGGCTGCGCTCGCCCTTCTCGCTGACGCCCATGTGGTTGCCGAGGTAGCGGTTGTGGTGGGAGGTATCGAACTGCGCCGCGAAGGAGTTGTCCGCGCGGACGAAGCCGGGCACCCAGCTGGTGAGGAACCCGGCATACCGGTTGCCGTAGATGTAGTTGTCCCGCCAGATGTTGTAGTTGCCGCCGGGGTTGATCGCGCCGACGCCCACGGGCACGCCGACGACTGGGCACACGACCCCGGTCTCGTACCCGCGCTGCGCGTACGGGCGGTGGCAGGTGCCGTCCTTGAAGTAGCGGTAGTAGTCGTGGTTGTTGTTCGCGATGACGTTGCGCTCGAACTTCGAGTGGTTCTGCGGCATCCCGGGGTGGTCGGGAAAGGCGCTGTCGGTGGAGATGCCCGTGGTGTTGTTCGTGAAGACGCTGTCGTGCACCCACACCGAGTCACCGGCCGTGCCGGAGTAGCCGAGCGAGTTGTCGTGCGCGTAGCTGTCGCGGATCTCCACGGCATACCTCGGCACGTCGTAGCCGCGGTTCTTGTTGATGTTCGAGGCGGCGCCGGGGTAGAAGGCGGAGTCACCGTTGCCGTAGCCCTCGGCATGCGTGTAGAGGCCGTGGTCGACGGCGAAGGTCAGGAAGCCGTACTCGTCGTTCCACCGCCCGACCGCGCGGTCGATCACGAACCCGTCGGTTTCCATGATGTAGAACGCGTTGAACTGGCTGCGCTGCGCGGTGAGGTTCCTGAAGTAGATGCCGTCGGAGTTGTCCGCCCGGATGGTGTTGAGCTTGGCGTACTGCGCGTCGACCACCACGTCGGTGGGCGCCGCACCGGTGCCCTCGACCTGCAGGTCGGTCTTATGGATGATCGCCACGAGGTTCTGGTTGTGTGGGCAGTCGATCTGCTGCTGCAGCGTCAGGACGTCGTAGTGGTAGAGCGCGGACTTGCGCAGTCCCGTGAGGTTGGCGCAGGGTCCGGTCGCCGGGGCCAGGCTCGGGAGCTCCTGGTAGACCCCGGGCAGCATCTTGATCGTGACGCCGGGCTGGGTGACGGCGTCGACGGCTGCCTGGAGGTCGCGGTAGCCGTCCTTCTGGCAGGCCGCCCAGAGCCGTTGGTTGGTCGCCCGGAGATCGGCGGGGAAGGCGGTGATGCGCCGGTCGAAGTCGGCCTTGTCGGTCTTGCAGACCAGGAGCGTGGGGCCAAAGATGCGGTATGCCGGCTGGTGGCCTTCGCCGCTCAAGGTGCGGGTGGGGCGCTCGTCATGCGCAGCCGCGGGCTGTGCCATTGCGATGACCAGACCTGTGGCCGCGACGGCGGCCAGCACGACACCGTGCACGATGCGCCTCATGGCTCGAAGCGTAAGGCTCCGGGTGTCGTGCAGGGGCTGCATCGACGAGCCAGTCTGAGGCCGTGGGTGTTGGGACGCCCGGCGAAGGGACGGGAGGATCAGCTGGCGCGCCAGGAGGCGAGCTCGTCGGAACGCGGGTCGGTGAGGAGCTTGGACGGGGTGTCAAAAGCCATCACCGCCCGGTGGTCCGGGGTGTATGCCGGCCAGCCCGGGTCACCGTGCCGGGCGAACGAGACCCAGGCCGAATGCATCTCCTTGGCGAGTGGCTGCGGAGGCTCCGTACCGGTGAGCCCCTCCAGCCCGTCGTGAGCGGAGAGGGTATCGAAGACAAACGGGAGCTCGAGCCCGTGACAGGCACCAAGGCCCGATACCGGTGTACGCCAGGCGAACTCGTAGACATGCGCGGGAGCCCCGGCGGTTGCCTGTGCCTCGGCGAGCGCCACGGTGGGCACCCGGAAGGCGACGTCCGTGAGCATGGCCGAGACGACGTCTCCCGGAGACGCGTCGGGCCGGTTGCCGGCATACAGCTCGGCCCTCGAGGCGGGCCAGCCGTAGCGTCCAAGGACGAGCGGAAGTGCCTCCGCGGTGATGGACGCGGCGATGCCGGTGGGCACGGTGAAGAGCCGGAACTCCTCCGTCGTCGTGCCCGTCAGGAGCGGCGTTCCGGCGTCGGCTCCCGAGGCGATGACCTCCGTGGGCACCCCGGTGACGGTGTCGCCGTCGATGCACGGGAAGTAGGCCATGATCCCGACACCGCCCTGGATGGTGGTGGCACCCCACCGAGTCGGGTCGGGGTTGGCGCCGAGCTGGAGGGCGACCGCGGTCTGGGCGGCCAGGAGATCGCCGGGATCGACGCTGCCCAGCGCAGCAGCGGTCGGGGCGACATCGAGCTGCTGGGCGACGGCTTCGCTGACTTTGCGCAGGTCGTCCATTGCGCCGACCGCCTGGCCGCTCCCGCTCTGCACGATCGCCCGCTGGAAGAGCCCACGCGCTGGTGGGGAAGCCATCAGGGTGGCGACGCTGATTCCGCCCGCGGACTCACCGAAGACGGTGACGTTGCCCGGGTCGCCGCCGAAGGCCGCGACGTTCTCCTGGACCCACTCCAGAGCCAGCAGCTGGTCGCGCAGGCCGAGGTTCGTCGGCGCGTCGGGCAGGACCGGGAAGCCGGCGATGCCGAGCCGGTAGTTGATGCTGACGAGCACCACACCGTCCCGAGCGAAGGCCGAGCCGTCGTAGGTGTTGAGCGAGTTGGCCCCGCGCACGTAGGCGCCGCCGTGGATCCACACCATGACCGGCAGGCCTCCAGCCCCGGGGTCTGGTGTCCACACGTTGACGTTGAGGTAGGAGGGCCCGTCGACGACTGAGCTGGGGAGCAGGCGGTCTATCGGCGGCGGATAGGCAGTCTGAAGTGCCGTGGGGCCGAACGCCGTAGCGTCACGGACCCCCTCCCAGGCGGGTGCGGGTCTCGGTGCCTGAAACCGAGCAGGGCCGATGGCGTCGGAGGCGTAAGGAATGCCAAGGAAAGCGGTGACGCCGTCATGCTGTATGCCGTGAAGCTGGCCGCTGCTGATCCGCACCGTTGCGTCCATGACCGCATCCTCGCATCTGACCAGCGAGCGGCACCGCCCGACGGTGCCGGTCTCAAGGACGCCGGGGTCTCCGTGACGCGGTGCTCGGGAGGGTGACGCGGTGCTCGGGAGGATCGGGTCCGGGAGGACGGGGTCCGGGAGGACGGCGTCCGGGAGGAATGAGTCAGACGCCCCAGATGTGGCTACGGAGCTGCAGCTGGTTGCTGATCGCTCGCAGCTGCGCGGTGTGCAGCTCCACGATGGTCGCCCCGGAGTCGCTCAAGGTCTCGCCGCTCCGGATGAAGGTGGCGTAGATGTACGGGTACGAGGGGGGACCGGCATAGCGCAGCCTGCGGAGCACGGCATCGCGCGCCACTCCTGCGGTGACCCCGATCGAGCCAGCCGTCGGGCGGGCACCCCTGGCCAGCGCGGCGTTGATTTCGCGGATCTGGCGCACCTCGGCGGTGTGCGTGGTGGGCGCCATCGCGTGCTCGGTCATCGACTTCCTCCACAGCGGAGTGCCGACGTTCGCGGCACCTCCAATGACCATGCTCGTGAAGTTCTCGCTCGCAGGTCAGAGCCCTTGGTCCCGGTTCGCTCTCCTCTCCCGCTCCGGCATCGCATCAGAGGGTCACGCACTCGCACTCACTATCAGCGGCGGCGAATGCGACGAGGCGGGGACGTCAGGCGACGCAGAACTCGTTGCCCTCGGGGTCCAGCATGACGACGCGCCCCAAGGCCCCCTCGTAGTGCTCTTCGCGGACGACGCTGGCGCCGAGGGCAACGAGCTCGGGCACCTTGGCTCGGATGCGCCGCTCCCGCTCGGTCATGTCCCAGGGTCCTTCACCGGCCACGCGGATGTCGATGTGTAACCGGTTCTTCGCCGACTTCCCCTCGGGAACGCGAAGCCACCCGGGACAAGGGCGGTCCATGGAACGTCCCGTCCAGGAACGGCGTATTCCCCGCAGATCTTGATCGGATGGTCAGACCCGGCGCTCATGTCCTGCTCGCTCGAGAACGCGCTCGAAGACGGTGAGGTGTGCCTCGATCATCCGGTCGGAGCCGAATCGGCTGATGGCGTCAGCACGACACGCATGTCGATCGATGAGCTGAAGCCGCGAGACGGCGAAGGCCGCCTGGTCGGCATCGGCCACGAGCCAGCCGGTGACGCCGTCACGGACGATCTCCGGCATCGATCCGAGGGGGGTCGCGACGACAGGGGTCCCGGTAGCGAGGGCCTCCACGACGGAGAGGCCGAACGGCTCCGCGAAGCTGATCAGGTGAAGGAGCGCGCGCGCCCCGCCGAGAAGCGCGTCTCGTTCCTGAGGGCCCACCGGCCCCACATAGGACACGTTGACTCCATCGACGTGCGGGGCCACGGCCTCGCGGAAGTACGTGTCGTCCTGGACGATGCCAGCGATGACGAGGGGGACTCGCGAACGCCGGGCGACCTCCACGGCGAGGTGGGTCCCCTTGTCCGGGTGGATCCGGCCAAGGAACAGAAGGTACTCGTCCGGAACCGGCGCGAAGGTGAACCGGTCCAGGTCGATGCCGTGATGCACCGTGGCGGCATAGTGCAGGTCGGGGTGCCGGTTCGCGTCACTGATGGCGATGTAGTGAGCGATGTCGTCGTAGGCCCGATACACCGACACGACCTCCTGCGACGAGAACCCGTGGATCGTCGTGACCATGGGCGTGGACACGAGCCGGCTGTACGTGAGTGGCATGAAGTCGAAATGGTTGGCGATCAGGTCGAACTCGCTCGCACGCTCGAACACGGCGGCATTGTGCAGCGCCTCGCAGACCTTCGCGTCGAGGTGGAGGTCCTCCTCGTAGCCCGTGGGTGCGGTGGCGTGCAGCCGGGCCGACGTCACGGAGTCGGCGGAGGCGAACAGGGTGACCTCGTGACCGCGAGAGACGAAGCCCTCGGTCAGCGTGGAGGCGATCTGCTCCCACGGCCCATACCCTCGTGGTGGCAGCCGATGGGCGATGGAGGCGATGACGCCGATCCTCACGGGTGTACCTCTGTCGCGGTTCGACGGCAGAGACGCACAGGGCGGTCCGCATCGGTACTGCTGACCCTACGCCTCACCGGTCAGCAGACGGCCCGCCCGTGGGTCCCGGGCGCTCGCAGGCCCGGATGTTACGCTCGGGCCATCGGTGTGCCTCGGTTGGACGAGGCCCTGTCACTGACGAAGACGTCGTGATCGAACTGCTCCCGTGCGCTCACAGGAGCAGTATCCGCGGCGCAGCTCGCGCGCACTTCCGGCCTTCGTAATGGCCGTCCTCGGCGCCGGACCCGACGCCGTGCAGGGGAAGGCACCCTCGTGTCGACGTCATACGGAGTTCTCAGCACCTACCCACCGACCCAGTGCGGGCTGGCCACGTTCAGCTCCGCGCTCGTGCAGAGCCTGTGGTCACCGCTCGACGTGGTTGGCGTCGTCGACATCGTCGACAGTGCCGGCCCGCCACGGGTAGCCGAGGTGTGCCACGAGTGGGTCCGCGGGCGGCAGGGCGGTGCGGAGGCTGCTGCCGCCCGGCTCAACGGCTTCGACGTCGTCCTCGTCCAGCACGAGTACGGCATCTTCGGCGGGCCGGATGGCATGGATGTGCTCGACGTCGTCCGAGCCGTGACGCGGCCCGTCATCGTGGTGCTGCACACCGTCCTCGTGACCCCCAGCCTTCGCCAGAAGGCCATTCTCGATGAGCTCGTGCTGTTGTCGGACACCGTGGTGACCATGACCCTGACCGCGAAGGAACGGCTCGTCCACCACTACGCCGTGAACCCCGACAAGGTCCGGGTGGTCCCCCACGGAGCCGTCGACACGCGGATCGGGAGACAGGCCACCGCCCGGCTGGGAGGCGGTCGGACCGAGCCCCGCGCCACAGACGCCGGTCCAATCGTCCTGACGTGGGGCCTGCTGGGCGAGGGCAAGGGGATCGAGTGGGGTATCTCGGCCATGGCCCAGCTGAGAGACATCCGCCCTGCCCCGAGGTACCACATCGTCGGCGAGACGCACCCGAAGGTGCTCGAGCGCGAGGGGGAGACGTACCGACGCGGGCTCGAGGCCAGGGCACGCGATCTTGGCGTGGACGACGTCGTCACCTTCGACGCGCGCTACCTCCCCACGCGCGAGCTGGGCCGCCTGGTGCAGGAGGCCGACGTCATCCTGCTGCCCTACGACTCGCGCGAGCAGGTGACCTCAGGCGTCCTCGTGGAAGCGGTGACGGCCGGCAAGCCCGTCATCTCCACCGGGTTCCCGCATGCCGTCGAGCTCCTGTCGAGCGGGGCGGGGCTGCTGGTCGAGCGCCAGAACCCGGATGCGATCGGCGCCGCGCTGAGGAGGGTGTTCACCGAGCCTGGGCTGGCCGACGCTCTGGCCGCCGAGGCCGATCGCCTCAGCCCAGCGCTGCTGTGGAGCGCCGTGGCGCAGCAGTACCGCGACCTGGCGTCCTCGGCCCTCGACTCCGAGACGGTCCGGGTCAGCGCGTGAGCGGCATGGCCGGCTCAGGGGTCTCCTTCAGCCACCTCCGACGACTCAGCGACTCGACGGGTCTTTTCGAGCATGCCGAGCTCACCGAGCGGCGGGTGGCCCACGGGTACTGTGTGGACGACGTGGCACGAGGACTGGTCGTCACGACCCGTGAGCCAGCGCCGGACGAGGCGACGACCGCGCTGGCGGCCACCTACCAGCGTTTCCTCGCGAGCGCCCAGGGCCTCGACGGCGGATTCCGCAACCGCCTCGGTGCCGACCTGACCTGGCAGGACCAGCCCGGCGTTGCCGACTGCTGGGGTCGCGCCCTCTGGGGGCTGGGCACCTCTGCCGCACGCTCAACCTCCCCGCAGCTCGGCGCCGAGGCCCTGGCACTGTTCGAGGCCAGCGCCGCGAGGCGGTCGCCGTGGACACGGGCGATGGGCTTTGCCGCCCTTGGCGCCGCCGAGGTGCTCACGGTCCGTCCCGACCACACGGTCTCTCGGCACCTCCTTTGGGATGCGGCCCACTTGATCGCCCCGCTGGCGGCGGATCCCATCTCGGCGAATGCCAAGTGGTGCTGGCCGGAGGACCGGTTGCGCTACGCCAATGCGGTCCTGCCGGAGACCTTGCTCGCCGCGGGGGACCTGCTGGATGAGCCGCGGTGGGCCGCCCGCGGGCTCGCCATGCTCGAGTGGCTCCTCGAGGTCGAGACAGCGGGCGACCACCTCTCCGTCACGCCAGCGCGCGGGTGGTCCCTGGGCGAGCCCAGACCTGGCTTCGACCAGCAGCCGATCGAGGTCGCCGCTCTTGCGGACGCCTGTGCCCGGGCCCACGCCTTCACGGGGCACTCCCGGTGGGCCGACGCGACATTGCAGTGCGCTGCCTGGTTCGAGGGGTCCAACGACGTCGGCATCGCGATGTTCGATCTGGTGACCGGCGGTGGCCACGACGGGCTGGAGGTCACGGGGCGCAACGAGAACCAGGGCGCCGAGTCGACGCTGGCCATGCTCTCGACCCTCCAGCAGGCCAGCCGGCTTCGCGCCGGCGACCTCGCCGCCAGGGTCACGCCCATATCGTGAGCGGCGGTCCGGACCTCGTCCGACGCAGCTCGGTCGTCCTGCGCGCCGACGCACGGCGCATCATCGCGCGACCCTTTGTCCAGGGCCACGAGCTGCCGACTCAGGGCATCTCGCGCGTCGACTCGGTCGTCGAGCGTCTCGTCGATATGCCCGAGGCTGAGGTGCAGAAGACCCTCGCCGCAACGCTCTTGGCGTACTCCGACCGGCATCTCGACCTCAGAGCGTCCTTCCGCGAGCACTACCAGCTGGTGGCGCACCGGATGCCGGCCGTCTCGGGGATCTCCTCGGACCGGGCCGACCTCATCGGGGCCTACCTGACTCACGAGTACGCCATCGAGGCCGCGGCGCTCTTCAATCCTTCCCTCGCCGCCCATCCGGACCAGAGCGGCCTCGCGCCCGACGAGCTGCGCTTCGTCATGACGGCCCGGGCCGTCGGTGAGGGACACATCTCCAGCCTGGAGTTCCGCACCGGTGTCCTGGCGGGGAACGACGTCGTGCGACTCGACAGGGCACGGACCCCGCTGACCACCGGCCGGATGACGCAGAACCCGATGTCGACTGAGTTCCTGCGCGATGCCCTGGACGCGCACGGAGACGCCGTCACAGCGCACAGCGTCCTGGACCGACTGCCGGAGCAGTTCAGTCCGCAGGAGCTCGAGGACGTCCTCGCGTGGAGCGAGCTGGACAGCCCGGGGCGCGGAGGCCATGACGGGCTTCTTGAGCGAATCCGCCGGATGGCCGCCAGCAGCTACGAGCTGACGTTCCCGAGCACGAGCGACCTTTCGGAACGGGTGATCTTCCCGACTGCCGAGGCAGAGCGCCACGGCATCGAGGACGCTCGCCTCGTGCGGTTCGTCGACGAGGACGGGAGCTTCCGCTACTACGCCACCTACACGGCATACGACGGCTTCAGCATCGCGCCGCACCTGCTCAGCACCACCGACTTCGAGACCTTCTCGATGCGACCGCAGCTCGGCCCCGCCGCGAAGAACAAGGGCATGGCCCTCTTCCCACGGCGCATCGGTGGTCGCTTCTGGAGTCTTTCGCGCTGGGATCGCGAGTCCATCAGCGTGGCCAGCTCGACGGACGCGCTGCGGTGGGGACAGCCGGTCACGGTCCTGCGCCCGAGCCGGCCCTGGGGACTCATCCAGCTCGGCGCGTGCTCGTCCCCGCTCGAGACGGCCGAGGGGTGGATCGTGATTACCCACGGAGTCGGCCCGATGCGGACATACGGACTCGGCGCCGTACTCCTGGACCTCGACGACCCGACCATGGTGCGGGGCGCGCTGACCGAGCCGCTCATGACCCCGGGCCCGGAAGAGCGCGAGGGCTACGTACCCAACGTCCTCTACTCGTGCGGCGGCCTGATCCACGGGGAGAACCTCGTGTTGCCCTACGGGTGCAGCGACTCGTCGATCCGGTTCGCCTTCCTCGACCTGTCGGGGCTGCTGGCCCGGCTGCTCTGCCCACCTGCCGCCGCGCCGACGTCCGAGGCCTGACGACCTCCCCTCCCCTCCCCTCAACCCACCACCCGCAGATCGCCCGGAGCATAGGAGCCACCTGCCTGAGCGATCAGACGCAAGTCGACACTGCGGGCTCCCCGGAGACGCGCCTGGCAACCACGCCCACGACGACACCGGAACCCAGACGCGAGACGGCCCGTGATGTGCC
>DASSJT010000075.1:0-77561 GCA_035691065.1 Dermatophilaceae bacterium
CGGGATCGTGGCCGACTCGGTCCCGTCTTCCGAGCACCAGGAGTGCGTCAACAAGGCAGCAGCGGTCCTGCGCGCGGTGGCCGCAGCCGGCGCGCTCCGGACCGTCACGTGAGCCGGCCCGCGATGAGCATGCTCACGGGAAAGCGCGCGGTCGTCGCATTGGCCCTGGCCGGCGCCCTGATCCTGGTGGCCTCGGCCTCGCGCACCTGGGTGTCGGGCACCGTTGACGACGCGGTCCTCGGCGCGAGCCGGGTGAGTGGCACCGGCAGTCAGCTGGCGCCCGGACTCGTCGCGATCGCGCTCGCCGGGGCGGCTGCAGCTCTCGCCGCGACCACGTCGGGTCGGCTGGTGCGTAGGCTCTCGATCGTCGTCCTGGGCGTCGCCGCCCTCGGAGCCGGAGGCCTGGTCGCGGCCGTGCTGGCGGGCCCTGCCGGACGGCTCGGGGGCGTGGCCGCACGAAGTACCGGTCGCACGGGATCTGTGGAGACCCATGCCTCGACGGGGGCCTGGGCGTGGCTGGCCCTGGCCGGCGCCGCCCTGCTGCTCGCGGCCGCCGTGGCCGCCTGGATCGGAGCCGGCCGCTGGCGGGGCCTGTCGGCGCGGTATGAGACGCCGCTGGGCGCAGCCACCGGGGTGGGGATGCGCGGAGCGGCTCCGCCCGGCAGCGTCGCTGAGGCTCGGGCCGGCGCGCGGGGCCAGCGCGTCACCTCCGCGTGGGAGAGCCTCGACGCGGGGGTCGACCCCACCGAGCCTGCGCCCGCGCCGCCGGCCCCCGCCGAGCGCGCGCCCAAGCCGCCAGCCCCCGCCGAGCGCGCGCCCAAGCCGCCGGCGCCTGCCGAGGCCGACTCTGCTGATGCCGACTCTGCTGAAGCCGTCTCTGCTGAAGCCGACTCCGACGAGCCCGATTCCACCGAACCGGCGCCGCCCGTGGAGCGGCAGAGCCCAGATCGCTGACCTGCGTCGATGCCGACAGCATCACCTGACACAATCAGCCCAGACCCGCGTCCCCGACGCAGCCAGCACGGCATACAGGAGACCAACCGCATGGCAGAGCACCCGTCCGGCGCCGCCGGAAAGCATGTTGCCCAGGTCCACCAGGAGGGCCACGGCCACAGCGTCGCGGCCTGGACCGCCGTCACGGTCATCCTGGTCGGGGCACTGGTGATGGCCCTTGCCGTCGTCGGGGCGAGTGTTCTGTGGTTCGTCGTGGGCGGCGTCGTGGTCCTCCTCGGGATCGTGGCGGGCAAGGTGCTGGCCATGGCCGGCTACGGCGAGCACAAGAGCGCCGGCCGGGCGGAGCCCACAGCCGGGATCCGCTGAGCGGTCTGGTCGGTCTGGTCGGTCGTGGGCATCACCGCCCGACTCCGAACCCCGGCTCTCGGCGCCGGGGCAGGCGCTGCGCTCGCCGCAGCCCTCCTCCTGCGTGACCCCCACCTGCACGGCTCGTGGGGCTTCTGCCCCTTCCTGGCCCTGACCGGGCTGCCGTGCCCCGCCTGCGGCGGGCTCCGGGCGGCCAACGACCTGCTCCACGGCCGGGTGGACGCGGCGCTCAGCAGCAACGCGTATGCCGTCCTGACGGCCTGCGTGGTCGCCCTCGGCTGGCTGTCGTGGACCCTCGCCAAGGCCCGCGGCACGACGCCGGCCTGGACCCGGCATACCTCCCGGGCCGGCGCCGTGTGGTTCGGTGGGCTGCTCGTCTTCGGCGCGCTGCGCCTGCTGCCTCCCTTCGCCTGGCTGCAGCCTTGACGCCGGCGCGAACCCACGGACAGCCCGTGGCACAGTCAGCTCGCTGTGGCCGCTCTCGGCCCGCCCGCTTCGGGCCGGCCCGTCTGTCGGGCCTGCCCCACGGAGCCCCAGCAGCGCGGTTTAGCCTTGGCGCATGCCCACCGTCCTCGACGAGATCATCGCCGGTGTCCGCGAGGACCTCGCCATTCGCGAAGCCGCCGTGCCCCTGGCAGACCTGCAGGCCACGGCTTCCGGGACCACGGCCGCCCTCGACGCCGAGGCGGCGCTGCGCAGCCCAGGGCTCTCGCTCATCGCGGAGGTGAAGCGGCGCAGCCCGTCCAAGGGCGCCCTGGCGGAGATTCCAGACCCCGCCGCGCTGGCGGCGGAGTACGCCGCCGGCGGTGCGGCTGCCATCAGCGTGCTGACCGAGCCGCGGCGCTTCGGCGGCTCGCTGGCCGATCTCGACGCCGTGCGGGCGGCGGTCGGTGTGCCGGTGCTGCGCAAGGACTTCATCGTCACCGACTACCAGGTCTGGGAGGCCCGAGCGCACGGCGCCGACCTGGTCCTGCTGATCGTGGCGGCGCTCGACCAGGCCCGGCTGGAGGCGCTCCTCTCGCTCGTGCGCCGGCTGGGCATGACGCCGCTCGTGGAGGTCCACGACGCCGAGGAGACCGAGCGCGCGCTTACGGCGGGAGCGACGGTCGTCGGCGTGAACGCCCGCAGCCTCAAGACGCTGGAGGTCGACCCTGACACCTTCGGCCGCCTGGTCGACGGCATACCGCACAGCTGCGTCCGAGTGGCCGAGTCCGGCATCTCGGGTGCAGTGGACGCGGCCCGCTACGCCGCCGAGGGCGCCGACGCGGTGCTCGTGGGCGAGGCGCTGGTCCTCGGCGGCAACCCCCGTGCCGCTGCCCGCGACCTCGTCGCAGCGGGGGTCCCCGCGTGAGCGCCGCGGCCGCTGCCCCGGCTCCGGTGCCGGGCCGGTTCGGCGCGTTCGGCGGGCGCTACGTCCCAGAGGCCCTCATCCCGGCCCTGGAGGAGCTCGACGAGGCGCGCACCAAGGCGATGGTCGACCCCGCGTTCCTGGGCGAGCTCGACCGCCTCAACCGCACCTACACCGGCCGCCCGAGCATCATCACCGAGGTGCCGCGGTTCGGTGCCCACGCTGGCGGGGCGCGGGTCATCCTCAAGCGCGAGGACCTCAACCACACCGGGTCCCACAAGATCAACAATGTGCTCGCCCAGGCGCTCCTCACCCGGCGGATGGGCAAGAGCCGGGTCATCGCCGAGACGGGTGCGGGCCAGCATGGCGTGGCCACGGCGACGGCGGCGGCCCTGCTGGGTCTGGACTGCCGGGTCTATATGGGGCGCGTCGACACCGAGCGCCAGGCCCTCAACGTCGCCCGCATGCGGATGCTGGGCGCCGAGGTGGTCCCCGTCAGCCACGGCAGCGCGACGCTCAAGGACGCCATCAACGAGGCCCTGCGCGACTGGGTCACCAACGTCGACCACACCCACTACCTCCTGGGCACGGTGACCGGGCCCCATCCGTTCCCGGAGATGGTCCGCGACGTCCAGAGGATCATCGGCGTCGAGGCCCGGAGCCAGGTCCTCGACCTCACCGGCCGCCTGCCCGACGCCGTCATCGCGTGCGTCGGCGGCGGGTCCAACGCGATGGGGATCTTCCACCGCTTCATCGATGACCGCGGAGTGCGGCTGGTCGGCGTCGAGGCAGGGGGCAGCGGCATCGCCTCCGGCAAGCACGCCGCCCGGTTCGCCACCGCCGAGCCGGGGGTGCTCCACGGCACCTTCAGCTACCTCATGCAGGACGAGGACGGACAGACCATCGAGTCCCACTCCATCTCGGCCGGCCTGGACTACCCCAGTGTCGGGCCGGAACACTCGTTCCTGCGCGACTCGGGGCGGGCCGAGTACCGCTACGCCACCGACGAAGAGGCCATGCGGGCGTTCGACCTGCTGTGCAAGACCGAGGGCATCATCCCGGCGATCGAGTCGGCGCACGCCCTTGCCGGGGCGATCGAGGTGGGCCGCGAGCTGGGCAGCGACGCCCTCCTTCTCGTCAACCTCTCCGGCCGCGGCGACAAGGACGTCCACACCGCCGCACAGTGGTTCGGACTGATCGACGAGGAAGGGGGCCCGCTGTGACGACAGCGGTGAGCATCGGCACCGGGGAGGTTCTTCAGCGGTGCCGGGCGGAGGGTCGCGCCGCCTTGATCGGCTACCTGCCGGTGGGCTTCCCCGACGTCGCCACCTCGGTGGCGGCCATGCGGGTGCTCGTGGAGTCCGGTGTCGACATCGTCGAGGTGGGCATCCCCTACACCGACCCCCTCATGGACGGCCCGGTCATCCAGTACGCCGCCTCGACCGCCCTCAAGCGGGGGGTGCGGGTCGACGACGTCTTCCGGGCAACCGGGGCGGTCCGCGAGGCGGGTGCCCCGCCCATGGTGATGACGTACTACAACCTCGTGCTGCACCGCGGGGTGCGGATGTTCGCCGAGCGCCTCGCCGACAGCGGCGGCGCGGGCCTGATCACCCCTGACCTGATCCCCGACGAGGCGGCCGAGTGGATCGCGGCCAGCGACGCGCTCGGGCTGGACCGCGCGTTCCTCATCGCGCCGAGCTCCACCGACGAGCGCCTGGCGTGGGTCACCTCGCAGTGCCGGGGTTTCGTCTATGCCGCCTCGACCATGGGGGTCACCGGCGCTCGGGCCACCGTCGGCGACTCGGCGCAGCGGCTGGTCGCCCGAGCCCGAGCCGTGACCAGCCTTCCGGTCTGCGTCGGCCTCGGCGTCTCCTCGCGCGAGCAGGCGGCCCAGGTCGCGGGCTTCGCCGACGGGGTCATCGTCGGTTCGGCGCTCGTCAACACCCTCAGCGGCCCGGACCCCGACGCCGGCCTGGCCGCTCTCGGCGCGCTGGCCCGCGAGCTCGCCGACGGGGTCCGCGAGGGGCGGGAGCGGTAGGCGATGGCAGCCGTCGGCAGCACCACGACGATCGACACCGCCCGAGTCCGCGACCTCATCGGGCTGGCGGCGCGCCTCATTGTCGGGGGTGTCTTCCTGGTCGCCGGAGGGCTCAAGGTCGGCCACCCGGCGGTGTCGGCCCGCGCCGTGCAGGCCTACCAGATCCTGCCGTTCGACGTGGCGGCGTACGTCGGCTATGCCCTGCCCGTGCTGGAGATCCTCCTGGGCATCCTCCTGGTCCTCGGCCTGTTCACCCGGCCGGTCGCGGTCATCGGGGCGCTCCTCCTCGTCGTGTTCATGGCCGGCATCGCCTCCGTCTGGGCCAGGGGACTGAGCATCGACTGCGGGTGCTTCGGGCAGGGCGGGACCATCGCCCCTGGCCGCACCCGCTACTTCCCGGAGCTGCTCCGCGACAGCGGGCTGCTGGCCTGCGCGATCTGGCTGGTCGCACGCCCCGCCAGCCTGTGGAGCCTCGACCGCGGGTGGTTCTCCTAGCGCCGCGGTTAGCGCGCCGCGCGCCGCGCGCTGCGAGCGCCTGCGCGGCCCCAGCGCCCCCGCGGCCAGCCACCCGGCATACCCCCAGATCTCGCCAGCAACCGACAGGCTCAGCCTTCCAACGACAACCCAGGACAAGAGGACGCATCGATGGCAAAGGACCGGACCACCCGAGCCGCCAAGATCCAGGCCGCGACGCCACGCGGCAGGGGCGGGCCCAGCAGGATCGTGGTCGCGACGGTCGTCGCCGTCCTCGCGATCGTCGCCGTGGTGGCCGTCGTCCTGATCAGCAGCGCGTCGAAGGAGAAGCAGGCCACCTCCGGCGGGTCCGCGGTGCCCACCGGAGCCGCGGCCATGGGAGCCGGCATCGTCGCGAACTCCGGCGTCACGCTCGCATCCGGCGCACCCACGCTCGACATCTACGAGGACTTCCAGTGCCCGTACTGCGGGATCCTCGAGAAGTCCATGGGATCCACGATCCGGGAGCTGGGGTCTAAGGGGCAGGTGAAGCTGGTCTACCACGTGCTGTCGTTCCTCGACGCCAACCTCCGCAACGACAGCTCGGTCCGGTCGGCCAACGCCGCGGCCTGCGCCGCCGACGCCGGGGTGTTCCAGGCGTACCACGACGCCGTGTTCGCGGGTCAGCCGGCCCGCGAGGGCGCCGGCTACACCGACGCCCAGCTCGTCTCGTTCGCCAGGCAGGCCGGGCTCAGTGGCAACCGGCTCACGACCTGGCAGAAGTGCTACAGCGACCGGGCCCACAACCAGTACGTCATCTCGGTCCAGGACCAGTCGGGCCGCGACGGCGTCACGGGCACCCCGACACTCAAGCTCAACGGCAGCACCCTCGACGTGGCCTCGCTCAGCCCGCAGTCGCTGACCAGCGCGGTGAAGGCAGCCACCAAGTGACCACGGCGATCCCCAGCCCGACCGTCGGGGTGATTCACCTCGGGCCGCTGCCGCTGCGCGCCTACGCGCTGTGCATCCTGGCCGGCATCGTGCTGGCGGTGTGGATCGCCCAGCGCCGGATGGAGGACCGCGGCGGCCGGCCCGGGCTGGCGCTGGACATCTCGGTGTATGCCGTGCCGCTCGGCATCCTGGGCGGGCGCATCTACCACGTCATCACCTCACCCCAGGCCTACTTCGGCGAGGGCGGCAGCCCGATCCGGGCGCTCTACATCTGGCAGGGCGGCCTGGGCATCTGGGGCGCCATCGCCCTCGGTGCGCTGGGCGCGTGGATCGGGTGCCGGCGCCACGGCGTGGCCTTCCTCGACTTCGCCGACGCAGCGGCCCCCGGTGTGCTCGTCGCCCAGGCGCTGGGCCGCTGGGGCAACTGGTTCAACAACGAGCTCTACGGCGGTCGCACGGACCTGCCGTGGGGTCTGACGATCCACCAATGGGACCAGGCAGCCGGGCGCGCGGTCACCGACGCGGCCGGCAACCCGGTGGTGCTGGGCACGTTCCACCCGACGTTCCTCTACGAGTCGATCTGGTGCCTCCTCGTGGCGCTGGGCCTCGTCCTGCTCGACCGGCGGACCTCGCTCGCGCGAGGCCAGGTCTTCGCGCTCTACATGAGCGCGTACACCGTCGGGCGGGTGGTCATCGAGTTCATGCGCACCGACACGGCCAACCACATCCTGGGCCTGCGGCTGAACGTGTGGACCTCGATCCTGGTCTTCCTGGGTGGGGTCGTGCTCTTTGTGTGGGCCGGCCGACGCCAGAGCGCGGCAGAGCCGGTGGGTGGGATCGCGGGGGAACCCGTGGGGGAGTCCGTGGGCGAGTCCCTGGGGGAGGCGGGTGGGTCACCCGGCCGGATGGCAGCTGGTGCGGACCCGCAGCCGGAGCCCCAGCCGCAGCCAGAACGCCAGCCGCAGCCCGAGCCCGCGCTGGCGGACCGCCCGGAGGGCGCCGCCATGGACAAGTCTCATGATGTGAAATAGATCCTTCCAGAATGTAGGACAGAAATCGTCTCGGCTATCCTGATCCGACCGTGGCCAGCGCCGTCCACGCCCTTTTCTGTGCGCGTTTTGTCGCGTTTCGTCCGGCGTGCTCGCGCGCCCCACCTCAGTCAAGGACGGTGATACCCAGTGTCCTCAGTGCGCTTCTCCGCCCAGCCGGCGGACACCGGCCTCTACCGCCGGGAGTTCGAGCACGACGCCTGTGGTGTGGCCTTCATCGCCACGATGCGGGGCAGCGCCGGACACGACATCGTCGACCACGCGCTGAACGCCCTGCGCAACCTCGAGCACCGCGGTGCCACCGGCGCCGACCCGCTGGTGGGCGACGGCGCGGGCATCCTGACCCAGGTGCCAGACCAGTTCCTGCGCGCGTGCGTCGACTTCGAGCTGCCGGCGGCGGGTGCGTATGCCGTGGGGACAGCTTTCCTGCCCACCGACGACGAGGCGCGCGCCGGGGTCCGCAGGGCCGTGGGGGCGATCGCCGAGGACGAGGGCCTGCGCGTGATCGGCTGGCGCGACGTCCCGGTCGGAGCCGACCTGGTCGGCGAGGCCGCCCGGGCCTGCATGCCCTACTTCAGCCAGCTCTTCGTGGCGGCAGCGGGCAACCGAGCCGTCGGGGTCGCCCTCGACCGTTTGGCGTTCTGCCTGCGCAAGCGGGCCGAGCGCGAGACGGAGGTCTACTTCGCCTCGCTGTCCTGCCGCACCATCGTCTACAAGGGGATGCTGACCACCGGTCAGCTGGAGCCGTTCTTCCCGGACCTGTCCGACCCGCGCTTCGCCACCGAGCTGGCGCTGGTGCACTCGCGGTTCTCCACCAACACCTTCCCCTCGTGGCCGCTCGCCCACCCCTACCGGCTCATCGCCCACAACGGCGAGATCAACACGGTCAAGGGCAACCGCAACTGGATGCGAGCCAGGGAGAGCCAGATCGTCACCGACCTCATCCCCGGGGACCTCGAGCGGCTGTTCCCCATCTGCACGCCGGGGGCGTCCGACTCCGCGTCCTTCGACGAGGTGCTGGAGCTGCTCCACCTCGGCGGCCGATCGCTCCCGCACGCCGTGCTGATGATGATCCCCGAGGCGTGGGAGAACCACCAGGAGATGGACCCCGCCCGGCGGGCCTTCTACGAGTTCCACTCAACATTCATGGAGCCGTGGGACGGCCCCGCCTGCGTCACCTTCACCGACGGCACCCTGATCGGGGCGGTGCTCGACCGCAACGGCCTGCGCCCCGGACGCTTCTGGGTGACCGACGACGGTCTCGTGGTCCTCGCCTCGGAGTCCGGAGTCCTTGATGTCGCCCCCGATCGCGTGGTCCGCAAGGGTCGGCTCCAGCCCGGCCGCATGTTCCTGGTCGACACCGACCAGGGCCGGATCATCGAGGACGAGGAGATCAAGGGCCAGCTCGCCGCGCAGCGCCCCTACGACGAGTGGATGCATGCCGGCCTGCTCCACCTCGACGACCTGCCGGAGCGCGAGCACATCGTCCACACGGCCGCATCGGTCGCCCGTCGCCAGCAGACCTTCGGCTACACCAACGAGGAGCTGCGGGTGCTGCTCGCGCCGATGGCGCGCACCGGGGGCGAGGCCCTCGGGTCGATGGGCACCGACACCCCTATCGCGGTGCTCTCGACACGGCCCCGGCTGATCTTCGACTACTTCACCCAGCTGTTCGCCCAGGTCACCAACCCGCCGCTCGACGCGATCCGCGAGGAGCTGGTGACCTCGCTCGCGACCATGATCGGCCCCGAGGGCGACGTGCTGTCGTCCGCGGCGTCGCACGCCCGCCAGGTCGTGCTGCCGTTCCCGGTGATCGACAACGACGAGCTCGCCAAGATCGTCCACATCAACGCCGACGGCGACCTCCCGGGCTACGCGACGTTCGTGGTGCGCGGCCTCTACGACGTCTCCGGCGGTGAGGCCGCCATGCGGGCCCGGCTGCAGGCGATCTTCGACGAGGTCGACCAGGCCATCGCCAAGGGCGCGCGCTTCGTCGTCCTCTCCGACCGCGACTCCGGCCGTGACCTCGCGCCCATCCCGTCGCTGCTGCTCACCTCGGCCGTGCACCACCACCTCATCCGCCGCAAGACCCGCACCCAGATGGGGCTGATCGTGGAGGCCGGCGACGTGCGCGAGGTGCACCATGTGGCGCTGCTCATCGGCTACGGCGCGGCCGCGGTCAACCCCTACCTGGCGATGGAGTCGGTCGAGGACCTCGTCAGGTCCGGCGCAATCACCGGGGTCACCTCCGAGAAGGCGGTCAAGAACCTCATCAAGGCGCTGGGCAAGGGCGTCCTCAAGGTCATGTCCAAGATGGGCATCTCGACCGTGGCCTCCTACCGGGGGGCGCAGGTGTTCGAGGCGATCGGTCTCTCCCAGGAGCTCGTCGACGAGTACTTCACCGGCACCATGACCCAGCTGGGCGGCGTGGGCCTCGACGTCATCGCGGCCGAGACCGCGGCCCGCCACGCTGCGGCATACCCCCTCGACGGCGTCCGCCAGCCCCACCGCAAGCTCGACGTCGGCGGGGAGTACCAGTGGCGCCGCGAGGGGGAGCCGCACCTGTTCGACCCCGAGACGGTGTTCCGCCTCCAGCACTCCACGCGCACCCGCCGCTACGACATCTTCAAGCAGTACACCCAGCGCGTCGACCAGCAGTCCGAGCAGCTCATGACCCTGCGCGGCCTGTTCGAGCTGGGCGGCAAGACCCCCCGGCAGCCCGTGCCCATCGACGAGGTCGAGCCGGCCAGCGAGATCGTCAAGCGGTTCAACACCGGCGCCATGAGCTACGGGTCGATCAGCCAGGAGGCCCACGAGACCCTGGCCATCGCCATGAACCGGCTCGGCGGACGCTCCAACACGGGGGAGGGCGGCGAGGACTTCGAGCGGCTCATGGACCCCGAGCGCCGCTCCGCCGTCAAGCAGGTGGCCTCCGGCCGGTTCGGTGTCACCTCGGTGTACCTGACGAACGCGGACGACCTCCAGATCAAGATGGCGCAGGGCGCCAAGCCCGGTGAGGGCGGCCAGCTGCCCGGCCACAAGGTCTATCCGTGGGTGGCCAGGACCCGCCACTCGACGCCGGGTGTGGGCCTGATCAGCCCGCCGCCCCACCACGACATCTACTCGATCGAGGACCTCGCGCAGCTGATCCACGACCTCAAGAACGCCAACCCCGAGGCCCGGATCCACGTCAAGCTGGTCTCCGAGATCGGCGTGGGCACCGTCGCGGCAGGCGTCAGCAAGGCGCACTCCGACGTCGTGCTCATCTCGGGCCACGACGGCGGCACTGGCGCCTCCCCGCTGACCTCCCTCAAGCACGCCGGAGGCCCCTGGGAGCTCGGACTGGCCGAGACCCAGCAGACGCTGGTGCTCAACGGCCTCCGCGACCGGATCGTGGTGCAGGTCGACGGCCAGCTCAAGACCGGCCGCGACGTCGTCATCGCGGCGCTGCTCGGTGCCGAGGAGTTCGGCTTCGCCACGGCGCCCCTGGTGGTGAGCGGCTGCATCATGATGCGCGTCTGCCACCTCGACACCTGTCCGGTGGGCGTCGCCACCCAGAACCCCGAGCTGCGGGCCCGCTTCACCGGCAAGCCCGAGTTCGTCGAGACCTTCTTCGAGTACATCGCCGAGGAGGTTCGCGAGCACCTCGCGGCGATCGGCTTCCGCTCGATCGAGGAGGCCATCGGCCACGTGTCGGCGCTCGACACCACCAAGGCGGTCGCCCACTGGAAGGCCTCGGGGCTCGACCTCACGCCCATCCTCACCGACGTCCAGAGCCCCGACGGATCCGCCCGCCGCCACACCACGGGCCAGGACCATGGCCTCGAGAAGGCGCTCGACCACCAGCTCATCTCGATCGCCCAGCCGGCCATCAACGACGGCACACCGGTGGCCGGCGAGGTCGTCGTCCGCAACGTCAACCGCACCGTCGGCACCCTCCTGGGCCACGAGGTCACCAAGGCCCACCCGCGGGGTCTCGACGACGACACGATCGACCTCACCCTGATCGGGTCCGCCGGCCAGTCGTTCGGTGCGTTCGTCCCCCGCGGCGTGACGCTGCGGCTCGTCGGCGACGCCAACGACTACGTGGGCAAAGGCCTCTCCGGTGGCCGGATCGTCATCCGCCCCGACGACAAGGCGCCGCTGGTCGCGGAGCAGAACGTCATCGCCGGCAACGTCGTCGCCTACGGCGCCACCACCGGCGAGCTCTTCCTGCGAGGCAAGGTGGGCGAGCGGTTCTGCGTGCGCAACTCCGGTGCGACCGCCGTGGTGGAGGGCGTGGGAGACCACGGCTGCGAGTACATGACCGGCGGCACCGTCCTGGTGCTCGGTCCCACCGGCCGCAACTTCGCCGCCGGCATGTCCGGGGGAGTGGCGTACGTCCTCGACCTGGTCGAGCGCCAGGTCAACCCCGAGCTCGTCGACCTCTCCCCGCTGCGGCCGCAGGACCAGGTGGTGGTGCGAGCCCTGCTCGACCGGCACCTCGAGCTCACCGGCTCGACCGTCGCTCGCGCCCTGCTCGACGACTGGGAGAGCGCCCGGTCGCGCATCACCCTCGCGCTGCCGCGGGACTACCAGCGGGTCCTGGACGTGCGCGCGGCAGCCGAGGTGGAGGGACTCGACATCAACGGCACCGAGGTGTGGGAGCGGATCATGGAGGCCTCTCGTGGGTGACCCCCAGGGATTTCTGAAGACGCGGGAGCGCGAGCTGCCGCGGCGCCGGCCGATTCCAGTCCGCATCCGCGACTGGAAAGAGGTCTACGAGGAGCAGGACGTCGCCGAGCTCCAGCGCCAGGCCGGGCGCTGCATGGACTGCGGCATCCCGTTCTGCCACTCCGGCTGCCCGCTCGGCAACCTCATCCCCGAGTGGAACGACCTTGCGTGGCGCGGTGACTGGCGCGAGGCCATCGAGCGCCTCCACGCCACCAACAACTTCCCCGAGTTCACCGGGCGGCTCTGCCCGGCTCCCTGCGAGACCGCCTGCGTCCTGGGGATCAACCAGCCGGCGGTGACCATCAAGCAGGTCGAGGTGACCACCATCGAGCGCGCCTGGGCGGCCGGAGGAGTCCAGCCCCAGCCCCCGGAGCGCCTCACCGGCAAGACCGTTGCGGTCGTCGGCTCGGGGCCTGCCGGTCTGGCCGCCGCGCAGCAGCTCACCCGTGCGGGTCACACGGTCGCGGTCTACGAGCGTGCCGACAGGCCCGGAGGGCTCCTGCGCTACGGCATCCCCGAGTTCAAGATGGAGAAGGCGGTCCTCGACCGCCGGATCGCGCAGATGGAGGCCGAGGGCACCCGCTTCCGCAGCGGGGTCAACGTCGGCGTCGACGTCACGGGCCGCCAGCTGCGCGACCGCTACGACGCCGTGGTCCTCGCCATCGGCGCCACGGTGCCGCGGGACCTGCCGGCCCCCGGCCGCGAGCTCGACGGCGTGATGCAGGCCATGGACTTCCTGCCGCCGTCCAACCGCGCCGCCCTGGGCGAGGCGGTCGAGGGCCAGGTCACTGCCGAGGGCAAGCACGTGATCGTCATCGGCGGCGGTGACACCGGGGCGGACTGCATCGGCACGGCGCACCGCCAGGGCGCCAGGTCCGTGACCAGTCTCGAGATCCTGCCCCAGCCCGGGCAGGACCGCGCGCCGGGGCAGCCCTGGCCCACCTACCCGATGATCTTCCGGGTCGCCTCCGCGCACGAAGAGGGCGGCGAGCGGCTGTATGCCGTGAGCACCAGTGCGATCGTCGGCGACGACGAGGGGCGGGTCCAGGCGATCCGCCTCCACGAGGTGCGCATGGGCGAGAAGGGATTCGAGCCGATCGAGGGCACGGAGCGCGAGCTGCCCGTCCAACTGGTGCTCTTGGCCATGGGCTTCCTCGGCCCGCAGGGCGAGGGCGTCGTCGAGCAGCTCGGCGTCGAGCGTGACGCGCGGTCCAACATCGTCCGCGACTCGGCATACATGTCCAGCGTCCCCGGCGTGTTCGTCGCCGGTGACGCCGGTCGCGGGCAGTCGCTGATCGTGTGGGCCATCGCCGAGGGTCGGGCCGCGGCCAACGGCGTCGACGCCTACCTGACCGGAGGGCCCTCCTCGCTGCCCAGGCCGATCAACCCCACGGACCGGCCCCTCGCCGTCTGAGCCAGAGCCCCAGAGGGCGGGGTCCGGAGTGCGAGACGTGTGATCAGGGCCACAGGCCACCGATAGGGTTGGGCCTATGCGTCGCGCGAAGATCGTCTGCACTCTCGGACCCGCCACGTCCTCTCCGCGACGACTGCGAGAGCTCGTCGAAGCGGGCATGGATGTCGCCCGGCTGAACCTTTCCCACGGCTCCTACGACGACCACGAGAAGGTCTACAAGGACGTCCGCGCGGCGAGCGACGAGCTGGGGCGCGCGGTGGGGGTCCTGGTCGACCTGCAGGGTCCGAAGATCCGCACCGGCAGGTTCTCCGGCGGGCCGGTCGACCTGGCCGTCGGCGACCGCTTCACCATCACGACCCGCGAGGTCGACGGCGACAAGAGCATGGTGAGCACCACCTACAAGGGCCTCCCCGGGGACGTGCGACCGGGCGACCGGCTGCTCATCGACGACGGCAAGGTCAGCCTGGTGGCGCGTGAGGTCAGCGACACCGACGTCGTGGCCGAGGTGGTCGTCGGAGGCACGGTCTCCAACAACAAGGGCATCAACCTGCCGGGCGTGGCCGTGAGCGTCCCCGCGCTCTCCGACAAGGACCGCGAGGACCTCCGCTGGGCCCTGGGCCTGCGTGCCGACATGATCGCCCTGTCGTTCGTGCGCAGCGCCAGCGACATCGAGGAGGTCCACGAGATCATGGACGAGGTCGGCGCCCGGCTGCCGGTCATCGCCAAGATCGAGAAGCCGCAGGCCGTCGACAACCTGCTGGAGATCATCCAGGCCTTCGACGGCGTGATGGTGGCTCGGGGCGACCTGGGCGTCGAGCTCCCGCTCGAGGAGGTGCCGCTCGTCCAGAAGGTCGCGGTCGAGCTCGCCCGGCGGCAGGCCAAGCCGGTCATCGTCGCCACCCAGGTGCTCGAGTCGATGATCGAGAACCCACGCCCCACCCGGGCCGAGGCGTCCGACGCGGCCAACGCCGTGCTCGACGGCGCCGACGCCCTGATGCTCTCCGGCGAGACCAGCGTGGGGGCCTATCCCATCGAGGCGGTCCGCACGATGGCGCGGATCATCGAGAACACCGAGGAGCACGGTCTGGAGCGCATCCAGCCGCTCGGCACCCGGCCCCACACCAAGGGCGGGGCGGTCACCGCGGCGGCGGCCGAGATCGGCGAGCTGCTCAACGCGAAGTTCCTCATCACGTTCACCCAGTCCGGCGACTCGGCGCGCCGCCTGTCGCGCATCCGCCCCCGCATCCCGATGCTGGCGTTCACGCCGATCCAGCACACCCGCTCGAAACTCGCCCTGGCCTGGGGCATCGAGACCTTTCTGGTGCCCATGGCCAAGCACACCGACCAGATGGCCCTCATGGTCGACGACACGCTCCTGGCCAACGGCCGCTGCCAGGAGGGCGACCTGGTGGTCATCGCCGCGGGGTCACCTCCCGGCATCCCCGGCTCCACCAACGCCCTCCGGGTGCACCAGGTCGGCGACGCCAAGAACCGCGTGGCCCCGGCCTACGAGGAGCTGGGCAGCGAGGACCTGGGCACCGAGTAGCCGCCGTCGCGTTCGGTGTGAAGGGCCCGGCCGTCCCCTGACCCGGCCTTGGCACCCGGCCTCCGGATCGGGCCTTCCCTGGCCGGGCCTTCGAACCCGGCCTTCAAACCCGGCCGCGTCGAGACTGCTGCCGGTCCCGGCCAGGCACCCCGATATGCTGGCCGCCTCCACTGGCCGAAGTGGTGGAATGGCAGACACGGAGCACTCAAAATGCTTTGCCCGCAAGGGCGTGCGGGTTCAAGTCCCGCCTTCGGCACCGCGAGCCATGGGCTGCGACCCCTGTTGACACGACAGCAAGGTGGGCAACATGACTGAGACGGCACAGCCAGCCGGGCGACCCAAGGACGATCCGGCCAGGCCCCGCCGAGTCCTCGTCGCCGAGGACGAGGCCCTGATCCGCCTCGACCTGGCCGAGATGCTCGGGGAGGCCGGCTACGACGTCGTGGGCCAGGCGAGCAACGGCCAGCAGGCCGTCGAGATGGCTGAGCAGCTGCACCCGGACCTGGTGATCATGGACGTCAAGATGCCGGTCCTCGACGGCATCAGCGCGGCCGAGCGGATCGGCAAGGCCCGCCTGTGTCCGGTGGTGATGCTGACCGCCTTCAGCCAGACCGAGCTGGTCGAGCGGGCCCGCGACGCCGGCGTGATGGCCTACATCGTGAAGCCCTTCACGTCGGCCGACATCACACCGGCGATCGACATCGCGCTGTCCCGGTGGGGCGAGCTGAAGGCCCTGGAGCAGGAGGTCGCCGACCTCGGCGAGCGGCTCGAGACCCGGAAGGCGGTCGAGCGCGCCAAGGGCGTGCTGATGAAGAAGCTCAAGATCACCGAAGCCGAGGCGTTCCGCTGGATCCAGAAGACGGCGATGGACCGCCGGCTCGCGATGCGCGAGGTGGCGGAGGCGGTCATCGCCGGCATGGACAAGGCCTGACCTCCAGTCGTATGCCGTGAGCCCGTATGCCGTGAGCCCGTATGCCGAGAGCCCGGACGGGTGCCGCCGGCAGTCCCCGGGTGGTTCACCTCAGGACGACGACCAGCTGGGTCAGGAGCGGGGCGACAACAAGGGCAGGGAGCAGGTCGCCCACCGGGATCTCGCGGATCCGCAGGAGCCGCAGGCTGATCCCGGCCAGCATGAGGCCGCCCGTCGCGGTGAGGGCGGCGATGTGGGCACCGGGGAGCACCGAGCCCAGTAACACCCCGGTCACCGTGAGGAGCCCCTGCACCACCGCGACGGACACGGCGGAGAGGAGCACCCCGACGCCGAACGTGGAGGCGAAGGCGATCGCCGCGAAGCCGTCGAGCACCGACTTCAGGGCCAGCTGGTCGATGCCCCGGCCCAGCCCGTCGGAGAGGGCACCCAGGATCGTGAGGGGGCCGACACAGAAGAGCAGGGACGCCCCAAGCCACCCCTCGATGAACCGCTCGCGGGCCTCGTGCGCCGCAGCTGACTCCGCCGGTCCGTCCGAGTCGTCGCGTGGGGCCCGGCCCTGGCGGGCGACGCTGGCGGTGGCACGCCGCTCGGACCGCCGGGCAAGCAGGGACTGGAGCCGGCCGGCCAGGCCTTCGAGCCGGTCCTCGATGCGCAGGATCGAGCCGGCGATGCCGCCGACCAGCAGGGACCCCAGCACGATCAGCACCGGCGCGCCCCGGCCCGTTGCGCTGCTGAGTGCGGGATCGGTGACGCTCATGGCCGAGAGGCCCGCCATGAGCAGGGTCGTGAGACCGAGCACATCGGTGACGACATCTCTGGTGTGCCGCGGAAAGCGGTGTCCAGCGGCCATGCCCAGCAGTGAGCCGGCAGTCACCGTGGCGACGTTGATGACGGTCCCAAGGCCCGGGAAGTCGGCGCTCACACGCGCCACCTTAAGGGTCTCCAACGGCGCACCCGGCCCCACCCGTCACGCGGTCGGGCACTTTGGGCGTTTCCCTTCCGGAAGTCCGCCGCGCACCTCTAGAGTCTGGTCTCGGCAGGGAAACGCTTGCTGCGACAGGGGGAGTCGCCTGGTTTCGTCCGAGATGGAGGCCCTCGTGTCGCGTTCCCCGGTCATCGTCAAGCGAGTTGACGACGACTCCCTCCACGCCTTCACGGAGCTGTGGGTGGCCGCCCGCGTCGAGCGGGGAACGAGCATCGAGGTGGCCTCGCGGGCCGCGTCGGAGGGACGGCTGGCCCACGCCCTCCAGCGCCCCGAGGTTCGGGCCTACCTCGCCACGGTCGACGACACGGCGCTGGGGTTCGCGGTGATGTCCCACGCGCCGATCTCGTGCCTCTCAGAGGCGCCGTGCGTGGCCATCGACCAGATCTACGTGCTGCCGAGCGCGCGCAACCACGGTGTCGCGCGGCACCTGCTCGCGGCCGTCACGGCATACGCCGAGAAGGTGGGCTCGGAGCAGATCGTGAGCAACGTCCCGGCGCAGCTGCGCGATGCCAACCGGTTCTTCGCCCGCCTCGGCTTCAGCTCGACCTCGGTGCGCCGGATCACCTCCACCGCGCTCCTGCGCCGGCGCCTGAGCAGCGGCGACCTGCCACGCTACTCGCTCGACCAGGTGCTGATCCGACGCCGCTCCCTGCGCTCGCGCGCCGAGGCCAGCTGAGCCGACCCAGCGACTCCCCGGATCCGGCAGGTTGCCGGTTCTGGGCTGTGGGCGGCTGGGCCTAGGCTGCGAGGCGTGAGTCGACTCCTGCTGCTCGATGGCCACTCGCTCGCCTACCGCGCCTTCTTCGCCCTGCCGGTCGAGAACTTCTCGACCAGCACCGGGCAGCACACCAATGCGGTCTACGGCTTCACCGCCATGCTGATCAACGTCCTGCGCGACGAAGACCCCACCCATGTCGCCGTCGCGTTCGACGTCTCACGCCAGACGTTCCGCACGCAGGACTACGCCGACTACAAGGCGGGCCGCTCGGCCACACCGAGCGAGTTCCAGGGCCAGATCGCGCTCCTGCGCGAGGTGCTCGACGCGCTCCGCATCCCCTACGTCGAGGCCGACGGCTTCGAGGCCGACGACGTCATCGCCACCCTCACCACCAATGCGGTCGAGAAGGGCATGGACGTCCTGATCTGCTCGGGCGACCGCGACACCCTGCAGCTGGTCGGCGAGCACGTCACGGTGCTCTACCCCCGGAAGGGGGTCTCCGACCTGGCTCGCATGGACTCCGCAGCCGTGCTGGAGAGGTACGGCGTGCCGCCGGAGCGCTACAGCGACCTCGCGGCCCTTGTGGGGGAGTCCTCCGACAACCTGCCGGGTGTGCCGGGCGTGGGTCCCAAGACGGCCGCCAAGTGGCTCACGACCTACGGCGACCTGACCGGTCTCGTGGCCCACGTCGACGAGATCAAGGGCAAGGCCGGCGACTCGCTCCGTGAGCACCTCGAGGGCGTGCTGCGCAACCGGCGGCTCAACCAGCTGGTTCGTGACCTCCAGCTTCCGGTCGGCGTCGACGACCTCTCGCGCCGCACCTGGGACCGCGAGCAGGTGCACACCCTGTTCGACGGACTCGAGTTCCGCGTCCTGCGCGACCGGCTGTTCGCCACGCTCGAGGCGGTCGAGCAGGAGGCAGAGGGCGGGTTCGAGCTCGACGCCAACGTGCTGCTCCCGGAGGACGTCGCCGGCTGGCTCGAGCACCACGTGCCCGAAGGCCCCCCCGTAGGGGTTCATGTCCAGGGCACCTGGGGGCGGGGCACGGGTGACGCGCCGGCGCTGGCCGTGGCCACGCAAGCCGGCACGGCGGCATACATCGACCTCACCGCACTGACCTCCGAGGGTGAGGCGGCGGTCGCGGAGTGGCTGGCCAGCCCCAAGCGGCCCAAGGTGCTCCACGACGCCAAGGGGCCGTTGCAGGCGCTCGCGGCGCGCGGCCTCGACCTGGAGGGCATCACCACCGACACGGCCCTGGCCGCCTACCTCGTGCGGCCCGACCAGCGCTCCTACGACCTTGCCGACCTCGTGCTGCGCCACCTGGGCCGCGAGCTCAAGGCCGAGGCCGAGGCGGGCGGCCAGGGCATGCTCGACTTCGCCCAGGACCGCGATGCCGAGGCCGAGGATGCCATGGTCCGCGCCCGCGCCGTCCTCGACCTCTCGGTCGCCCTCGAGGAGCAGCTCGTGGCGACCGGCGGCGACCGTCTCGAGCAGGAGGTGGAGCTGCCGCTGGTCGGAGTGCTCGCCCGCATGGAGCGGGTCGGGATCGCCGCCGACGTCGACGGGCTGACCTCGCTGGAGGCCGACTTCGCGGCGAAGGTCCGGGATGCGCAGCAGGACGCCTACGACGCGATCGGGGGCGAGGCGATCAACCTCGGGTCGCCGAAGCAGCTCCAGGTGGTGCTGTTCGAGACGCTCGGCATGCCGAAGACGAAGCGGACCAAGACGGGTTACACGACCGATGCCGATGCGCTGACCGACCTCTACGCCAAGACCGGCCACCCGTTCCTCGAGGCGATGCTGCGCCATCGCGACGCCGCGCGGCTGCGGGTCACCGTCGAGGGGCTGATCAAGTCCGTCTCCGAGGACGGCCGCATCCACACGACCTACCAGCAGACCATCGCGGCCACGGGCCGGCTCAGCTCGACCGACCCCAACCTGCAGAACATCCCGATCCGCACCGAGGAGGGGCGCCGCATCCGGCAGGCGTTCATCGTCGGGAAGGGCTTCGAGTCCCTGATGTCGGCCGACTACAGCCAGATCGAGATGCGGATCATGGCCCACCTGTCGGGTGACGCCGGGTTGATCGAGGCGTTCAAGTCCGGTGAGGACCTCCACCGGTTCGTCGGGTCCCGGGTGTTCTCCGTGCCTCCGGAGGACGTCACGCTGGCGATGCGCAGCAAGGTCAAGGCGATGTCCTACGGCCTGGCCTACGGCCTGTCCGCCTTCGGTCTGTCGAAGCAGCTGAGCATCTCGACCGAGGAGGCCCGGGGGCTCATGGACGAGTACTTCGCCCGGTTCGGCGGGGTGCGCGACTACCTCACCAACATCGTCGCCCAGGCCCGGGGCACGGGCTACACCGAGACCATGCTCGGGCGGCGCCGCTACCTGCCCGACCTGACGAGCGACAACCGGCAGCGTCGCGAGATGGCCGAGCGGATGGCGCTCAACGCACCGATCCAGGGCTCGGCCGCCGACATCATCAAGGTGGCGATGCTTCGGCTCGAGCGAGCCTTGCGCGAGGCCGGTGCCCAGTCGCGGATGCTGCTCCAGGTCCACGACGAGCTGGTGCTCGAGATCGCTCCGGGCGAGCAGGCCGAGGTCGAGGCCGTCGTCCGGCGCGAGATGGGCGGGGCGGTCAGCATGGACGTTCCCCTCGACGTGAGCGTCGGCGTCGGCCGGTCCTGGCACGAGGCCGCGCACTGACCAAGGGCACTGATTGACAGAGTCGGATCCGTTGTCACCAACGGGTCGGAGCGCCCCCTAGAGTACGGCCCATGACTGCCCAGGCCCGCCCTGCCGCCCCGGGCCGTCTCGGACTCGCGGTGCGCTGGATGCGTCGGCATCCCTGGCAGTGGACCTGGCCCCTCGCCGTTGCCGTCGTGACCATCGGGCTGCGTGCCGGCAGCCTCGAGGTCGACGCCCGACCGGAGCTCTACCTGCGCCCGTGGTCGACCCTGCTGACCTCGCTGTCCACCTGGCAGGAGAGCCCGACGCTGGGCCAGGCCAGCACCCGGGTGGGGCTGGCCCCCATCGCCGGGCTCAGCTCCCTGCTCCACCTCGTCGGGATCCCGCCGTGGCTCGTGGTACGGCTGATCCGCTGGACACTGCTGTGTGCGGCCGGCGCCGGAGCGGGAGTCCTGGCGCGGGCCATCCTCGGCGAGACCGCTGGTCGCCTGGCGCCGCGGCTCGCCGGGGCGGCGTATCTGCTGAACCCCTATGTCGTGGTGGCGGGTGCCTCCCTGCCGGTGATCTGGCCCTACGCCCTGCTGCCCTGGCAGCTCTGGACGGCGGTCCGGGGGATGCAGACCAGGCTGTGGTGGCCGTGGGCGCTTGCGTTCGCCGTCACGACCTTCGCGATGGCCGGCCAGAACGCCGGAGCGGTCCCCGCCCTACAGCTCGTCGCCACTCCTGTGGTCGTGCTGTGGGCGGCCTGGCGACATCGGGCCCCGTGGCGCCGGGTGGCCAAGTTCGTGGCCACGGCAGGAGCGAGCTCCCTTCTGGTGTCTGCGTATTGGCTTCTCCCGACGACGGCGACGCGCGGAGCAGACGCGGCCACGTCCGGCGTTGGAAACGTGCTCGAGACGGCCGCGGCGACCTCGTCCTATGCCGAGGTCCTGCGGGGCATGGGGCTCTGGTCCACCTACGGCCAGGACGACCGAGCCCTGTGGAACGCCTCCCAGGCGCCGTACCTGACCTCAGCCTGGCTCGTCCTCGCGACGTTCCTCGTCCCGGTGCTCGTCGCGGTCGCGCTCCGCTGGGGGCGGCCGCGGGCGCGGTTCCTCGGCCTCACGCTTCTCGTGGTCACCGCGGTGCTGATGGTCGGCGCGCATCCCTGGGCGAGTCCGTCGCCGTTGGGGTGGTTGTGGCGCAGCCTGCTCGATGCCGTCCCCGTGCTGCGGACCCTCGGGACCACGAACATGGCCGGCGCTGCCCTGGTGCTGGGGATCGCGCTGGCGCTCGCGGCAGCGGCGGCCGGGCTGAGCTCCGGGCAGGCAGGAGAAGGAACGGCCCCTGAGGGGCCGGCCCAGGACGGGGCTGACCAATGGCAGGCGGGTCCAGACCGAGGGGCAGCCGGGCAAGCGGGGCCAGCCCGAGGGGCAGCCGGACCGGCGGCGTCCAAACGGTCTGGGCCAGGACCGTCCGCCTCCGGGGCAGCGGCGGGAGACCGGTCGGCGACCGCCGGCGTGGTTCGCCGGTTGGGGACGCTCACGCCGGGCCGGTTTGCGGCCGTCGGCGTGGTGGTCCTCGCGCTGGCGGCCGAGCCCGGGTGGACCGGGGCGATGTTCAGCGGCGACGTCAACATCCCGGGCTACTGGCGACAGGCCGCCACCGACCTCGACCGGGAGGGCACCGGTGCGGTGTGGTTCCTCCCCGGCCAGACCAGCTCCAACTACCGCTGGAGCACGCCCCGGCACGACGACATCGGCCCGAGCCTGTTCCACCGCCCCACGATCGTCCGCACCGCCGCGGCGGACACCTCGCGGGAAGGGGCCAACCTGCTGGCGGCGGTCGACCGGGACCTGCAGCAGGGGACCCTCGACCCCGACACGCTGGTCACCGTCGCCCGCTACCTGGGCGTCACCAGCATCGTGGTGCGCAACGACGTGGCCTGGGAGACCGCCGGCGGTGCCGATCCGGAGACGGTGGTCGACCAGGTCCTGCGTTCCCGTGGTCTGGGGGCCGCCCGCAGCTATGGCACGCCGACCGAGCAGACCGAGGGGCTGGCTCCCCTGCTCAGCTTCACGGTGCAGGCCGACGTGCTGGGCCCGCGCATCGTCGAGGCTGGCGACGACATCGTCGTGGCGGGGGACGGCGACGCCTTCCAGATGCTCGGCAGCCGGGGGTTCCTCGCGTCAGGCCGGCCCTTCCGCTACGCCGAGGGCCTTTCCGCCGACGCGATGGCCCGGATCCTCACCGGTGGCGCCCAGGTCGTCCTGACCGACACCAACCGCCGGCGGGAGGCGGTCCCCCAGCGGCTGGGAGAGGACCACGGCCCGGTTCTCCGGGCGGACCAGGAGCCGGTGTCGACGGAGAGCCTCGGCGCCGAATCCGACCAGAGCGTCCGCGTCGAGACCGGTTGGAGGACATCTGTCGAGCGGGTCACAGCGGCGCGGCGGGAGCTGCCGCAGGGGTCCTCGAGGAACGCGATCGACGGCGATCCGGGAACCGTCTGGTGGGCGGGGGACTTCGGAACGGCCCTCGACGCGCGGCTGGACGTCAGCCTCCCCACACCGCACACGATCGACAAGATCGACATCCGGACTGCGCGGCGCGGGGTTGGCGGCATCACGTCCCTGGTCGTCTCGGGTGGCGGCCGCAGCGTGACGACGCGGCCCGACCGGTCGGGCGTGGCCCACGCCAGCCTCAGCGGCATCGCCACCGGCGACCTGAGTGTGCGTATCGCAGGCATCGCCAAGGGCGAGAACGGCAACGTCGGGATCGCCGATGTCGACCTCGACGGGGTGCCGGCGCCTGGCATCGACGCGGTGCGCACGCCCGCCTCGCGAGCACTCCTGGAAGTGGGCCGCATCTACCCCCAGGGCCCGGCACCACTGGACGTGCTGCTGGAGCGGCAGCGGGGGCGGCCGGGCATCACCTACGACGACGAGGAGGCCAACCTCAGCCGAGACGTCGTCCTGCCATGGCGCAACACCTTCACGATCGTCGGGCAGGCTCGCCTGAGCACCCCGCTCCCCGAGCGGGCGCTCGACGACCTCGAGGGCGACAGCAGCGGCATAGAGGTGACCTCGTCGTCGCAGGCCTTCGACCTGCCTCGCCTGCGCGCGTCGGAGGCGCTGGATGGCAACGCCTCCACTGCCTGGTCTCCTCGCGAGCCCGCCCTCGGGCAGTCGTGGCACGTGAAGGGCATCCGCGAGTCGGTGGGGTCGGTCACCATCACCCAGCGGACGTCCGGTCGCCAGATCAAGAGCGTCAAGGTGTCGGTCAACGGGGGCGCCGGCAAGACCGTCACTCTGCACCCCGGCACGACCTCGGTCCCGGTCAACACCACAGTGACCAGCCTGGACATCACGATTGCGGCTGCCGGTCCGAGCACCCTGGGCCGGGTCAGCCTGGTCGACGTGGGAGTCGGAGGTGCCACCATCAGCCGGGGCGGCTCGCCCGCCTGCACGGCCGTGGCGACTCTCGACGGCAGGCCGGCGATGTTCGAGCTGGCAGAGCCGCTGCTCGGCTCGGTGGTCTCCCTGCGTCCATGCCAGAACCAGCGCACCCGGCTCTCCGCGGGCGTTCACCGGTGGCGCCCGGTCCAGGGATTCGTGGTCAACGACCTGTGGTGGCAGGACACCGGGACCACCGTCCCGGAGCAGCCGCCGGCAGCGCAGAGCCTCGACGCCGAGGAGGCCCCGGTAGGACCAGGCTGGTCCGGGCGCATCCCGGCGGCGACCCAGGACATGGTCGTGCTCAGCGGCCGCGGCTACGACCCCCGCTGGAAGCTCTCGGTCAACGGCAGGTCGGCGGGTGAGCCGGAGCTGATCAATGGCTGGGAGGCGTCCTGGCTCGTCAGGCCGCAGCGCGCCGGGCCGGCCGACCTCGGCTTCGGCCCCCAGAGGCTGGTCTGGATCGGCCTGACCGTGACCCTGCTGACCCTGGTCGGCATCGCCGCCATGCTCTGGTGGGCGTGGCGCAACCGCCCACGGGCCGTGATGGGGGAGCGGGCCGAACGCCGGCTGAGGTTGGCCGAGCAGCACGAGTACCAGGGCAAGCGCCGCACGCGCCGGGCCGGCGTACCCCGCAGGCTGGCCGCCTGGAAGTCCGGCTGGCGTGCGTCCCTGCTCGTCGTCGTGGCCTCCGGCCTCGTCCTGGGCTGGGTCGGAGCGGTGGCCTCGGTCGCGCTGTTGGTGCTGCGACGTCTTGCCGGCGGCCGGGCCGTCTGGGTCTTCGGCGTGGCGGCGATCGCGCTGGCTCCCGTGGTCTGGGTGGTCGAGGTCTGGGACCTGCTGGGTCAGGTCACCCCGGCACTGGTCACCGAGGCGCCGGCTGCGCACTACGTCGCGGGCGCCGGGTTGCTGGCGCTGGTGGTGTGGGCCGTGGACGACATCCTCGGCCAGTCGCGTCCGCCGGCGGGGAGAGCGCGGGCCCGGCCCCGAGCCGGGGCTACCCGGTTCTGACCAGCCGGTATGCCGGTGGGCTGGGCTCAGCGCCCTTGGCGCACCCTCAGCGCCCTGCACACGCGCAGCACCCTGCACACGCGCAGCGCCGCTCAGGCACACCCCAGAGGCGCGGGGTGCGGTGTCCGCCCGGGTGGCAACCCGGCATACCTCTGCAGGGAACCGGGCCACAGCCACCGTCAGGCAGGTGTTGCGGGGGAAGAGTCCTGGCTCGGGCTGCGCGAGCGAAGAAGCCAGCCGCCCAGCAGGGCAACGAGGCCGCCCAGCATGAGCGTCACCAGGCTGGCGACGTCATGCGCCACCACGGTGGCGAGGCCGCCCAGGCCGGCGACGGCGGCCCACAGCACCCAGACCGCCCGGCGCCGGGAGCGGGCCAGCTCCTCCATCACGAGGGTCTGGATGCACGCGAGCACGGTGCCAGTCAGCGCGAACCGCCAGGCCAGCGGCCCGACGGCGGCGTACTTGCTGCCGCCGATGAACGTGACGACGAGGTCCTGGAGAACGAACGCGGCGAGGGCAGCGAGTCCGCCCAGGCCGGCCACCGCAGCGAGGGCCTGCCAGCGCACCCTGCTCGTGTGCGCCGCGGTGGCCATGCTCGGGAAGAGGACCACAATCACGAACTGGGGGAGGAACAGGCACGCCTTGGTGACGATGAGTCCCGCGGCGTAGCTGCCCGAGAGGGCCGTCGGGAGCAGCACGCGGGCGGCCAGGGCGTCCAGGTTCGACAGGGTGAAGAAGGCCGCGAGGGTGTGCGCGTTGTGCCCGACCTCGGTCGCGATGCCGAAGAGCGCGGTCTCGTGCTGCGAGGCCGCCGCGGTCTCCGGCAGGGGCAGGTGGCGGAGCAGGTACCCGCCGACCACCACCGGGAGGAGCGCGCCCAGCAGGAGGCCGAGCATGGCGCCGACCGCATCGGGCCGCGCGACCACCAGCACGCCGCCGATGCCGAGCCGCCCCACGCCGTTTGCGGCGTAGACGGCGGAAAGGCGGCCCCAGGCCTCGCACCCCTGGAGCACCCCGGAGATCGCCCCGGTCACCGAGATCGGCGCAAGGGTGGCGACCGCCAGCAGCGGAGCCACCCATCCGGTCAGGTGGAAGACCCAGTCGAGCGGGATCGCCAGCACGACGGCCAGGGCCAGGAAGCCGGCGCCGGCCCAGAGCCCGGACCTCAGGGCAGCCGCCGAGAGGTCGCCGGCGTGCTCGGGGTGCGCCGACACCCGCCGCGCCGCCATGGTCTGCAGCCCGCTGGCCACAACGTTGCCGATGAGCACCAGGCCGAGCAGGGCCGCGACGGCGCCCAGGTCGGCGGGGGCGAGGCTGTGCGCGGCCAGGATGGTGAACCCGTACGCCCCCAGGTTGAACAGCATCATGGCGACGGCGACGAGCGTGCCCCCGCGCAGCAGCCTGCGGGCTGCTGGTCCGCCGGCCCGCATGGCTAGAGCGGCAGCCGCCGGAAGACCGCTCGAGGCAGGTGCCGAAGAGCGGACATGACCGGCCGCATCGCCGCCGGCACCCAGATCGTGCGGGAGGGCCCGCTGAGGGCCCCAGCGATGGCGGCAGCGACGTCTGCGGGCATGACCGCAAGGGGCGCCTCCCGCAACCCCTGCGTCATCCGGGACCTGACGAAGCCCGGCCGGACGACGAGGACCGTTACGCCGGTGCCGACGAGGTCGTCGGCCAGTCCGGTAGCGAACGCGTCCAGCCCCGCCTTGGTCGCCCCGTAGAGGTAGTTGCTGCGCCGCGGCCGCTCGCCGGCAACCGACGACAGCACCACGATCACCCCGTGTCCCTGGTGGCGCATGCGGCCGGCAACGGCGCTGATCGTCGACACGCCTGCGGTGAAGTTCACCGTCACGACCCTCGCCGCCTCCGCGGGCCGGCTGGTGACCTCCGAGCCAGGCAGCACCCCGAACGCGACGATCGCCACGTCGACCTCGCCGGCATCGAAGACCGCGTCGACCAGCGCTTGGTGGCTCTCCACCGCGGCGGCGTCGAAGTCCCTCACGTCTACCGTCGCGGTGGGGGCAGCCGCCTGCGCGGCGCCGACGGCGTGGTCACGCTGGGGGCTGGGCCGGCCGGCCAGCACGACCCGGTCGAGGCGCCCCCGCCGGGCGAGGACCTCGACCGTCGCCTGGGCGATGTCCGAGCTCGCGCCGAGCACGAGCAGCGACTGCGGGGAACCGAGCGCGTCTAGCACAGGCGCAACCTCCTGGCCAGGTCGGAGACGAACACATGGTTTGGGTCGAGCTGCTCGCGCAGCTCGCGCCACAGGTCGAGGTCGGGGTACATGACGGGCAGGAGCTGCGGCCGCATCCTGCTGTCCTTGGCGAGGTAGACCCGGCCGCCGGCAGCGGCGACGAGCTCGTCCGCGGCGTCGAGCACCGGCCCCACTTCGGCCCGGGCGGGCAGGTCCACCGCCATCGTCCAGCCGGGCTGCGGGAAGGACAGCGGCGCGGACGAGCCGGCGCCGAAGCGTTTGAGCACGGCGAGGTATGCCGGTGCGCCGGCCCGCTCGAAGAGGCGCAGCACCGTGCGGACGACCTCCGGGTCGGCCACCGCGAACTGGTGCTGGACGAAACCGCGCCGCCCGTACATGCGGTTCCACCCGCCAATGGCGTCCAGCGGGTGGAAGAACGCTCCCACAGACTGCTGCTCGCCCTCCCGCAACCCGGGCGCCCGGCGGAAGTACGCCTCGTTGAACAGGTGCATGGCCGCCGGCGCGAGCAGGCCACTGGGTGCCCAGGGGGGCGCCGGCAGGACCCGGCCCGTGGCATAGGAGTCGAGCGCGAGAGCTCCGGGCGGCAGCAGACCCTCGACCGCGACGGTGTGGTCGCCGCTGGTGACCACGCCACGGCCGAGGTCCCTCCCCCCGGCGAGGCAGTCCACCCAGGCCACGGTGTAGCGGTGCCGCGCGTCGTCGGCCACGAGGGTGGCCATGGTCTCGTCGAGGTCGTGGGTGCGCCGGGTCGTGACGGTCAGGGAGGCGGACTCCACCCGGCGCATCGAAAGGCGTACTCGGGTGACGATGCCGGCCAGGCCCATGCCGCCGAGCACGGCGCCGAACCGGGGGTCCTGCCGGAGCAGCGTGTGGGTCTGGCCGAGGCCGTCGACGAGGTCGACTGAGACGACGTGGGCGCCGATGCTGCCGTCGCGGTGGTGGTTCTTGCCGTGGACATCGGCGGCCGCGGCACCCCCCAGGCTCACGTGGCGGGTGCCGGGCGTCACCGGGACGAACCAGCCCTGCGGCACACCCGCCTCCAGCAGGTCCCCGATCGAGGCTCCGGACTCCACGTCGACCTCGCCCGTCTCGTAGTCGATCGGTCCGATGCGGCGCAGCTGGTCGGTGCTGACGACCCGTCCGCCCGCATTGCCGGCCGCGTCGCCGTAGCTGCGGCCAAGTCCTCGCGCGAGGATGCCGCGCGAGCCGGGAGCCGTGCTGCGCACCGCCTCCGCGATCCCCGCGATGGTGGCCTCATGGCTGATCGCGGCGACACTCGGCTGGGTGCGGCCCCAGCCGGTGAGCGTGGTCCGGCGGACGCCCGACACGGTGGGCGTCACAGTGCCACGGCCAGCGCGAAGCAGCCCAGCCACAGGGCGCCGAGAACCTGCAGGACGTGGTCGCTCAGGAGCACCCGCTCGGGCTCCTCGACCCGGCCCAGGTCGGCGTCGAGCGCGTAGCGCAGGAGGGCGAGCACGAACGGTGCAACGCTGGCCGTCGCCCACAGCGTGCTGGAGCCGACCTCGAAGGCCCAGAGGCAGTACCCGGTGATGGTCACGCCGCCGCTGATGGCGAGCACCAGGCGGAGGTAGGAGGGTGGGTAGGCGCTGAGGCTCTTCCGGGTCACCGGCGCCTCGGGCGTGGCAGCGGCCAGTTCCGACAGCCGCTTCCCGCTCACCATGAAGAGGGAGCCGAAGGCGGCCACGATGAGGAACCACTGCGATATCGGTATGCCGGTCGCGGGGCCGCCGGCGACCGCGCGCAGCAGGAAGCCTGCCGACACCAGGCCGAGCTCCAGCACGGGCTGGTGCTTGAGGTACGCCGAGTAGGCGATGGTCAGCACGAGGTAGCCGCCCACGACCGCACGGAGCTGCCACGACCCCGCCCAGACCAGGGCTACGAGGGCTAGCACCGCGCCGAGCAGCAGGGCAGCCCAGCGGGGGACGGCGCCGGAGGCGACGGGTCGGCGGTGCTTCGTCGAATGCCGGGCATCGGCGTCGGCGTCCATGACGTCGTTGAACGCGTAGGTCGCGCTGCTGGCCATGCAGAAGATGGCGAAGGTGCGCAGGGTGCTCAGCGCCGTCGACCGCTCGAAGAGGGTTCCGGCAGCGAGCGGCGCGGCTGCGACGAGGACGTTCTTGACCCACTGCTTGGGGCGCAGCAGGCGGAGCACGCCGGTCATCACTCGCGAACCTTACCGGTTGGTTTACAGTCCGCTTCAATGGATGCGCCGCCCGTGGCTTCCCCGGCGGTTCCCGCCCGGGGCCGCTGGGCCGTTCCGGCGGTGTGCGGGGCACTGGCGCTGCTGGTTCTGGGCCCCGCCCTCGGCCCTGGGTACGTCCTCACCCACGACATGGTCTTCGTCCCGCGGCTGCCCCTGACGCCGCAGCTGCTCGGGGTGAGCTCGGCAGCGCCCAGGGCCGTGCCCAGTGACGCCGTCGTGGCCCTGCTCTCCCTGGTGCTGCCCGGGCAGGTGGTGCAGAAGCTGGTGCTGCTCGCCATCCTTGCCCTCGCGGGACTGGGTGCGGCGAGGTCGGTCCCCGCCGGGTCGTGGGGTCAGTCGGCCGCGGCGGTCCTGTACGTGTGGAACCCCTATGTGGCGGAGCGCCTCGGGATCGGGCAGTGGGCCGTCCTCCTCGGCTACGCTTCGCTGCCCTGGGTGGCACGGACCGCCTGGGCGGCGGGGCGTGGCAGGGGCTGGCCCGGCTTTGCGATCGCAGCGGGGCTCGGAAGTCTCGGGGGCGCCCCCGCATGGGTGATGGTCCTCCTGGTGGCGGTCCCCGCCTACGCCGTCGCGCAGTGGGGACGCGGTTCTCGTCGGGGCTGGCTCTGGCTGGCGGGGCTGCTGACCGCTCTGGCGCTGCCGTGGGCGGTCCCGGCGCTGTTCCGGCCCGGCGGGGTTGGCGGCGACCCGGCGGGAGCCGCCGTGTTCGCCCCGCGGGCCGACACGCCTGGCGGGGTGCTGCTGAGCGTTCTGACCGGTGGCGGCATCTGGAACCGGGACGTCGTGCCACCGGGCCGCGACACCCTGCCCTCCCTGGTGGCCGCTCTCCTGATCGTGGCGGTGGCCGCCGTCGGCGTGGCAGTGGCACTCCGCGGACCCGACCTCCGGCGTCGGCGGCGCATCCTCGCGGTGGTCCTGCCCGGACTGATCGCCTTGGCCGGAGTCACTCTCCTGCTCTTTCCCGGCGTCGCGCGAGGGGTGGCCGACCTCCCCGGCGGGGCGCTGCTCCGAGACGCGAGCCGCCTCCTGGGCCCGTGGCTCGCGGCTGTGGCCGCAGGTTTCGGTCTTGCCGTCGACCGCCTGTGCGCCGCTGGGGGTGCTGGGGAAGACGGCCGCGCGCGAGGCCCGGATGGCGGCCCGGATGATGGCGAGGATGGTGGCGAGGATGGTGGCCGGGAAGGCGGCGGGCGCAAAGGCCTCGGGGGCAGCCGTCGGGGCGCCGCACGTCACCACGGCGAGGCGGTGGGCCCGATGCAGCCGGTACTGGCGGCAGTCGTCGCGCTGCTGCCCATCGCTGCACTGCCTGCTCTCGGTTGGGGGCTCAGCGGCTTCCTGCGCCCGGTGGAGTACCCGCCCGACTTCCCGGAGGTGGCGCGCCGGGTCGACGCGTCACCGCCGGGGGCCCTGGTCGTGCTGCCGTTCGAGAGCTACCGGGCCTACGCCTGGAACCACCAGATCCCCGCGCTCGACCCCGTGCCGCGGTGGACCCGCCAACCGGCGGTCGGCGCCGCTGACCTCGTCGTCCGGCAGGCCGGCACCCCCGTGCGGGTCAAAGGCGAGGACCCGTTCGCCGACCGGGTCGCCGCCGGGCTCGCAGGCCCCGACCCCGTCCACGCACTGGCGACGCTCGGCGTCCGGTGGATCGTCGTGGACGTGCCCAGCTACCGGCCGCCGCCAGGGCTCACGGTGGCGTATGCCGGCCCGGCACTTCGCCTGTATGCCGTCCCCGGCGTGGGTCGCGCCGCGGCGGCACCGATGGCGCCGTGGTCGCCGCCCTGGCCAGTCGTGCTGGCAGGGGACGTCCTCGCAGGGGCGATGTGGGTCGTCGTGGCCACCCGGCATACCCGCCGAGAGGAGCCGGGTAGGAACAAGGGCCTCTGGTAATGTCTGGTAGCCACGGCGGGACATCCCCTCTCCCGCCTCCAGCCGGGACCGGTCGAGGAGACCAATGCGCATCATCGTGACTGCAGTTGCCGCTGCGCTCCTGGGGCTCCTCGCGAGCTTCGGCATCTACCAAGCCGCCGAGCCGCCCGCCAAGCAGGCCACCACTCCGCTCTACGACTACGGGGCAACGAACTAGGCCGGTCACCGCCGCGCAGTCACGGGCGCGCCGCAGTGATAGACACCTTCAGCCATCCTGCAGCACGGCATCGATCAGTGCGGCGAAGCTCTTGGACGTCTGCTCCCAGGTGAAGTAGCCGGCGAACTCCGCGGCGTTGCGGCCCAGGTGCTCGCGCAGCCCTCGGTCGGCGAGAAGCTGTCGGGTCAGCGCGACGAAGTGCTCCACGTCGTCCTCGCGGGCCAGCAGCCCGGTCCGGCCGTCTCGGATCGACTCGGCGACGCCCCCGGCTTCCTGGAAGGCGACGGATGGGGTCTCGTGGAGTCCCGCCTCGACCACGACCAGACCCCAGCCCTCCTTGAGCGAGGGCACCAGGGACACCCAGCTGCTGGCGTAGAGCCGGTGCCGGTCCTCCTCGGACACGAAGCCGCGCACCTCCACCAGGTGATGGAGCCCGCGCCGGTCGATCTCGTCGGCGAGGTGTCCCTCCCACCACCCGCGACCCGCGATGACCAGCTTGAGCCCTGGGAACTCGCCCTGGAGCCGCTCTGCCGTCGTCAGGGCGATCTCGACCCGCTTGTGCGGGACCAGCCGGCCGAGGACCAGCAGCTGTGGTTGGGCGCTGCGCCGCACGTCGTGCGGCGGCGGCGGCAGGGCCCCGTTGTGGATCACGCTCACCCTGGACGGGTCGATGCCGAGTCCCTGGAGCTCGGACCGGGTGCGCTCGGAGACGACGACGTAGGGCCTGTGGCGGTTGACCCAAGGGGCGACGCGCGACTCCAGGAACCACCCCAGCCGGGCTGCGAGCCGCCCGAAGACCACCGGCCACTGCTCGCGGTGCACGTGGTGGACGAGCACCACGTGCGGTGTGCGTGGCGCCCACAGCGCGGCGAGGTAGGGCATGCCGTTCTGCACCTCGACGATCACGTCGGGCCGCGGCACGCCGCCGAGCCGGACCGCAAGGGCGGCGTGCGGGTAGACGCCCAGCCGGCCCCCCCGGCGCACCACCAGGGCGCCGCTGTCACGGACCTCGGTGGCGAGCGAGCCGGCATACCGTGCGGTGAGCAGGGTGACGTCGTAGCCCTGGCCCTGCAGGCCATCGGCGACGTGCTCGGCATAGACTTCGGAGCCGCCCCCTTCGGGGTGCCTGGTGTCCCGCCAGTTGAGCAGCAGGACGCGGGGACGGCGCGTCTCCCTTGGCTGGGCCATGGTGTGGATGCACCACCTCTCCGTAGGGCAAGCGGCTACTGTACCGGCCGGTAGCCTTCCAGCACACAGGTGAGGACGACGTGATGACGGCCACGACCGAGGCGCCTGACCTCGCCCCGTCGGGCTCGCTCCGCCGTTCGGTGCAGCTCCTCAGGGCGTTCCGCCTGGAGCAGACCCGCCCGCACGTGTTCTACCGGCTGCTGGCCAGGGACTCGGTCCGCGAGCTGGGGGCGTTCGTGCGGCTGGAGGGGGCCAGTGTCCTCGACGTCGGCGGTGGGCCGGGCTACTTCGCCGACGCCTTTCGAGCCGCGGGGGCCCGCTACGCGGCCATCGACGCCGATGCCGGCGAGCTCGGCGCGGCGGGCCAGCCCGGCCTCGGAACCGTCCTGGGCAGTGGCATGGCCCTGCCGATCGCCGACCACAGCCTCGATGTGTGCTACTCCAGCAACGTCCTGGAGCACGTGTCCGACCCCGAGCAGATGGCAGCCGAGATGGTGCGGGTCACCAGGCCCGGCGGGATCGTGTTCCTCTCCTGGACGACCTGGTTCTCGCCCTGGGGCGGCCACGAGACCTCGCCCTGGCACTACTTCGGCGGCCGGTACGCCGCCGAGCGGTTCGCCCGCCGGCGCGGCCGGCGGCCCAAGAACGACTTCGGCCGCACCCTCTTCGCCACGCATGCCGGTGCGATGCTCGAGTGGGCTCGCCGCCGGCCCGATGCCGACCTCCTGGCCGCCTTCCCCCGCTACCACCCGCGCTGGGCGCACTGGGTGGCGGGGGTCCCGGCGGTGCGCGAGGTGGCGGTCTGGAACATGGTCCTGGTGATGCGGGTGCGGGATCCCGAAGGCGCAGATGGCGGCTGACAGCTCGGTCTCCTCCAGCCGCCGCTTCCGCCTAGCGACAGAGCGCTCGGACTCGTTCGTCTGGCGCGTGCGCCACGTCGTGGTGTGCCTGTTCCTGAGCGGTTTCGCGATGGCCTCCGACTCCGGGCGCATGGTGGCGGACACCAAGCTCGACCTCGTCGTCGACCCGGTGGGCTTTCTCGTCCGAGGCATCCGGCTGTGGGACCCCATGGGCGCCGCAGGGCAGCTGCAGAACCAGGCCTACGGCTACCTGTTCCCCATGGGTCCCTTCTTCGCCGTGGGTCATGCCCTGCGGCTGCCGGAATGGGTGGTGCAGCGGCTCTGGTGGGCGCTGGTCCTCTGCACTGCCTACACCGGTGTGGTCATGCTCGCGAAGCGGCTCGGCGTCGAGTCGCACCTGGCGCGGATGGTCGGGGCTGCCGCGTTCGCGGTCTCACCGCACGTGCTCACCGTGCTCGGCCCGGTCTCCGCCGAGGCCTGGCCGATGGCCCTCTCGGCGTGGGTGCTCGTCCCCCTAGTGGGCGTCAACGAGCACGGCAGCATCCGCCGGGCCGCGTTCCGCTCCGGCCTTGCCGTGCTGTGCATGGGCGGCATCAACGCCGTCCTGACCCTGACTGCGCTGGTGCCGGCGGGGATGTGGCTGGTGACCCGGCGTCCCGGCGTGCGGCTGGTGAAGCTGGCGTCCGCCTGGGTGGCTGCAGTCGTGCTCGCCTCGCTGTGGTGGCTGGTTCCCCTGCTCCTGCTCGGCCGGTACAGCCCGCCGTTCCTGGACTACATCGAGTCGGCCTCGGTGACCACAAGCACGACCAGCCTCGTGGAGGTCCTGCGCGGCACCCACGACTGGGTGGCCTACTTCCCCGGCTCCGGATGGTCGGCGGGCCTCCTCCTGCTCACCTCCTCGGTCCTGGTCCTGAACACCGCGCTGGTGGCGGCCGGCGGCCTGGCTGGGCTCGGGGCGGTGCGCACGCCCCACCGTCCCTGGCTGGTGGCCTGCCTCCTCGTGGGAGTCCTGGGAGTCACGCTGGGGCATGTGGGCGCGGTCAGCGGGCTCGGGTCCGAGGCGGTCCGCGGACTGCTGGACGGGCCGCTCGCCCCCCTGCGGAACGTGCACAAGTTCGACGTCGCCCTGCGCCTGCCGCTCAGCCTCGGGCTGGTGCTGCTCGTGGACCGCGCGGAGTGGGGGCGCGGTGATGTCGAGCGGCGGGTGACGCGGGGCCTGGTCGCCGCCGCGGCCGCCTTTGCCGTTGCCGGGGCCGGGGTGCCGCTCGTTGCTGCCCGGGTGGCACCCGCGGGGTCGTTCGCCGCGATCCCGGCGTACTGGAGGCAGACGGCAGCCTGGCTGGGATCCCAGCAGCCCCAGGGGAGGGCCCTGCTCGTGCCAGGGTCGCGGTTCGCCGTCTACGACTGGGGCACCACGAACGACGAGCCACTCCAGGCGCTCGCAACGTCACCATGGGACGTCCGCAACGCCGTGCCGCTGACCGAGCCCGGGCACATCCGATGGCTGGACTCCGTCGAGGCCGAGCTGGCCGCCGGCCGCGGCAGCGTCGGCCTGGCCCGTTCCCTGGCGCGGGGCGGGTTCACCCACCTGGTGGTGCGCAACGACCTCGACGCCGGGAAGGTCGGGGCCACCCGGGCGATCCGGGTCCACCAGGCGCTCGGCGAGTCGCCCGGGATCTCGAGAGTCGCGACGTTCGGCCCGGACGTCGGAAGCCAAGGCGTCCCCACCCTGGTCTATGACCAGCACCTGCGGATCCCCTATCCGGCAGTCGAGGTCTACGCGGTGGACACGCCCGACGACCCCCGGGTCAGCGCCACGCCGCTCTCGTCGGCGCGACGGCTCGCCGGCGGCCCGGAGGTGCTCACCAGCGTCCTGGGCGACGGCTCCCTGCTTGCCCGTCCCACCGTCATCATGGGCCAAGACCCCACGGCAGACCGCACGACGGACCTGCGCGACCTGCCGGTCATCCTGACGGACACGCCACGCCGTCGCGAGGCCAACTTCGCCGCGGGCGTCGATGGTTACTCGGCGACGCTGACCCCCAGCGACGCCCTGCGCATCGACAAGCCGCAGCGCGACTACACCATCGCCCCCGGCGTGGCCGAGGCCGCGGCGCGCACCATCGGCGGTCGGCTGACCGCCTCGTCCTCCGCCTCCGACCCGGGCGTCCGAGGCGGCTCTGACCCAGGGGCCATGCCCTTCTCCGCCGTCGACGGCGACCCACAGACGGCCTGGCGGCCGAACCCGGGCCTCGGCGCGGTCGGGGCGTGGCTGCGGCTGGACTTCGACCGGAAAGTCGACCTCTCGTCCCCGGTCATCACCTTCCTGCCCAACTCCAAGGTCGCACGGGTGACCGTCTTCTCTGGGCGCGCGTCCGTCACGACGCAGGTGAGGGGCGCCAGCCGGGTTCACCTGCGCACTCCTCACCCGACGGGCCGCGACCTGCGGGTCCGCATCGATGCTCTCCTGCCCGGTGCCGATCGCGACACCCCCTTGGGGATCGTCGAGCTCGCCGTGCCCGGGGTCCACATCGAGCGGACCGTCGACCTGCCCCGCACCGCAGCCACGTCACCCCCAGCGCTCATTGCCCTGACGACGTCCGGTCGACGTGACGCCTGCGCCTTCGTGGGCGAGCGCCCGCTGTGCGCGACGGGCCAGACCCGACTCGGGGAGGACGCCGCGGGGATGGACCGGTCGTTCGCGACCGGCGCCCCAGCCGACTACACCCTGACCGCCTCGGCGGTCCCCCTGCCCGGCACCCGGCTGAACCGGCTCATCGCGGAGGCAGTTCACCCGAAGGTGTCAGCACGCGCCTCGAGCGTCGCCGTGCCCGATCCGTACGGCTCGGCTGCCTCCAGTGTCGACGGCGACCCCGGCACTGCCTGGGTCGCGTCTCCCGACGACGCCGACCCGACGCTGCGCCTGGCCTGGAGCGGCTCGCAGGAGGTCCGCTCGCTGAAGCTCGTGCTCGACCAGTATGCCGCCGGCACGCGGCCCACCGAGGTCGTCGTGACGTCAGACCAGGGCACACAGCGAGCTTCCGTCGCTGTCGACGGCACGGTCGCCCTGGACCCGGTCAAGACCAGCTCCTTGGTGCTCCACCTGCGCGCCCGTGTGCTCGCCAGCAGCTTCGACCCCAGCACCCAGCAGCTGACGCATCTCGGCATGGGCGTGAGCGAGGTGCTCATCCCCGGCGTGCATGGCCTGGCCAGTGCTGACGCGCTGGAGACCGAGCGCCAGCAGACCGTGACGATCGAGTGCGGCTCGACGCCACCTGTCGTCATCGACGGCAAGGCCTACCGCACTGCTGCCGCGCCCACCATCCGCCAGCTGCGGCGAATGGAGCCGGTGCCCCTGACCTTCTGCGATGGCGCCGAAGCCGGGCTCGACAGCGGCGAGCACCGCGTGGTCGTCGCAAGCGACCCGGTGTGGGCCCCCCACGGCGTGGAGCTTGCTGTCCACGCAGACTCCAGCGGGCTTGGCGCGGACGGCTCGACCCCGAGCGCAGCGGCAAGCGCGGTCCCGAGCGCGCTCCCAAGCGCAGTGGACGTGGAGGTTCTGCGCTGGGGCCCGGTGGACCGGGCGGCGCGTATCCCCGCTCGCTCGGAGCCGGTGCTCCTCACCGTGCGGGAGAACGCCAACCAGGGCTGGGCGGCCACCCTCGACGGGAAACCGCTCCAGCGGTTGACCGTCGACGGATGGCAGCAGGGCTACGTCGTGCCGCCCGGCGCGGCCGGCGTCGTGCAGCTGGTGTTCACCCCGGACCGCGGTATGGGGGTCGGCCTGGCCGTGAGCGGGGCTGGGCTGGTCGCCCTGTGGGCGGGCGCGCTGCTCCCCGCGCGCCGGTGGCGCCGCCTGGACATCCTGCCCTGGCCGAGGTCGAGGGCGGTGCTCGGCGCACTCGGGGTGGTCACCCTGGCCCTGGTCGGCGGCGTCTGGGGCCTGGTCCTGGGCCTGCTCGGGGCAGCGCTGGTCCTGGCGCTGCGGCGCTGGGTCCCCGGCAGCGACCTTGCGCCGGCCATGGTCAGCGCCGGCCTGTATGCCGTGGCCGGCGGTCTGCTCGCCCTCTCACCGTGGGGGACGGCGGGCTATGGGGCTGGCCACCCGGTGACTCAGGGACTCTGCCTGCTGTCCATCGCGGTGCTCGTCTTCTCGGTGGCCACCTCGCCGCGCTGGATCGAGAAACGGGGATGAGGCTGGGCGTTTCGCTGCGGCGCCCTGAGCCCGTCACCACCCGCTTCGCGGGCGGTCTCGGCCAGGGCCGGCACAGGTGGCGAGGCGGGGGCCGGGGTCGGGACAGGGGCCGGGGGCGGGACAGGGGGGATGGTCCGGTGCCGCGTGGCGGGGCCGCCCGTGTGCCGGTGGCCGAGGCGGATCATGGGCCGCTCCAGAACCCGGAAGCTCACGGCGGCCAGCGCGACCGACCCCAGGGCAGTCAGCGGGAAGACCTGGATCACCTGGCCGTTGAAGACGGCGTTGCCGAGCACTCGCATGACCGTGTCGAGCACCAGCAGGTGGTAGAGGAAGACGCCGTACGAGATCGTGCCGAGGTAGGCGGACACCCGGTTTGCGAGCACGGCGGTCGTCACCGGCGAGCGGCCGAACACCGCCGGCCAGGCGATGCTGGCCGCCAGCACGGCATACAGCACTGTCTTGGTCACCTGCTGGCCGACGGTGCCGGCGCCGATGGCTCGGGGACCCGCCAGCGGCGTCAGGGTCAGCAGCACGGTTGCCGCCGTCACGGACCAGCAGGTGAGCGGGTGGCTGCCCAGGGTCTCCGCCCACTGCCAGCGGCGCGAGTCGGCTTCGGTGGCAGTGTCGAGGTGCACGCGCAGGATCGCCATGGCCAGTCCGGCGGCGAACCAGAGCAGGTAGCCGGGCAGCCAGAACGCCCCCATGTATGGGGCCAACGGGGAGCCGGAGTGCAGGAACACGTACCAGCCCACCGAGATGAGCGCGAGGACACCGCACAGCCCGAGCAGCGTGGTCATCCGCGGCGCTCGTGGGCGTCGCAGCCACCAGACCGCCCCGGCTCCGATGGCCGGCAGCACGAGGTAGAAGGCCACCTCGACGCACAGGCTCCATGTCTGGGTGAGGCCTTCACGCAGCCAGCCGGCCTGGTAGGTCTGCAGGAGGAAGACGTGGTGCCACCAGTCAGCCACGGTGGACGTGCCGTTCTGGGGGAGGAGCAGGAGACACAGGGCGACCGCCAGCCAGTACGCCGGGAGGATGCGGACCGCCCGGCGGATGAGGTAGACCCGCAGCGACGGGCTGGGTCGCCGCCGGGCCGCCGAGACCAGCCAGGGCCGGAAGAGCAGGAAGCCGGAGATCACGAAGAACACGGCGACGCCGCTGTCCATCCGGGCGAGGAATGCCGCACCGAACCCCCGCTCGTAACGACCGGTCCAGTAGGCGGCATGGGTGAGCATCACGGCGGCCACGGCCACCGCCCGCAGCCCGTCGAGCGCAGGGAAGGCGGTGTGGTCGGCGCCCGAGTCCACGTGGGCGCTGCCCGGACGGTGGCCCACCTCTGTGTGGGCGCCCATCGGTTCGGCGCTGCTCACGGCGGTCATGGTCGGGAGCCTTTCACAGGCACCGCCACCCCAACCGTGACGTCGTTGGTGCACAGGCTGCCCCCTGCCCCGAGGACCTCCAGGCGGACGCGGTCGAACTCCCCGGAGGCGCTGACGTACAGCTCACCGGGGCCGGCTGTCAGTCTCACCGGGATGACGCGGTCGCCGATGGTGATCCGCGCCGGGCCTGCCTGGTGGCTCAGGTAGCCGATGCGGACCGTCCAGTCCCAGGCAAGAGTCCGCTTGAGCAGGCGGATGTCAGCCGGCCGGCCGGGCTCCGCCAGCCACCCGCACCCCTTGACCGGTCCCTTCCGGGCGGCGAGGCCGGGAACGCCGGCACGCTCGACGTGTCCCTTGTCGGTGACCACATAGAGGGCTCCTGCGGCCGCCTGTGCCGACAGGCTGCGGGGCGCTTGGGGGAGTGGGGCGAGGATCGTGCCGGTCTTGGCGTAGTGGCCGAGCAGTGGCCACGCCACCGCGGCGGGAACGAAGGAGTCGACGACGACCACGCCCTGCGGCAGGTCGAGGAGGTCGGCCTCGGCGTTCTCGATGTACGGGCGCGCCGGGTTGACCCGCCAGAACCGGTCGTACGCGAGGGTGCTGAACAGGCTGCTGGCGGCCAGCGCGCCGACGGCAAGTGCCGCCCACGCTGCCTTGGAGACGGTCGGCAGGGACTGGCGAAGCTCGGCGAGCTCCCCGCTCTCCAACCACGACCAGCGCAGGACTCGGCGCTCGAGCCGCTGGGGCTCGGCGTCGGGCCAGGTGCCGGCCACTGGTGCCAGGCTGAAGGCAAGGGCGAGGGAGATGACGAGCGCGGTGTCGGTGACGTAGCGGTACTCGTCGCCGATCAGCGGGCCGATGAACGTGGCCCGGCTGAGGGCCAGCAGCGCCAGGTTGAGCAGGCAGTAGCCGAGAGCCGCAGCCCAGCCGAACCATGCCCGGCGGTGCAGGAGGCACGTGCCACCGACCACCAGGGTGGCGACCACCAGCGCGAGCGCGGCGGCGAACCTGCCCGGGTCGGCCAGCGCACCGGCATACCCGATCTGGACCCAGTGCCAGGGGCCGCCCAGCATCCCCGGGATCACCGCCCGGACGAACGACTCCATGACGAGCTGCAGGATGCTGGCGCCCGGCGCGGGCTGGCGGGCGGGCGAGGGCACGGCGACCACGTAGTAGACCGCATAGGGCACGGCCACCAGCGCATAGGCCGACCACACCCTCGAGTGGCCGACGGCCAGGCTCCGGAGCCGGGTCGCGAGGGGCCCACTGGTGAAGTACGCCAGGTGCATCGCTGCCAGGAACGGCAGCACCAGCAGGGTCTTCTCCGAGAAGAGCAGCCCGGCAGCCAGCACGACTGCGCCGGCAAGGCCGGCCCTGAGGCGCCCGGTGCGCAGGTACCGGATGTGGCAGAGCAGGACCCCGACCATGGCCAGCTGCTGGGGAAGCTGGTTCAGGGCCGCCGCCCACCACAGGGCCCCGGGCAGCGTGATCGGCGACAGCAGGAAGGCCGTGAAGGGCACCAGGATGAGCGGAGTGGAGCCGAAGACCCGGCGCAGCAGGACGAAGAACAGCCACCCCAGCACCAGCTGGAGGAGCATGCACCCGGCCACCACGGCGGGGTAGTTGAGCGGGAGCAGTCGAGTGGTCGCCCAGGCCCACAGGAACGAGCCCGGCATGACGTGGCTGTTGTATGCCGTGAACAGGTACTCGGGGTCGAACGCCCGGTACTCCATGGCCCGGCCGGTGAAGACGAAGTCGTCGAGGTAGAAGTAGCCGCGCAGCGAGACCCAGCCGCGGACCGCCAGCTGCACCAGCAGGAGCACCACGACGGCGCGCACGATCGCCTGCTGACGGGTGGCACCGACGAGCCGCTGGGGGAGCAGGGCGCGGCGGCGTGCGTCCCGGCTGGGCGGGCGGTGGGTCTCGGAGAGGTCAGTGGTCATTCAGGCTGGTCATTCGGCGCTGGTCATTCGGGCTGGTGATCTGGGCTGGTGATCTGGGCTGGTCATGTGAGCAGGTGGTGCCCGGGCCAGGCGTGGGTGTGGTGTGGATCTGGCGTCGGTCCCGGTGGGTCAGACACAGGTCACGAACGGGAGATCAGGTAGCGGGTGAACACCCAGTGTCCTCCGTACATCGGCTCCTCGTGGGCCTCGACGACCCGCCCCCGCCCTGCGATGGCCGCCTCCACGTCCCGGCCGGAGAGGGGGTACATGTCCATCGGGGCGGGATAGCGCAGCACCCAGCGCTGTGCGAACCTCATGGCCCAGTGGGGGAGAACCCGCGCCAGCCGTCCCTTCAGGCTGTCGTCGGGTCGGGTGGCCACCTGGACGGCGACGGCGCCCCCGGGCCGCACCACCCGCACCAGCTCGCCGAGGTAGCGCCTGGCGTGGGCCGTGGGGATGTGCTGGAGCGCCAGGGAGGAGTAGGCGAGGTCGAACGTCGCGTCGTCCCACCGCGTCAGGTCGGGCGCATCGTCGAGCACGAAGTCGCAGGTGCCGGCCGGGTCAAGGCGTCGGGCGCGGGCCAGCATGGGAGCCGAGAAGTCGACGCCGGTCACGCTGTCGAAGTGCCGGCGCAGGGCCTGGGTGAGCCGCCCGGCCCCGCAGCCGAAGTCGAGGGCCCGCCCGCGAGCCGGCAGCAGCCCGAGGGCGCGGAGCCGGTGCAGGACGCCGTCCACCTCGTCGCGCCCGGTTGCGAGGAACTCCTCGGCGTCCCAGGCCCCGTGGCGGCCCTCGGGCCTGACCAGGACCGCCCACAGCGGATCCTCCTCGCCCAGACGGGTCCAGTCTCGGCGCGTGCGGTCGAGGTCCACGTCGGCCTTTCCTGCGCCCCGGGTCGGGGGAGTCGTCGGGGTAGTCGTCGGGGTAATCGAGGGTGCAACGCGTCGTCGCCCAATCATCCGAAAGGACAGTGCGCGAGGACTAGGCTACTTGCTGGTACTTTTCGGTCGCACGTTCCGGTGCTGAGGAGAGGACACTCGTGTGAGGCGCAACCTGGGGCTTGGCCTGTTCGGGCTGGGCGTCCTTCTGCTGGTGCTGGCCCCTGTCATCCGCTTCGCTGTGGCCCCACAGCTCGTGCGAGCGCCGCTGGACGTCGACGTGACCCTGCCTCACGGGGGCACCGACTTCCGCTACCTGTCGGCCACGGAGGGCCGGGAGGTGGTTCTCCCGCACGTCAGCGTGACTCGTCACATCCAGGGTGACGTCAAGAGCGGCAACCACGACGTTGCGGTCTATGAGCAGGGCCTGTGCCTGACCCGCGACGACAAGGACCAGAAACTGGGCTGCCTGGAGAACGACCCGCGCACCATCGTGAACTTCTACACCCGCTTCGCCTTCGACCGGGTGACGGGACTCGCGGTGTCCGGGGCAAAGTGCGGCAGCAGCGGCAAGGAGAACTGCCAGCAGGCGGAGGACGGCGACACCGTGGTCCACCAGGGCTTGGGCTTCACCTTCCCCCAGCTCACCGAGAAGAAGACCTACCTCTACTGGGACAACGTGGCGCGCAAGGCGTACCCGATGCAGTACGTCGACCAGGAGAAGAAGGAGGGACTCACGGTCTACAAGTTCCGGCAGGTGATCACGGACGCTCCCGCCATGACCAGCGGGGTCTTCCCGTCGCTCTACAGCAACACCCGGACGCTGTGGATCGAGCCCACGACCGGCGCCATCATCCACGGCCAGGAAGAGATCAACCAGCGCCTCACCGGCCGCGCCAGCAATGACCCCGGTGCCGCCATGCGCGACCCGTCGCTCGCGGGCCTTACTGCCCTCCAGGGAACCCTGGCCTTCACGCCGGAGGCCGACCGCATCCAGGCCAAGATCGCCCGCGACGGCATCGCGTCCATCAACCTCATCCGCGTGTACCTGCCACTTGGCAGCCTGGTGCTGGGGGTCATCCTGGTCGCCGTGGGGCTGGTCCTCACCCTCGCGAGGGGCGGACAGCCTCGCCCCAGCGGGAGGGTCAGGGCTGCGTCCCCGGCAGCGGCTTGATGGAACCGACCGCGACATCGTTGGTGCAGAGGGATCCGGAGCTCAGGCCTCCGATGCCCACCTCGTGCATCGCTCCAGCGCCCATGACGAACAGCTGGTGCACGCCGGGAAGGATGTGCACCTTGGTGACGACGCTCCCGGCGGTGATGGTGGTGTCGGCCTCCGCGCTGGCCAGGTACCCCACGCGTACCCCCCACCCCCAGGGGAACGTCGTCCCATCCAGTGGCACCGTCACGGGGCTGCCCTGGACCTTGTAGCCGCAGTCGCCCTCTGGTCCCGCCACGTTGGCATACCCGTCGATATAGGCGGCCCTCAGGTGGCCCTGGTCGTCCAGGGTGAAGAGCCGCTCGACGGCGTCGCCTTCGCGAAGGATCCGGGGATGCGGCCGCAGGGCGGGCAGGAAGGTCGCCGTGCTGACCGCAGCCCCGAGCGGTTCGGGCAGGGCCGTCTCCGGGAAAGGGAGGTCGGCGATGGTCACCGGGTGGCCGGTTCTGCGGATGTCGGCGCGCAGCGTGTCGAAGAAGCGCTGCGACTCTTCGTTTCGCCAGACGGTGTCGAACCGCAGGGTGGAGGTCAGGGAGGCGACGATCAGCGCACTGCACAGGGTGGTTGCGAGGAGCCGCTCGGTGGGGATGACTCGCCCGACGGGGTTGACCTCGCCCGATGACGGGCCTGGGCCTGGAAGGCTGGTCCGCGGGCGGAGGCGCTGCACCTCTCCCTTGGCGAAATCGCCTTGGAGGGACAGGAAGGCGAGAGATCCGAAGACCGCCACGATCAGGCAGACGTCGGTGCTGTACCGGTACTCGCGGCCGATGATCGGGCCCACGATGGACGCGCGGGTGATCCCGAGGAGCAGCGCGTTGGCCAACCAGTAGCCGGCGACCACGAACCAGGCAAATGACGCGCGGCTCCTGCGCACGATCGACAGGGCCAGGATCAGGGCGGCGGCGATGGCCGAACCGACGACGATGCCGTCCGAAGGGTCGGCGATGCCCCCGACCCCAAGCCGCAGCCAGTGGAACGGGCCACCGAAGAGTCCCGGCAGGACAGCGTGGGTCAGGGCATTGCCCACGGTCTGCACGACAATCGTGGAGCGGGTCGCGCCGGTTGTGGGCGCCTCGACGTGGACGGCGTAGAACGTCAGATACGGGACGACGACAACCAGGTAGGCAAGCCAGACCCGCCAGTGCTCGGACAGGGCTCGACGCACGCGTCGTACCGGTGGTCCGCCGGTGAACCACAACAGGGTCAACAGCCCCGCGCAGGGGATGACGAGGAGGACCTTCTCCGAGAACAGGAGACCTCCCAGAGCGGCAGCGGCGCCCAGGATGCCGTAACGGGTCGCCCCAGTCCGGTGGTACTTCACCTGGCACAGCAGCACCGCCGCCATCGCGATCTGTCCGGGAACCTGGTTGAGGGCGGCGGCCCACCACAGGAACGCGGGCAACGTGATCGCGGAGAACAGGTAGAGGCTGAGCGGTACGAGGATCGCCGGACGCCTGCCGAACATTGCCGCCAGCAGCTTGTAGACCAGAATGCCCGCCACTGCCTGGAGGGCGAGGTCGGTGGCCGCCACGAGTCGATAGTCGACCGGTGCGAGATCGGTGAGCACGCGCACCAGGACGAAGGCCCCAGGCATGAGATGGCCGTTCCACCCCTTGAGCAGGTACTCACTGCTCCACAGGGGAAGGCTGGCAGCGCGGCCCATGAACGAGAAGTCGTCGTACATGTACCAGCCGCCCAGCTTGATGTAGCCGCGTACGACGGCTTGCACCGCGATGAGCGCGGCCGCCGTCACGAGCACGTAGCGTCCGGGCTTGGCGTCGAGCCACGTCTTGAACGGCAGGTAGAGGGGAGCCTCGAGGTCCTCGTCCGGGTCAGCGCTCCCAGGGGTCGTACTCACGACGAAGCGGGGCTGGGGCGAGTCCATCGGGCCCTTTCTCGGCTGCTGGGGCTCCGGCGCATGCTACTCGCCAGTCTGGCCGCGAGTGTCGGCCGCCGTGCTCACGAAGATGGCCGTCCCGGGCAGCAGCCGCCCCCGCAGCGGCGACCAGCCGCCCCACACCTGGGTGCTCGACTCCGGCCACTCCGGCTCGACCAGGTCGACCAGGCGGAAGCCGGCCGCGGCCAGCTCGCGCACCCGGTCGCCCAGGGTGCGGTGGTGCTCGACGTAGGTCGCCACCCCGCCCGCCTCCTCGACGTAGGGCGTTCGGTCGAAGTAGGACTGGGTCACGGTCAGCCCGCCGGGACCAGGGTCGTCGGGAAACGCCCAGCGGATGGGGTGGGTGGTGGAGAAGACGAAGCGGCCTCCCGGTCGCAGCACCCTGGCCACCTCGCGCATGAGCCCCGCCGAGTCGGCGACGAACGGCACGACACCGTATGCCGTGAAGACGGCGTCGAACACGGCGTCACGGAAGGGGAGGGCCAGTGCGTCGCACTGGGCGAGGGGCACGCACCCGCCGACCCGGTTGAGCTCCCGCGCCTGCCGCAGCATCCCGGCCGACAGGTCGGTCGCCACGGGCCGCGCACTCTGCTGGGCCAGCCATCGGGAGCACTGGGCCGCCCCGGCCCCGATCTCGAGCACCCGCCGCCCGGTCACGTCGCCCAGCAGGTGCAGCTGCGACTCGCGCCAACCCTCCGGGCCCCACACGAAGTCCGCGTCGCCGAGGAAGTCGCCGTGCTCGGCGTAGTAGTCCTCGGCCTCGGCGTCCCACCACGAGCGGTTGGCCGCTGCCGTCTCCGGTTGACCGGCGATCCGGCGGCTGACCTGCGAAAACTCGCTCACGGCATACCCCTCGGCGGTTTTGACCCAAAGCAAACGGGGCCATTAGGATGGACGAGCACACCGGTGTGCGCGTCTCTGGGTGTCCAGCGGGGAGTTCCAGCATGGCTTTCCAGGGGCACCCGCGTGCCCGTGCACCCGTCTCCACCGTGGACCCCGGTCCACAACACCACCCAGTCCACCACGAGTCACAAGCCCACTACGGAGTTCCTACTACATGACTGCCAGCACGGTCGACACGACCGCCCCTCAGATCGCTGTCAACGACATCGGATCTGAGGAGGACCTTCTCGCCGCGATCGACGAGACCATCAAGCACTTCAACGACGGCGACATTGTCGAAGGTCGCATCGTCAAGGTCGACCGGGACGAGGTCCTGCTCGATATCGGCTACAAGACCGAGGGAGTCATCCCCTCCCGCGAGCTGTCGATCAAGCACGACGTCGACCCCTCCGAGGTCGTTTCCGTGGGCGACGAGGTCGAGGCCCTGGTCCTCCAGAAGGAGGACAAGGAGGGCCGCCTGATCCTGTCCAAGAAGCGCGCCCAGTACGAGCGCGCCTGGGGCACGATCGAGAAGATCAAGGAAGAGGACGGCGTCGTCACCGGCACCGTCATCGAGGTCGTCAAGGGTGGTCTCATCCTCGACATCGGCCTGCGCGGCTTCCTCCCCGCCTCGCTCGTGGAGATGCGCCGCGTCCGCGACCTCCAGCCCTACGTCGGCAAGGAGATCGAGGCCAAGATCATCGAGCTCGACAAGAACCGCAACAACGTGGTCCTGTCGCGCCGGGCCTGGCTGGAGCAGACCCAGTCCGAGGTTCGCACCACGTTCCTCAAGGAGCTCCAGAAGGGCCAGGTCCGCTCCGGCGTCGTGTCGTCGATCGTCAACTTCGGTGCGTTCGTCGACCTCGGCGGGGTCGACGGTCTGGTCCACGTGTCCGAGCTGTCCTGGAAGCACATCGACCACCCGTCCGAGGTGGTCGAGGTGGGCGACGAGGTCACGGTCGAGGTCCTCGACGTCGACATGGACCGCGAGCGGGTCTCCCTGTCGCTGAAGGCGACGCAGGAGGACCCGTGGCAGCACTTCGCCCGCACCCACGCCATCGGCCAGGTCGTGCCGGGCAAGGTCACCAAGCTCGTACCGTTCGGCGCGTTCGTCCGCGTCGACGACGGCATCGAGGGCCTGGTCCACATCTCCGAGCTGGCCGAGCGCCACGTGGAGCTGCCGGAGCAGGTGGTCACGGTCGGCACCGAGATCTTCGTCAAAGTCATCGACATCGACCTCGAGCGGCGCCGCATCTCGCTGTCGCTCAAGCAGGCCAACGACGACTCCGCCCCCGTGGCCGAGTTCGATCCCACCCTCTACGGCATGGCTGCCGAGTACGACGAGCAGGGCAACTACAAGTACCCCGAGGGCTTCGACCCCGAGACCAACGAGTGGCTGCCCGGCTTCGAGGCCCAGCGGGAGAAGTGGGAGAAGCAGTACGCCGAGGCCCACGCCCGCTGGGAGGCGCACAAGGCCCAGGTCGAGGAGGCGACACGCGCCGACGCCGAGGCTTCCGGCGAGGCGCCGGCGTCCTACTCCTCGGGATCGGGCTCGGGCGCGTCGAGCGCCCCCGCCCCAGAGGCCGAGGGCACGCTGGCGTCCGACGAGGCGCTCGCCGCGCTCCGCGAGAAGCTCACCGGCAACTGACCCACCACCTGCGCGAGCAGGTATGCCGTGAGGCCCGGTCCCAGCAGGGACCGGGCCTCACGTCGTCTCCCGGCCGCGCCCCGCACACCTTTATCGGGTGACCCGAGAAAGGTCCGCCTTCCCGGAGTTCGCACGTCCGGTGAAGCGCTCCCTTCTCGGGTGAAGTGGTCTGCAAAAAGTGCTTGACCGGTACAGACCGCAGTGTTACTGTAGCGGTACAGCAAATCACCGCAACACTGGAGAAGGCCAGCCATGAACACATTTCCCATCGCAGCAATCGTCGTTCGCAACGCGGCCGAGCGCGCCATCAACAGCGCTCGCCCCGATGCCCCCGTCGTTCCCGAGCCCGAGCGTCGCATCCGCGAGCCGCGGTTCAGCAGCACCCGCCGCGTCCTCGCCGGAGCGCTGCACCGGGCCGGCGACGTCGTCGCGCCGCCCGCTTGCAGCTCGGTTGCATGATGTCCGCGTAGTCTCGTCCCTCGAGCACGAGAGGGACGAGACGTGGGCAAGGTGACCCTGCAGACCATCGCCGACAAGGTCGGCGTCAGCCGGATGACGGTATCCAACGCGTTCTCCCGGCCGGACCAGCTGTCCGCGTCGCTGCGCGAGCGGATCTTGGCGGCAGCCCAGGAGCTGGGCTATGTCGGACCCGATCCCAGCGCACGGGCACTGGCCCGGGGGAGCACCGGCGCGGTCGGCGTGCTCCTCACCGATGCCGTCGACTACGCCTTCGCCGACGAGGTCGCCATGACCTTCCTCGGGGCGATCGCCACCGAGCTGCGTCCCACCGGACTCGCCCTCACCCTGCTGACCGCGTCGGAGACCGAGGGCCGGGTTCCGGCGCGGGACGTCGCCATGGACGGCGCCCTCGTCTACTCCTGTGACCCCAACACCCCCGCGCTCGGGTGGCTCACCAAGCGGGGTCTGCCGCTCGTGTTCGTCGACCAGGTCCAGGCACCCGGCATCCCGAGCATCAACGTCGACGACCGTGGCGGTGCCCGGGCAGCTGCCCAGCACCTCATTGACCTCGGCCACCGCCGGATCGGCATCCTCCTCTACGTGGTGGGGGGCGAGCTGGGCTTTACCGACAACCTCCTGGCCGAGCCGCAGGGCCACGCGGTGCGCGAACGCCTGCTCGGCTGGAAGGACGTGCTCGAGGCGAATGGCATCGACGCCCCCGTGGTGCGCGTTCCCGAGTCAGCCCACGACGCGGCATACGACGGCGCCAAGCTGCTGCTCGGGCTCGACGAGCGGCCCACTGCGATCCTGTGCTTCTCCGACGTGGTCGCGCAGGCCGTGGTCCACGCCGCTCAGGACGCCGGGCTGCGTGTGCCCGAGGACCTGTCCGTGGTCGGGTTCGACGACAGTCCGGTGGCGACGCGGATGCGGCCCGCCCTGACGACCGTGCGGCAGGACTTCACCGCGAAGGGCCGGGCCGCGGCGAGCGCTCTCACGGCAGCCATCGCGGCTCAGCGAGCTGGCAGCAAGCCCCGAGCGCGGCACCTCGTACTGCCCACGGAGCTCGTCGTCCGCGACAGCACCGCCCCACCGCCGACCTGAGGCAGCCGGCCCACGGCGCATGCCGGTCAGAGCGTCCGGCCGGTCAGAGCGCCCGGCCGGTCAGAGCGCCCGGCCGGTCAGGGCGCCCGGCCGGTCAGGGTGCCGACATCTATCCCGAGCTGCGTCGCCACAGGCGTCATCGCCGCCCGCAGCGTCTGCCGGATGGTCACCCGACGCTCGCCGAGCCCTTGCGACCGGGCCATGCGGATGAAGTCCTCGCCGAGGATGTCCAGCATCGAGACGAGACTTCGGCGGCTTGGCGGTGACGGGCTGACCGGCGCTCCGGCTAGGGTGGGGACATGCTGCGCATCGGCCTGTCGGGTGGGATCGGCTCGGGGAAATCCACTGTCGCACAGCGCTTTTCGCAACTTGGCGCGATCTTGGCCGATGCCGACCAGATTGCCCGCGAGGTCGTCCAGCCCGGCACGCCGGGCCTCTCCCAGGTGGTGGAGCGGTTCGGCCCGGGCGTCCTGGCGGCCGACGGAGCCCTTGACCGCGCTGCCCTCGGTGCCATCGTGTTCGCCGACCCCGAAGCGCGCTCCGACCTGGAGGCCATCACCCACCCGCTCATCGCTCGGCGCACCGGCCAGCTGCTCGCTGCCGCGCCCGCCGACGGGGTCTTCGTGCATGATGTGCCGCTCCTGGTGGAGAAGCGCATGGGCGCCGGTTACCACCTCGTCGTGGTGGTGACCGCCGAGGAGACCACCCGGCTCGAGCGGCTGCTGCGCGAGCGGGGGATGACCGCAGAAGAGGCGCTCAGCCGCATCCGGGTGCAGGCGACGGACGAGGAGCGCCGCGCGGCCGCCGACGTACTGCTCGTCAACATGGGCACCCGTGAGGAGCTCGTGGCGAGCGTCGACAAGCTCTGGCACGAGCGGCTGGTGCCGTTCGCGCACAACCTGGCCCACGGCATACGGAGTCGTCGGTCCGAGCGGCTCTCGATCAGCGAGCCGGATCCCACGTGGCCCGCCCAGGCGCAGCGGCTCCTCGCCCGGCTCCAGCTGGCGTTCGGGCCCGCGGGGGTCACGGCCGACCATGTCGGAAGCACCGCCGTGCCCGGTCTTGCTGCCAAGGACGTCATCGACCTGCAGGTCGGCGTCGCATCCCTCCAGGTGGCGGATGAGCCGCACTTGCTGCGGAGGCTCGGCGATGCGGGGTTCCCGCGTGCCGCGGGAACGTGGGCCGACACCGACCGCAGGTCCGGCGGTCGGCTGCCCAAGCGCCTGCACGGCAGCTGCGACCCGGGCCGGGTTGTCCACATCCACGTCCGCGAGGTCGGCAGTCCCGGGTGGCGCTGGTCGCTCCTGTTCCGGGACTGGATGCGGGCGGACGAGAGAGCGCGCGAGGAGTATGCCGGTCTCAAGCGCACGCTCGCGGCTCGCCTCGCCACGACGAGCGAGTACGCCGACGCCAAGGAGCCGTGGTTCGACGAGGTGGGGCAGCGGGCAGAGGCCTGGGCGGCGCGGTCGGGCTGGGAGCCCGCGGGTGGCTGAGCGGCGGCGACCTGAGAGCGTCTACGGGGTGGGGGAGGAGCCCGACCCGCGGTTCTCGCTCGCCAACGAGCGCACGGCCCTCGCCTGGATGCGTACTGCGCTGGCTCTGGTCGGTGGGGGCGTCGCCGTGGTGTCGGTGGCGAGCCTGGGCGCGCTGCCGAAGTGGTCCGCCCTCGTGGGCGCGGCGTCGTGCCTCGGGGGTGGCATCCTGGCCGGCCGGGCGGTGCTCGGGTGGGCGCGTACCGAGCGGGCGCTGCGCGAGCGCCGGCCGCTGCCTGCACCGCGGGCGCTCCTGTGGCTGGCTGGCGGCGTCGTCCTGCTGGCCCTCCTGGTGCTCGTGCTGGCCCTCGTGGAGGTCGGCGCGAGGTGACCTCTTTCCCGGGACGCGAGGCCCTGCAGCCCGAGCGCACGGCCCTCGCCTGGCAGCGGACCGCGGTGACCGCGCTGGTCCTGATCGTGCCGATGGTGGTCGTGGCGGTGCGCACCCGGCTGTTCGCCCTGGCCGGCCTTGGGGGTGCGGCAGGGCTGGTGGGCTGGATGCTCGTGGTCGCTGTGCACCGACGCTTTGCGGAGCTGCATGACGACGACCGGGGGTACTCGCCACTGCTGCCGATCGCGGGCGTGGCCGCCGTGACCGCCCTGGGCGCGATCGGGGGCGTGGCCCTCGGCCTGGCAGTCTGGTTGCGCTGAGCCGCTTGCGCTGAGCCGCGCCCGCGGCCCTGTCGGCGTCGGGGCTTACCGTTGTTCCATGCGCCCCACCACCGACCTGAAGCGCACGGTCGCGCCCTTCCGCGTCGAGTCCGACTTCGAGCCCGCGGGCGACCAGCCGGCCGCGATCGCCGACCTCGCTCGCCGGATCACGGCAGGGGAGAAGAACGTCGTGCTCCTCGGCGCCACGGGCACCGGCAAGTCGGCCACCACCGCATGGCTGATCGAGCAGGTCCAGCGCCCGACCCTGGTGATGGCCCCCAACAAGACGCTCGCGGCCCAGCTGGCCAACGAGTTCCGTGAGCTGCTCCCCAACAATGCCGTCGAGTACTTCGTCTCCTACTACGACTACTACCAGCCCGAGGCCTACGTCCCGCAGACCGACACCTACATCGAGAAGGACTCCTCGATCAATGACGAGGTCGAGCGGCTGCGCCACAGCGCCACCAACTCGCTGCTGACCCGCCGAGATGTGATCGTGGTCGCATCCGTGTCCTGCATCTACGGCCTGGGCACCCCGCAGGAGTACGTCGACCGCATGGTGCCGCTCCGGGTCGGCGACGAGATCGACCGCGACGCGCTGCTGCTCAAGTTCGTGCAGATGCAGTACACGCGCAACGACCTCGCCTTCACCCGCGGCACCTTCAGGGTGCGCGGCGACACCGTCGAGATCATCCCGGTCTACGAAGAGCTGGCGATCCGGATCGAGCTCTTCGGCGACGAGATCGAGCGCATCTACACACTCCACCCGGTCAGCGGCGAGGTCGTCCGGGAAGAGAAGGAGATGTACGTCTTCCCGGCATCGCACTACGTCGCCGGCCCCGAGCGCATGGAGCGCGCCATCCGCGGCATCGAGAAGGAGCTCGAGGAGCAGCTGGCGCTGTTCGAGCGGCAGGGCAAGCTGCTCGAGGCCCAGCGCCTGCGCATGCGCACGACCTATGACATCGAGATGATGCGCCAGGTCGGCTCCTGCTCGGGCATCGAGAACTACTCGATGCACATCGATGGCCGCTCCCGCGGCTCGGCTCCCAACTGCCTGCTCGACTACTTCCCCGAGGACTTCCTGCTCGTCATCGACGAGTCCCACCAGACCGTGCCGCAGATCGGTGCCATGTACGAAGGCGACATGTCGCGCAAGCGCACGCTCGTCGACCACGGGTTCCGGCTCCCGAGCGCCATGGACAACCGTCCGCTGAAGTGGGAGGAGTTCCTCGAGCGCATCGGCCAGACGGTCTACCTGTCGGCGACGCCAGGGGAGTACGAGCTGTCGCGGAGCAAGGGCGTCGTCGAGCAGGTCATCCGCCCCACCGGCCTGGTCGACCCGGAGGTGGTCCTCAAGCCCACCAAGGGGCAGATCGACGACCTGCTGCACGAGATCGGCGAGCGGAGCCAGCGCAACGAGCGCGTCCTGGTGACCACGCTCACCAAGAAGATGGCCGAGGACCTCACCGACTACCTCCTCGACAAGGGAGTCCGGGTGCGCTACCTCCACAGCGAGGTCGACACCCTGCGGCGGGTGGAGCTGCTGCGGGAGCTGCGTCTGGGCGAGTTCGACGTGCTGGTCGGCATCAACCTGCTCCGGGAAGGCCTCGACCTGCCTGAGGTGTCGCTGGTCAGCATCCTCGACGCCGACAAGGAGGGGTTCCTGCGCTCGTCGCGGTCGCTGATCCAGACCATCGGACGCGCGGCTCGAAACGTGTCGGGCCAGGTGCACATGTATGCCGACTCGGTGACGCCCTCGATGCAGGAAGCCATCGACGAGACCCAGCGTCGCCGCGAGAAGCAGGTCGCCTACAACCTGGAGCGGGGCCTCGACCCGCAGCCGCTGCGCAAGCGCATCGCCGACATCACGGACATGCTCCAGCGCGAGGACGCCGACACAGAGGTCCTGCTGGGCTCCGGGCGGGCGCAGAGCCGGGGCAAGGGCACCGGCGGTCGAGGCGGCCGTGGAGCGCTCGTTGCCGACACTGCGGTGCCGGCCGATGCGGTCCGGAGCCTGCCCGCCAACGAGCTGGCCAACCTCATCCAGGAGCTCACGGCTCAGATGCACCAGGCTGCCGGAGACCTCCACTTCGAGCTGGCGGCACGGCTGCGCGACGAGATCGCCGACCTCAAGAAGGAGCTGCGCCAGATGTCGGCGGCCACGTCGTGAGCCCCGGCGACCAGGCTGCCGCACGACGAGGGAAGACGGCTGGCCCGCGTCCCGAGTCCCAGCGCGCCGGCGCCGGGGCGCGGACCCCCAACCGTCGCGCGAGTGAGCGGCGGCGGCTCACGGCTGCTGACGTGCTGGAGCACTGCCTCGGCAGGCCCGGGGCCTGGCGGGACGAGCCGTGGGAGGGCGACGTGGTCGCCAAGGTCGGCGACAAGATCTTCGCCTTTCTCGGCAGCCGCTCGGTCGGCGTGAAATGCGGCGCCCTGCGCGCCGAGGCCGACGAGTGGATCCGCCAGTACCCCGCCGACGCCCATGTCATGGCCTACATCGGCAGGTTCGGCTGGAACACCCTCGACCTCGGCGGCACAATCCCCGACGACGAAGTGCTCGAGGCGGTCGACGCCTCCTACGAGGCGGTGGTCGCCAAGCTGCCCCGGGCCAAGCGCCCTTAGGCGCACCAGGCGCCGATTTGTCGCTGCGACGGAGGCTCTGCGATGATGGCGCCATCAAGCGGAGGGGAGTATCCCCGTCGCGGTATCCTCGTCATCACGGTCCCAGTGCTTATGGCTGACCCGGGGAGCCGGTCCGCCCGCGGGCGGGAGAGACCTCCGGACCATTCACTGTGTCCGGAAGGCTCCTCGCGTGAACGTTCCCACCTGGGTATGGCTGCTGACCGTCGGCGTTGCCGTGGTCTTCCTCGTCGTCGACGTCTTCGTCATCGCCCGGCGCCCCCACGTCCCAACCACCAAAGAGGTCAGCAAGGCGCTGGCGTTCTACGTTGGGGCGGCTGTCCTCTTCGGCGTCGGCGTCTGGGTGACGTCGGGTGGCCAGTACGCAGGCGAGTACTTCGCCGGCTGGCTCACCGAGTACTCCCTCTCCGTGGACAACCTGTTCATCTTCCTGCTGATCATGGCCAGGTTCGGGGTCCCCGAGAAGCTCCAGCAGTCGGCCCTGCTGATCGGCATCGTCATCGCCATCGTCCTGCGTGGCATCTTCATCGCGGTCGGCGCGGCTGCCATTGAGAACTTCGCGTGGGTCTTCTACCTGTTCGGCGCGTTCCTGATCTACACCGCCGTGAAGCTGGCCCGCGAGGGCGAGGCCGATGACGACGAGTACGAGGAGAACAGCTTCATGCGCTTCGTCGAGCGCAAGTTCCCGGCGACGCGCACGTTCCACGGCTCCAGGCTCTTCACCCGCGAGAACGGCAAGCGGGTGGCCACCCCGATGTTCATCGTCATCATGGCGCTCGGCACCACCGACCTGCTGTTCGCGCTCGACTCCATCCCAGCGATCTACGGCCTGACCAAGGAGCCATACCTCGTCCTCACCGCGAACCTCTTCGCCCTGATGGGCCTGCGGCAGCTGTACTTCCTCATCGGCGGGCTGCTCAAGCGGCTGGTCTACCTCACGATCGGGCTGTCCGTCCTGCTGGCCTTCATCGGCGTCAAGCTGCTGCTGCACGCGCTCCACACCAACGAGCTCCCGTTCATCAACGGTGGCGAGGGCGTCCCGGTCCCGGAGATCCCGATCAGCGTGTCCCTTGGCGCGATCGTGGTCATCCTCGGGCTCACCACCGCCGCCAGCCTGTGGCGGGCCCGTCAGGAGGCTCGAGCCGAGGCGCTCGACACCGAGCCCGCAGCCCGCCCGTAGCCGACGCCCGGCCGGCGGTCACGGCATACGCGCTAGCCTCCGGCCTCAGCCGGGTCAGGCTGGTGGCCGCCGCGCCCCAGCACCATCGCGCTGGCGGCGACCACGAGCGCCATTCCCAGCAGCTGCGCCGGCTGCAACCGCTGGCCGAGGAGCAGAAGGCCGGCCAGCGCCGCAACCGCCGGTTCCGAACTGAGCAGGATGCCGAACACCGCCGCTCGCATCCGACGCAGTGCCAGCAGCTCCAGCGAGTAGGGCAGCACCGACGACAGCAGCGCGATGCCCGCACCCTTGGCGATGGCCGTCGGGGTCCAGGACGGCACGCTGCTGAGGCCGAAGGGCAGCACCAGGGCCGTGGCGACCACCATGGCGATCGCGAGACCGTCCAGCTGTGCGAACGCCGCCCCGGTGCGGCCGCTCAGGATGATGTATGCCGCCCAGCAGGCACCCGCTGCCGCGGCCAGTCCGAGCCCGGTCCAGTCCAGGTGGGACAGCGGCACGCTGAGGGCCCGCGAGATCAGGACCACGCCGAGGGCCGCTGCGGCCACGGCGAGCAGGTCTCGAGGACGCCGGGACAGGGCGGTCGCGAGCGTGAGTGGCCCGATGAACTCGATGGTCACGGCGACGCCGATAGGCAGGTGTGCCAGCGAGGCGTAGAAGGCGAAGTTCATCAGCCCCAGCGCCACACCGAAGGCGGTGACGGTGCGCCAGGCGCTGGCCCGGTGACCGCGCAGCCGGGGCCGCGCAACGGCGAGCAGGATCGTCGTCGCGAAGATGAGCCGCAGCGTGACCGAGCCGGCAGCGCCGATCTCAGGCACCAGCGTCGCCGCCAGGGCTCCGCCGAACTGCACGGAGACCACCCCGCCGAGGACGAGGACCGGGGCGGGAACGCTGGAGGGGCGCTGCACGCGCGTCAGGCTATGGCATCGGGAGGCCCGGGATCCGAGGGCGGATCGGAGGGCGGGTCGGAGGGGCTACCAGCCCCTGGCTCGCCATTCGCGCAGCTGGGGCCGCTCGGAGCCGAGCGTGGTGTCGCCACCGTGCCCGGGGTAGACCCACGTGTCATCGTCGTAGACGTCGAAGACCCGGTGCTCGACGTCGTGGATCAGGGACTCGAAGCTCTGGTAGGGGTAGCGGCCGGTCGCGCCGACGCCGCCGGGGAACAGCGAGTCCCCGGTGAAGATGTGGGCGTGGCCGGACGGGTCGTCGTAGGCAAGTGCCACCGACCCGGGGGTGTGCCCGCGCAGGTGGATGACGTCGAGGGAGATCTCGCCGAAGGCGATCCGGTCGCCGTGGCGCAGCCGCCGGTCCGGCGCCAAGGGGAGCGCGTCGGCGTCCTCCTCGCCAGCGGCCGTGCGGGCCCCGGTGCGGCGGGCGACCTCGACCAGCGCGCGGACATGGTCCCAGTGCTGGTGGGTCGTCACGATGTGGTCCAGTCGAGGGCCTCCTTCGTCGACGAGGGCCAGGCAGCGCTCCGGGTCGTCGGCAGCATCGACCAGGAGCTGGCTCCCGGTCGCGTGGCAGGTGAGGAGGTAGACGTTGTTTGACATCGAGGAGACCGCAAGCTTGCGGATGGTGAGGTGCTCCAACCGTCGGACATCGGCCGGCCCCCCGGGCCGGACCCTGCCGTCATACGCCACGTGCAGCCCTCCAAAAGGATGAGAGGACGCAGCCCCTTCTGATCGTCTGCATAGTCCTAATTGACTATTGTCGCCGCTGCTCTCGCCACCCCATCGTTGGAGGGCCAGGCCACGCGGCTCGGAGGGGAGCAGACGGTCTGGCCCGTCAGGGACAGGTGGGCCGGCACATGACTGCCATTCGGGAACATCCAGTTCCACGTGCGCCCCGTGCATCCACTCTGGACGTCGTGGACACGGTTCGGGCGCTCTGCCATGACCTGCGCCAGCCTCTTGCAGCGGTTCTCCTCCTCGCCCAGACGCCACTGCGCGGCACTGGGGAAGCGCGGCGGCGGATGGAGCTGATCGCCGACCAGGCCGCCTGGATCGCGACCCTCGTCGACCAGGTCCTGCTCGAGGCGCCCGGCCAGGACGTGGTCCCGGTCGACGTGGCTGCCTGTGCGGCCAGCGCAGCGGCTCGGGCCGGCGCGACGGCAGCGCAGCCCATTGCAGTGAGCGTCTCCGGATCGGCGATGGCGTGGGCGCGTGAGGTAGCGCTCACGCGGGCGCTCGGGTGCCTGCTCGACAACGCCGTGCGCGCCGCAGGCCCCGGCCGGGTCGCGGTCGACGTCATCGGGAGCGGTGGGGAAGTCGAGGTTCTGATCACTGACAGCGGGCCTGGACTCGGCGGTGTCCCGGCACAGACGTCGCTCGGACTCGCCATCACACGCGCTCTCGTGGCGACCTGCGGAGGCAGTTTCACCCTCCGGAACCAGCCATCCGGCGGCGCGGTCGCGCGCGTCGCGCTCAGCGCCGTCGAGATCTGACGCCCATGGCTGCGGGGGATCCTTCGGCGCCGTCCTCGGAAGGCCCGGAATGGCGGACCGGAGCTGCCACCCGCCTGCGCCTCGTGCTCTGCGACGACCACCGGCTCTTCCTGGATGCGCTCGGAAGTGCGATGGCCGCGCTCGGCCATGACGTCGTAGGCCTGGCATCGACACCGGGGGAGGCCCTCACCGAGGTGGCCCGAGAGCAGCCGGACTGCTGCCTGCTGGACCTGTCGTTCCCGGAGGGCTCCGGGGTCGAGGTGATCCCGCTTCTCCGGGCAGCCGCCCCCCACACAGCCGTGGTCGTGCTCTCGGCCGCGGACGACCCCCGGCTGGCCCAGAAGGCGGTCGACCTGGGCGCGGTCGGTTACCTCCCCAAGACCGGGCCGCTCCCGGCCATCGCCGCGGCACTGGACGCCGTGGCGCGAGGGGAGCCCGTGGGCATCAGCTCCCCCCCGCGGTGGACTCCAGCGACGGGACGCCCCGCGGGCCCCCTGTGGAAGCTGCGGTTCCTGACCGAACGGGAGTGGCAGGTCATGGAGTGCATTCTGGAAGGCCGCTCGACCGACGAGATCGCCAGTGCGCTGGGAGTCCGCCGCAGCACAGCCCGCACACACGTGCAGAACCTCCTGGCCAAGCTCGGTGTCCACACCCGGCTCCAGGCCGCCGCCCTGATGACCTCTTACTCGCCCAACGACGTCCGGCCGGTCCACCTGCGGCCTGCTGCCCTTCCTCACGTGACGTACCACGCCTCCGGCACGTGAACGTCGGGGAGGTGGGGATGGACGGCAACGCTGCAAGCGTCACCAGTGGCGTCACCAGAGGCATGGCCAGAGGCACGGCCACACGCCTCACCGGAGGCATGGCCAGACGCGTGGCCAGAGGCCTGCCCGGAAGCCCGCCAAGAGCTACGCGGGGCGGAATCTGGGGAGCACTCTCAAGAGCGTGGCCACGGTCATGACGAACCCACCACCGGTGCCCATACGGGTGGCCATCGTCGATGACCACCAGATCTTCAGCGACGCCCTGACCATGCGCCTGCAGGCCGAGCCGGACCTCGACGTCGTCGGCACCGCGGCATCCCACAGCGACGCGATGGCACTGCTCTCGGTACACCACGTCGATGTCATGACGCTCGACCTGGCCCTCGGGGACGAGGACGGCCTGAGCCTGTGCCGAGATGTCCGACGACGCGAGCCGGGAGTGCAGGTCATCGTGGTCACCGGTGCTCCGGACGGGCGCCGGCTCACCGAGGCGGTGCGCGCGGGTGCCAAGGGTTGGGTGTCGAAGATGGGTCCGGTGGACTCGCTGAACACCGCGATCCGGGGCGTAGCGCGGGGTGAGACCCACATTCCGCCGGAGCTGCTCACGGACCTCTTGGACGCCCTGCTCCATGGAGGAGTGCCCTCAGGAGCTGTCCGCGACGGCCTCAGCCGGCTCTCCGACCGCGAGCGGGACGTCCTCGCCTGCCTGGCCGAGGGCCTGTCCCGCCGCGAGATCGGAGAGCGTCTGGGGGTGTCTCCGAATACCGTGCGTACCCACGTCCAGAGCATCCTGCACAAGCTGGAGATCCACTCCGCCCTCACCGCAGTGGCTATTGCCAGGCGGTCAGGGCTGCTGTCTTCCGAACCGCCCGCCGACCGGGGTGGGCTGCGAGTCACGCCCCCCGCGGAAGGTGCGGGACCCGCTCGCCGGTGACCCCGGCCGGCAGCCGCCGGGCGAGCCACAGGAGCATGCCGGGGCGGGTGCCCGAGACGATGTCACCGCCCTCGCCCACCGACCAGGTGTCGCCCTGGTCGGTGCGGAGCTGGACGTTCGGCGCCTTGGGGTGTCCCTGCAGGCGGGCGACAGCGTCCACAAGCAGGGCCAGCACAAGGGCGGGTTCCACCTCGTCGAAGCCGAAGCCGGCATTGAGGTCGACATGGTGGATGACCACCTCGCGCAGCCGGAGGAAGGGCAGCTCCTGGGAGGCCACCTCCTTGCCGCCGCGCATCTCCACCAGCCGCGAGGCGATCGGACCGTCCAGCCGTTCGAGCGAGGTGGCCACCTCGGCACTCGTCTGCTCCAGGTCGGCGACGATCTCCTCCGGGGTCCGCTCCGCACCAGCGGCGATCTCGGCGTTGCGGGCCTCGGTGCCGCCCGGGTACATCTCCGCGCGCTCACCAGTCACCGCCCAGCTCGCGAGCCGGCCGATGGCGTCGGCGTTGCGGGCAATGTGGGTGAGGACGTGGGCGCGGGTCCAGCCGTCGCAGAGCGAGTCCGCCGTGAGGTCCTCCAGCCCACGGGCAGTGGCCAGCAGCGCGGCCGTATGCCGGCCCAGCAGCTCGCGTGCCCAGCCCGGTTCCATGGAGCTCCCGTTTCTCATGCGACGACCGTACCCTCGGCCGCGTCGCCCGGCTCGGCACGGGCTCGGACCGCGGCCTCGGCGCGCGCCAGCTCGTACGCAGCCCCGATGAGGGTCAGGTGGGAGAAGGCCTGGGGGAAGTTCCCCGCCATCCGACGGTCGACCGGGTCGTACTCCTCGGACACCAGCCCCACGTCGTTGAGCAGTGCGACCAAGCGGTCCATCAGGGCCCGCGCCTTGTCGAGCTGGCCCGTTACGGCATACGCCGACACCAGCCACCACGAGCAGGCGAGGAAGGGGTACTCGCCACCCGGCAGACCGTCGACACCCGACTCGGTGCGGTACCGCATGACGAACCCCTCGTGCATGAGGTCCTGCTCGATCGCCGCGATGGTGCCGTGCACGCGGGGGTCGTCCGGCGGCAGGAAGCCCACCAACGGGATGACCAGAAGCGAGGCGTCGACCTCCCGCGTGTCGTAGTGCTGCGTGAAGGTGTTCCGCTCGGCGTCGTAGCCCTTCGTGAGCACCTCCTCGTGCACCCGGTCCCGCAGCCGGCGCCAGTGCTCCACCGGACCGGGCAGGCCGTGCTCCTCGCAGGCCCGGATGCCGCGGTCGAAGGCTGCCCACACCATCACCCGCGAGTGGGTGAAGTGGCGCAGGGGCCCGCGCACCTCCCAGAGCCCGTGGTCAGGCTCGTCCCAGCGCTGGGCGAGCTCGTCGACGAGGGCCCGCTGGAGTGCCCACGCCTGTGACGTGTCGGGCAGTCCCTGCCCGCGCGCCTCGTGGAGGGCGATCATGACCTCGCCGAGCACATCCGTCTGCTTCTGGTCGACCGCGCCGTTGCCGATCCGCACCGGGTGCGCACCGCCGTAGCCGGGAAGGTGACCCAGCTCCCGCTCGGGCAGCTCGCGGCCGCCGTCCACGGCATACATGATCTGCATGTCCTCCGGGTCGCCGGCGAGCGCACGGACCAGCCAGTTGCGCCAGAGCATCGCCACGCCGACGTACCCGGACATGAGCAGCGCCTCGAGCGTGAGCGAGGCGTCGCGCAGCCAGCAGTATCGGTAGTCCCAGTTGCGCTGCCCGCCGAAGTCCTCCGGAAGTGAGGTGGTGGGCGCCGCGACGATCCCGCCACGCCGGGAGTCGGTGAGCAGCCGCAGCACGAGCAGGGACCGGACCACGGCGTCGCGGTAGGGCCCCTGGTAGGTGCACCGGCCGCCCCAAGCCTCCGAGCGCTGCAGGGTCTCCTCGATCCGCGAGGTGACGTCCAGGGGTGGCGGGATCGGCTTCCACGAGGCGAACCATGTCGTGGTGAAGTCGAGCACCTGCCCGGCCCGGACGTCGAACCGGTCGCGGTGCCGCCCCTCGGTACCGACCGGCATCCGAGGGCCACGCAGCACGAGCTGGTCGGGGCCGGCCACCGCGGTGATGACGTCGATGTCGAGGTCATGGCCGGGGTGGCGGGCAACCCACGGCCGGACCAGCCCGTAGCGGAACCGCACCACCCACTCGTGCTCCATCTCGACGCTGCCGCGCAGGCCCTCGACCCTGCGGATCACATCCGCGCGCCCGTCGCCCAGCGGCATCAGGTCGGTGACGCGCACCGCGCCGGTGGCCGTCTCGTGAACCGTCTCAAGGATGAAGCTGTTGCCCCGGTAGATGCGCGTGCTGCTCGCCTCCGCCACCGGACCGATCAGCCAGCGGCCGTGTTCCGGCGTCCCGAGCAGCGCGCTGAACAGCGACGGCGAGTCGAAGCGGGGGAGGCACATCCAGTCGATCGACCCCCGGCGGCTCACCAGTGCGACGGTCTCGGTGTCGCCGATGACGGCGTAGTCCTCGATGGGAGTCACGGGCTGCGCTGGGGACGTGCTCATGAAGGCGACTGTATGCCGGTGGGCTGGGCCGGCGTGGCAGCTCCGGTCGGGGAGCGCCGACCCGGCTGTCGGCGCTGGCGCTTAGCATGCTGTCCGTGACTTCTGTGCCCTCCCCTGCGCCCGGAGCCACCCGTGACCACCTGGTGGTGAGGGGCGCCCGCGAGCACAACCTCAAGGACATCTCGGTCGAGCTGCCCCGCGACAGCCTGGTCGTCTTCACCGGGCTGTCCGGCTCGGGCAAGTCCTCTCTCGCCTTCGACACGATCTTCGCCGAGGGACAGCGGCGCTACGTCGAGTCCCTGTCGGCCTATGCGCGCCAGTTCCTCGGCCAGATGGACAAGCCCGACGTCGACTTCATCGAGGGTCTCTCGCCCGCGGTGTCCATCGACCAGAAGTCGACCAACCGCAACCCGCGGTCCACCGTGGGCACGATCACGGAGGTCTACGACTACCTCCGACTCCTCTATGCGCGTGCCGGCCGCCCGCACTGCCCCATCTGCGGCGAGCCGATCACCCGTCAGAGCCCGCAGCAGATCGTCGACCGCCTGCTCGAGCTCCCTGAGCGCACGCGCTTCCAGGTCCTGGCGCCCGTGGTCCGGGCGCGCAAGGGCGAGTACGTCGACCTGTTCTCGGAGCTGCAGTCCAAGGGCTTCTCGCGGGCCCGGGTCGACGGTGAGGTCGTCTCGCTGTCGCAGCCGCCCAAGCTGGAGAAGCAGGTCAAGCACACCATCGACGTCGTGGTCGACCGCCTGGTGGCCAAGGGCGACGACACCGGGGCCAAGCGCCGCCTGACCGACTCGGTCGAGACCGCCCTGGGGCTGGCCGGGGGAGTCCTCGTGGTGGAGTTCGTCGACCGGGAGGCCGACGACCCGGATCGGGAGCGTCGGTTCTCCGAGAAGATGGCCTGCCCCAACGACCATCCAATCGCGATGGACGAAGTCGAGCCGCGCTCCTTCTCGTTCAACTCGCCGTTCGGCGCGTGCCCCCGGTGCACCGGCCTCGGCACCGAGCTCGAGGTCGACCCCGAGCTGCTGGTGCCCGATGTCGACCTCTCCCTGGCCGAGGGGGCCATCGCGCCGTGGGCGGCCGGCAGCGGGTCGGCCGAGTACTTCCAGCGGGTCATGACGGCGCTGGCGGACGACCTCAAGTTCTCCATGGACGTGCCCTGGCGGCAGCTCCCGGGGCGCGCCACGCAGGCTCTTCTCTACGGCGAGAACTACAAGGTCCACGTGCGCTACCGCAACCGCTACGGCCGGGAGCGGTCCTACACGACCGGGTTCGAGGGTGTGGTGCCCTTCGTCAGGCGGCGCCACGCCGAGACCGACTCCGACTGGAGCCGGGAGCGCTACGAGGGCTATATGCGCGAGGTGCCGTGCCCCGAGTGTGGCGGCGCGCGGCTCAAGCCCGAGTCGCTGGCGGTCCTGGTCGGCGGCCGGAGCATCTCACAGGTCTGCGCGCTCGCCATTGCCGACTGCGCGAAGTTCCTCAAGGACGTCGACTTCACTGCCCGGGAGCGCCAGATCGCCGAGCGGGTGATCCGCGAGATCGAGGCCCGGCTCGGGTTCCTCCTCGACGTGGGGCTCGACTACCTCTCCCTCGACCGGGCCGCGGGCACGCTTTCCGGGGGCGAGGCGCAGCGGATCCGCCTGGCCACCCAGATCGGCTCGGGCCTCGTCGGCGTGCTCTACGTCCTCGACGAGCCCAGCATCGGCCTCCACCAGCGTGACAACCACCGGCTCATCGAGACCCTGACCCGGCTGCGCGACCTCGGCAACACCCTGATCGTCGTGGAGCACGATCAGGACACCATCGCCACAGCCGACTGGGTCGTCGACATCGGCCCCGGGGCGGGGGAGCACGGGGGGATGGTGGTTCACTCCGGCCCGGTGAAGGGTCTGCTGGAGCACCCTGACTCGCTGACCGGCAAGTACCTCTCGGGCCGCCTGGAGATCCCCACACCGGCCGTGCGGCGTCCTCGTGACGTCGATCGGCAGGTGTCGGTCGTGGGCGCGCGCGAGCACAACCTCCAGGGTGTCGACGTGTCCTTCCCGCTGGGGACGCTCGTTGCCGTCACGGGCGTGTCCGGCTCGGGCAAGTCGACCCTCGTCAACGACATCCTCTTCAACGTCCTCGCCAACCGGCTCAACGGCGCGCGGCACGTGCCGGGGCGCCACAAGACGGTCAGGGGGCTCGAGCACCTCGACAAGGTCGTCCACGTCGACCAGAGCCCGATCGGGCGCACCCCCCGATCCAACCCAGCCACCTACACCGGCGTGTTCGACAGCATCCGCAAGCTGTTCGCCGAGACCACCGAGGCCAAGATCCGCGGCTACATGCCGGGTCGGTTCTCCTTCAACGTCACGGGCGGCCGGTGCGATGCCTGTTCCGGCGACGGCACGATCAAGATCGAGATGAACTTCCTGCCCGACGTCTATGTGCCGTGCGAGGTGTGCCACGGCGCTCGCTACAACCGCGAGACGCTCGAGGTGCACTTCAAGGGCAAGACCATCGCCGACGTCCTCGACATGCCGATCGAGGAAGCGGCCGAGTTCTTCGCCGCCGTGCCCGCCATCTCGCGCCACATGAAGACGCTCAACGAGGTCGGCCTCGGCTATGTCCGCCTCGGGCAGCCAGCGCCCACTCTGTCAGGTGGCGAGGCGCAGCGGGTCAAGCTGGCCAGCGAGCTCCAGAAGCGCTCGACCGGGCGCACGATCTACGTGCTCGACGAGCCGACCACGGGCCTGCACTTCGAGGACATCCGCAAGCTGCTCGGCGTCCTCCAGGGGCTGGTCGACAAGGGCAACACCGTCATCGTCATCGAGCACAACCTCGACGTCATCAAGAACGCCGACTGGATCGTCGACATGGGGCCCGAAGGCGGCAACGCCGGCGGTCGTGTGATCGCGGAGGGCACGCCTGAGGAGATCGCGGCTCTCGAGGAGTCCCACACGGGACGCTTCCTGGCCCCGATCCTCGACCGGAGCGCCCGCACGCCGACGCGCCGGGCGGCCGCCGCCACCAGCGCGCCTGCACGCAACAGCTCCACCGCGTCGGCCACCGCCGGGACCGTATTGAAGGGCAAGGCACCGAACGAGAAGGCACCCAACAAGAAGGCACCGAACGGCAAGGTGGCGAACGCCGCGTCGGGCTCGAGCTCGGCGGGAAGGACCTCGTCGGCACCGGCATCCTCGGGAAAGGCACCGGCGGTCGGGGGGACGCGAAAGCGCGCGTCCAGGACCACTGCCACAGCCCGCGGTACCACGGCGCGCAGGACGGCCTCCTAGGCGGTCGCTCCTGCTCCGGGGCGGTCTCGTGCTCGAGGGCGGTCTCCTGCTCCAGCTTCTAGGTGGTCCGTCCTTGGTCCAGCAGCTGGCGCAGGGAGAGCGGCCGCCGCCCGGTGAGCGCCTCGACGTCCCCGGAGACGGCCTCTAGCTCGCCGCGGGCGATCGCAAGATAGGTCGTGATCCACGCCTGCATCTGCCACTCGGGTGGGTTCCACGCAGCCCTGGACGCCCGGGCCTCCTCGAGGGTCTCGTCGACGAACCGCACCTGGCGGCCTAGGTGCTCGCTCAGGATGGCGCAGGCCTCAGGCATGGAGATCGCGTCTGGGCCGGTCAGGTCGAAGGTGCGGTTCCGATGCTCCGCGGGGGCGCCCAGCACCGCGGCCGCGCACCGGGCGACGTCGGCACGAGCCACCGCAGCCGCACGGCCCGTCCCGGCCGGCCCACGCAGAGCTCCGTCCGCGCCGACCATGAGCGGCAGGAAGTCGAGGTAGAGGTTGTCGCGCAGGAAGGTCCACCACATTCCCGAGGCGCGGATGCGCTCTTCGGTGGCCCAGTGGTCGCGGGCGAGGGTGAACGTCGAGACGGGCGAGGCGCCGAAGAACGACAGGTAGACGACGTGCTCGACACCGGCAGCGGCGGCTGCGTCGACGAACGCGACGTGCTCTCGCAGTCGATCTGCCTGCTCGGCCGCCGACACCATGAACAGCAGCCGGGTGCCCGCCAGCGCCGGAGCAGCGTCCGCGCCGCCATAGCCTGAGAACGTCCGCACGTGGGCGCCCGTGAGCGCAGGCGCACGAGAGGCGTCGCGCACGAGGAGGCTGACCGGCATACCCGCCTCAGAGCACAAGCGGGCGACCAGACCACCGACGAAACCGGTGGAGCCGGTGAGGGTGACCCGGCCTTCGCCCACCTCGTCAGCGTCGCCCACGTCGCCCTGCTCCTGGTCCAGCTCTTGCTCCAGTCCTTGGCCCTTCGGAGGGTCAGTCCTCGCCGAGGTAGGCCTTGCGCACGTCCTCGCTGGCGAGCAGTTCCTTGCCGCTGCCCGAGAGGACGATCTTGCCCACCTCGAGCACGTAGCCCTTGGTGGCCCGGTTGAGTGCCGCCTGGGCGTTCTGCTCGACCAGCAGGATCGTTGTGCCCTGCCGCTGGAGAGTCGTGACCGTGGTCATGATCCGCTTCATCATGATGGGCGAGAGCCCCATCGACGGCTCGTCCAGCATCAGCAGCTTGGGGCGGCTCATCATGGCCCGGCCCATGGCCAGCATCTGCTGCTCGCCACCGGAGAACGTGCCGGCCGGCTGCCTCGCGCGCTCGCCGAGGATCGGGAACAGCTCGTAGGCAGCCTTTAGGTCCTTGCCGATCTCGCGGTCACGGCGGGCGAACGCGCCCAGCATGAGGTTCTCCTCGACCGTGAGCCGGGGGAAGATCCGGCGTCCCTCCGGGGAGTGCGCCACCCCGAGCGACACGATCTCGTGGGCCGCCGTGGAGTCGATCCGGTTGCCCATGAACGAGATGCTGCCGGTGGTCGGGCGCAGGAGCCCGGAGATGGTGCGCAGCGTGGTGGTCTTGCCGGCGCCGTTGGTGCCGATCAGGGTGACCACCTCACCCTCGTCGACGGTGAACGAGATGCCCTTGACCGCTCGGATCTTGCCGTACGAGACGACGAGATCGCGGATCTCCAACATGGCGGTCACTGCTCGCCCTCCTCCTCGTCGTCGGCGCCCCCGCCGATGTACGCGTCGATGACCCGGGGGTCGGACTGCACCTGCTCCGGGGAGCCCTCCACGAGCAGCTCGCCGCGGACCAGGCAGAGCACTCGGTCGCACAGGCCGAAGATGAACCGCATGTCGTGCTCGATCACGACCACGGCGAGGCCGCTGTCCCGGATCTTGAAGATGAGGTCGCTGGCCTGCCGGGTCTCGAGCGGGTTCATGCCTGCGGTGGGCTCGTCGAGCAGGACCAGCTTGGGATCAGTGGCGAGCGCCCGGGCGATCTCGAGACGGCGCTGGTCGCCATAGGGCATGTTGCGGGCCAGCAGCTCGGTGGACTTGCCCAGGCCGACGAACTCGAGCAGCTCCTGCGCCCGGGCCCTGGTGGCCTCCTCCTCTCGGCGGAACTTCGGACCCCTGAGGATCGACGTCAGCGCCATGGACGACGTGCGGCAGTAGCGGCCCACCATGACGTTCTCGAGCGCCGTCATGTTGCCGAACAGGCGGATGTTCTGGAACGTACGGGCCATGCCTGCCTTGACCACGGCGCGGGGCCGGGGCGGCAGCTCGGTGCCGAGCAGGGTCACTCGTCCCCGGGTGGGCTTGTACATGCCGGTCAGGCAGTTGAAGAACGTGGTCTTGCCGGCGCCGTTGGGCCCGATAAGTCCGACGATCTCGCCCTCGTCGACCCTCATGGAGACGTTGTTGACCGCGATGAGACCGCCGAACTGCATGACGACACCATCGGCCTGGAGCACCGCTGTCCCGGCCGTCGCCGAGCCAGCGGGAGCCTGCTGGGTGGCGGTCACTTGGCCTCCTCCAGATGCTCAGTGCCGACGATATCGGCAAGGTGCTCGTCCTCCTCGTGGAACTCCAGCTGCCGGCGGCGGCTCGCGACGAGCCCCTCCGGGCGGAAGCGCATCATCAGCACTAGCAGGAGCCCGAAGAGCATGAGGCGGTAGTCGGCGAAGCCGCGAAGCTTCTCGGGGAGGAGCTTCAGGATGGTGGCGCCCACGAGGACACCCGCCACCGTGCCCATGCCGCCCAGCACGATGGCGGCCAGCAGGAACGCCGACTCGAGGAACACGTACTGGTCAGGGGTGACCGAGCTGTCCTGGTGGGCCTTGATCGTGCCGGCCAGACCGGCCAGAAAGGCGCCGCCGGCGAAAGCCAGCAGCTTGAGGCCGAAGACGTTCACGCCCATGGCCTCCGCCGCGCGCTCGTCCTCCCGGATCGCGACCCAGCCCCGGCCGATGCGGCTGTTGTTCAGCCGCACGAACACCATGATGACGAACGCGATGAGCACCAGCAGCAGGAAGTAGTAGTTGGAGAACCGGCCCAGCGGGATGCCGAGCAGGGTGTGGGGCTTGCCGAAGTCGAAGCTGCCGATCGTGAGATCGGGGATCGCGGGTATGCCGTTGGGCCCGTTGGTGAGGTCCGGCCCGTTGTTGCCGTCGAGGTTGAACATCGACAGGCGGAACATCTCCCCGAACGCCAGGGTCACGATGGCCAGGTAGTCACCCGACACGCGCAGGGTGGGGGAGCCGATGATGAGGCCGGCAATGGCTGCCACGCAGGCGCCCAGCAGGACGACGACGAGGAACGGCGGCTTCCAGCCGATCGTGGCGAAGCTCGACGTGGACAGCGTGGCACCCACATAGGCGCCCGTGCCGAGGAAGGCGATGTACCCCAGGTCGAGGAGCCCCGCGAGGCCGACGACGATGTTGAGGCCCATGGCCGTCGCCCCGAAGATGATGATCTGGGTGGCGATCGACATGTTGGCGTCGGACCCGCCCTGCGTGAACGGGAACAGGAACGCCACGGCCAGCGCAGCGAGCATCAGCACCTGTCGGTGCTGCTGGGCGATGAAGCCGAACCACCCACCCACGCCCGCCGCCAGCAGGGCTCCGGCGAGCCCACCCAGGGTGACCAGGAAGCAGAAGAAGGTCACGCCGTCGTCGAGGTTGAGGGCGTAGGCCACCGCCCAGAGCAGCACGGCCATGGCAAGGACGACGACGCCGATCTCGGCGTAGCTGTTGAGCCTGGGCCAGGTGCGCACGTCGATGTCTCGCTCGCGCGCCGTCACCCCGCCGGCCCAGACGAGCAGGGCGCCCACCAGGGCGACCCAACCGCCCTCGTTGATGTTGATGAGCCCACCGGCCTGCACGGTCACGGCGATCAGGGCGATGAGCACCGTGATCGTGGTGAACGTCCCCAGGTAGAGGAGTCCCCTGCCCGGGTTGAGCCAGGTGGTCGTTCGCCGGCAGAGCAGCGCGAGCACGATCGCGACCACTCCCAGCAGCATCGCGAAGATCTGGATCCCTGCTGGGTAGAAGCGGATCGAGATATCGCCGAGGATGGTGTTGTCGTAGGACCACGACAGCAGGCCGCTGACGACGAGCAGTGCGCCGCCCGCGACGGTGATCGGGAAGGACTTCCCGGCGTGGCGGGCCGCCTGGCGCTCGCGCCAGGTCTCCATGGCCTCTTCGACGTGCTCCTCCGGGCGTGCCTCGTGGACGGCCGCGGGGTCGGGGTTGCGGCGTTCTTTGGTCATGCGCGGTCCACCACCCTGGCTCCGAGCAGGCCCTGTGGCTTGAAGACGAGAACGGTGATGAGCAGGGCGAAGGCCCAGACGTCCTTCCAGGGAGTTCCACCGAACTGGCCTGGGACGAACTGCGTGGCCATGGCCTCAACGACGCCGAGGACGAGGCCGCCGACGACCGCGCCTTGGATGTTTCCGATGCCGCCCAGAACCGCGGCCGTGAAGGCCTTGAGTCCGGCGAGAAAGCCCATCTTGAAGTTGATGTTGGTGTTCTGCAGACCCTGGGCGACACCCGCGACGGCGGCCAGGGCGGCGCCGATGACGAAGGCGACGACGATGACGCGGTCGACGTTGATGCCCATGAGGCGGGCCGTGTCGGGGTCCTGGGAAACCGCCTGCATGCCGCGGCCCATCTTCGTGCGGGTGACGAAGTACCAGAGGAGCGCGGCGGAGACGATCAGGCAGCCGATCGTGAAGAGGGCCGAGCGCTGGATGGTCACGCCCCCGATGTCGAAGGCCTTCCCGGTGACGACGTCGATCTGCGGGAAGGGGATGCGCTGCTTGGCGTCCGGCAGGTTCAGCGGGTTCCAGTTGCTGATGAACAGCGTCGGGTCGTTGTAGCCGACCCGCACGATCTCCTGGAGGAACACCGAGATACCGATGGCGGTGATGAGCGGGGCCAGGCGCGGCGCGTTGCGCAGCGGCCTGTAGGCGACCCGCTCCATGAGCACGGCGGTCACGACGGAAGCGATCATCGCGCCGACGATCATGACGGGCAGGACCCAGATCGAGGTCTGTCCCCGGAATAGCACGAGTGAGGTAGTGAGTGCGCCGAACGCGCCGATCATGAAGACCTCGCCGTGGGCGAAGTTGATGATCTGGACGATGCCATAGACGACGGTGTAGCCAACGGCGATCAGGGCGTACAGCGAACCCAGGGTCAGCCCGTTGACGAGCTGCTGGGCAAAGATGTCCACGTCAACCTCCTGCGGTGGAGAGATGGTGAGAAACCTAGCGGCTGCCCGCTCGGGACGGCAGTGCTTAGGGCGATTGTGTTGGCCCGTGTGTTGGCGTGGCTACGGTGCGCGCAAGGGGCGCGAGCACGGACAGCGGGGGCGGGCAGTGCCCGCCCCCGCTGTCCTAGGCATTGCTCTACTTGAACTCTTCGGTGTTGATCGGCGCCCACGCACCGCTCTTGACCTGGTAGACGGTCAGGACGCGGGAGGTGGTGTCGCCGTACTGGTCGAACGCAACCTTGCCGGTCGCACCGTCGAACGACACCTTGCTCATCGCCGAGACCGTGGCCTGGCGGGCCGAGGAGGCGTCCTTGGCGCTGGCGAGCGAGGTCTTCAGCGCGTTGATGATCGCGTTGGCGGCGTCGTAGGAGTAGGCGCCGTAGGCCTCGTAGGGGTCGGGGTAGTTGGCGGCCTTGTAGTCGTCGACGAACTTCTTCGCCGACGCGAGAGTCTCGGTCGGGGCGCCGACCGAGGTGGCCAGGTCGCCGTCGGAGGTCTTGCCGGCCAGCTTGATGAACTCGGGGGAGTAGATGCCGTCGCCGCCCATCAGCGGGACGTTGAGGCCGGCCGCCTTCATCTGCTGCGACAGGGGCCCGGCCTGCGGGTACTCACCGCCGTAGTAGACGGCCTTCGGCGACTTCGGCTTCATCTTGGAGATCACCGCGTCGTACTTGTCCTCGTCGGGGTTGATCGTCTCGGCATCGACGATGGTGCCGCCGAGCTTCTTGAACTCCCCGGTGAAGGCCTCGACCAGGCCCTGACCGTAGGTCTTCTTGTCGTGGACCGTTGCGACCGACTTGATGCCGGCCTTCTGGAACAGGTAGCGCGCCGCGAACGGGCCCTGCACGGCGTCCGTCGTGCAGGTGCGGAAGTAGGTCGGGTAGGTGCGCTTGGGGGCGGTCTTGAAGTCCGCACCCTGGGTGAGGGTCGGGTTGGTGTTGGCGGGCGAGACCTGGACGATGTTGGCGGCCGCCAGCACGGGCTGCACGCTCTGCGACACGCTGGAGTTGAGGGTGCCGACGACACCGACCACGTCCTTGTCGCCCGCGAGGGCGGTCGCGGCGTTCTTGCCCACGTCCGGTGTGGCCTGGTCATCCTTGGGGACGACCTGAAGGGTCCAGCCGGGGATGGCCTTGCTGTCGTTGGCCTGCTTCACCGCGAGCTCGACAGAGTGCTGAATGCCCTTGCCGAGTGCGGAAAGGTCACCAGACAGCGGCGCGATGACGCCGATCTTGGCAACCTTGTTGCCGCCGCCACTGGTGGAGCCGCCGTTGTCGCCACGGGTGCCACACCCGGCGAGCGCGAGCGAGGCCACCAGCACCGACGCGCCGAGGGTTACCACGGAACGCTGAGGCACGATTCCTCCTGAAAACAATTTCTCTCCGAGCACGCGCTCGTCGGCTCACGTTTGCCGCGAGCAAGGGAACAGTAGACCGAAGCCGGCCGCGTGTGCCGACCTCGACGCAGGACGTGTCTAGGTCGTTATCTCCCGGTGACCTGGCGCACAGGCACCCCACAGGAGCCGACCGGCATACTGCCAAAACCATCACCACGACCCCACCCGACAGCAACCGGCGTTTGCCGTGTGCCCGCCACACGCTGGAAAGGCACCTCATGGGCTCCGTCCGCACCGAAGGCCACGACAGGCTTCCCGCAGACCCGGCCGAACGGCATACCGCCGCATGCGCGGGTCCGGGATGCACCCGACGCGACGCTCTGCTGGCCCTGGGGGCCGTGGGCCTCGCGGCGGGCGTGGCGGCCTGCGGGTCTGGGGGGTCCGACGCGGGCCAGGGCTCCGGGACGTCTGGTGGCGGGGCGATCCAGGCTTCCAGCGTGCCGGTGGGCGGCGGCACGGTGGTCGACAGTGCGAAGGTGGTGGTCACCCAGCCGACAGCCGGCGAGTTCAAGGCGTTCTCGGCGGTGTGCACCCACGCCGGCTGCACCGTGGCCGACGTCGCGGACGGCACGATCAACTGCCCCTGCCACGGGAGCCGGTTCGACATCGCGACCGGGGCGGTGGTGCAGGGGCCGGCGACCCGGCCCCTGACCGGCCGGACGGCCACGGTGAGCGGAGGCTCGGTCACCGTGTCCTGACGTCGGACACCCCTCTTAGGGTGGAGGTGTGGCTGACCCGTCGACCTATCGCCCGGCACCGGGGGAGATCCCCACCGACCCGGGTGTCTACCGGTTCCGCGACAAGGGCGGCCGGGTCATCTACGTCGGCAAGGCCAAGTCGCTGCGGGCTCGGCTGTCCTCCTACTTCCAGGACCTTTCGGCCCTGCACCCGCGTACGGCGACCATGGTCACGACCGGCGCAAGCGTCGAGTGGACTGTCGTCTCGACCGAGGTCGAGGCGCTCCAGCTGGAGTACTCCTGGATCAAGGAGTTCGACCCCCGGTTCAACGTCAAGTACCGCGACGACAAGTCCTACCCCTACCTCGCGGTCACCCTGGGCGAGGAGTTCCCGCGGGCCCAGGTGATGCGGGGCGCCAAGCGGAAGGGCACTCGCTACTTCGGCCCCTATGCCCATGCGTGGGCGATCCGCGAGACCCTTGACCTGCTGCTGCGGGTGTTCCCGATGCGCACCTGCTCCTCGGGGGTGTTCCGCCGGGCGAGCCAGGTCGGCCGACCCTGCCTGCTCGGCTACATCGACAAGTGCTCGGCTCCGTGCGTCGGCCGGGTGACAGCCGAGGAGCACCGCGCGATTGCCGAGGACTTCTGCGACTTCATGGCCGGCAACACGGCGAAGTTCGTGCGCCGGCTCGAGACGCAGATGCGCGAGGCGGCCGCAGATCTCGACTTCGAGCAGGCCGCGCGCCTTCGAGACGACATCGCCGCACTCAACCGGGCGCTGGAGAAGTCTGCCGTCGTCCTCGGCGACGGCACCGACGCCGACGTGTTCGCCATTGCCGACGACGAGCTCGAGGCTGCGGTGCAGGTGTTCCACGTCCGGGGCGGTCGGGTGCGGGGCCAGCGTGGCTGGGTTGCCGACAAGTCCGTCGAGGAGGGGCTCGGTCTGCCCGAGGTCGTCGAGCACCTGCTCCAGCAGGTCTATGGCGGGGAGTCGAGCGACGGTGTCCCGCGCGAGGTGCTCGTCCCCGTCCTGCCCCCCGACGCCGACGCCGTCATGGAGTGGCTCAGCGGGCTGCGCGGCTCGCGGGTGCAGCTGCGGATGCCAGTGCGAGGTGACAAGCGGGCTCTCCTCGAGACCGTCAGGCGAAACGCCGAGCAGGCGCTGGCCCGGCACAAGCTGACCCGGGCCGGCGACCTGACTGCGCGCAGCCAGGCGCTCCGCGAGCTCCAGGACGGGCTGGAGCTGGCGGAGGCGCCGCTGCGGATCGAGTGCTTCGACGTCAGCCACGTGCAGGGCACCCAGGTGGTCGCCTCCATGGTGGTGTTCGAGGACGGTCTTGCGCGCAAGTCGGAGTACCGCCGGTTCATCGTGCGGGGCGGCTCCGAGGGCGGCGTCGACGACACCGCGGCGATGCGCGAGGTGCTGACCCGCAGGTTCCAGCGTTACCTCGAGGAGCGGGTGGAGAGCAGTGACGTCGAGATCCGGCCCGACACCGATGACGTCGAAGGGGCACTCAACGGGGCATCCAATGGAGCACTCGATGCGGCGGCCCTCAGGGGTGCGGTTGAGGGCCCGGCGGCCGGGCCGGTGATCGGGTCGGTGACCGAGCCCGTGGCCGGGGCGGTGACGGGGCCCGTGACCGGGGCGGTGGCCGGGCCTGTGGCCGAGCGGATCGACCCCGAGACCGGTCGCCCCCGCAAGTTCGCCTACCCGCCCAACCTGGTGGTCGTCGATGGCGGGCTGCCGCAGGCCAACGCCGCCCAGGCGGCGCTCGACGCCCTGGGCATCGACGACGTGGCGGTCGTCGGGCTCGCCAAGCGGCTGGAAGAGGTGTGGCTGCCAGGGCAGGCCTTCCCGGTCATTCTGCCCCGCAGCAGTGAGGGCCTCTACCTCCTCCAGCGGGTGCGTGACGAGGCCCACCGCTTCGCCATCACCTTCCACCGGCAGCGCAGGTCCAAGGCGATGACCGCCAGCCGCCTCGACGACATTCCGGGGCTGGGCGACGTACGCCGGAAAGCCCTGCTCCGGCACTTCGGCTCGCTCAAGCGGATTCGCGCGGCGACTCCCGAGGAGCTCCAGGCCGTTGAGGGCATTGGCCCTGCGCTCGCGGCAGCCATTGCGGCAGAGTTGTCGCAGCAGGCCCCCGCAGCTCCGGCCGTCAACCTGATGACCGGTGAAGTGCTCGACGACACCGTCCCGACGACCTCGGGACCGGCGGGCCGGGGAGCCGAGGCGACGGAGCCTGGCGAGGAGGCTGAAGCGTGACGGAAGGGCAGGAACCAGACGCGGCCAAGCCGGCGGAGTTCGTGATCCTGACCGGGATGAGCGGCGCCGGCAGGTCCACCGCGGCCAACGTCATGGAGGACAGCGGCTGGTACGTCGTCGACAACATCCCGCCGCACCTGCTGCTGCCTCTCGCCGAGCTGGCCGCCGCCCAGGAGCAGGGCGCGGACTCGGGTCACGAGCCGGAGGCCCCGGTGCGGATTGCCGCGGTGGTGGACGTCCGCGCCAGGGGCTTCTTCAGCAGCCTGCGGGGAGCTATGGCCAGCCTCCGCGACCGCGGCTGGACCCCGAACCTCGTCTTCCTCGATGCCACCGACGAAGCCCTGGTGCGGCGTTTTGAGAGCGTGCGCCGGCCGCATCCCCTCCAGGGCGACGGCCTGCTGCTCGACGGCATCGCCCGGGAGCGCGAGCTGCTCGGTGACCTGCGCGCGGAGGCCGACATCGTGATCGACACCTCGGGGCTCAATGTCCACCAGCTCGCCAAGAAGGTCGGGCCGGTGTTCTCCGGCCAGAGCGGACCGGCCCTGCGACTTGCCGTCATGTCGTTCGGGTTCAAGTACGGCATACCCCTTGACGCCGACTTCGTGTTCGACCTGAGGTTCCTGCCCAACCCCTACTGGATCCCGGAGCTGCGCCGCTTCACCGGCAAGGACCGCCCGGTGGCGGAGTTCGTCATGGCGCAGGAGGGCGCTGACGAGTTCGTGAAGCGGGTCGTCGACCTCATGGGGCCGGTCGCGAGCGGCTACCGGCGGGAGGGTCGGCGCTACGCAACCCTGGCCGTCGGGTGCACCGGCGGCAAACACCGATCGGTGGCCATCTCGGAGGCCCTGGCCCACGCCCTGGCGACCGCCGACGTCGCCACGTTCGTCGTCCACCGCGACCTGGGGCAAGAGTGAGGCGGCGCCGGTGAGCGGCCCCTCGGTCGTGGCCCTGGGCGGTGGCCACGGCCTCTCCGCGTCCCTGTCGGCGCTGCGCCTGGTCTGCGAGGAGATCACCGCGGTGGTGACCGTTGCCGACAACGGCGGGTCCAGCGGCCGTCTCCGCGACGAGTTCAACATCCTGCCACCGGGCGACCTCCGCATGGCCTTGTCCGCGTTGTGTGACGACACCGAGTGGGGTCACACGTGGCGTGACGTCCTGCAGCACCGGTTCCGCGGCGCTGGACCGCTGGGCGGCCACGCCCTCGGCAACCTGCTGATCACCGCCCTGTGGGAGATCCACCCGGACCCGGTCGCGGGGCTCGCCCTGGTGGGCCGCCTGCTGAACGCCCGGGGACGCGTGCTGCCCATGGCCGCCGTACCGCTGGAGATCCGGGCGGAGGTCGAGGGCGCTGATCCCGCCCGGCCGCACGAGGTGACGACCGTTCACGGCCAGGCGGCAGTCGCGACCACGGCAGGGCGCGTGCGCTCGGTCGCGCTCGAGCCCGAGGACCCGCCGGCGTGCCCGGAGAGCGTGTTCGCCGTGCGGAGCGCCGACACCGTCATCCTCGGTCCCGGCTCGTGGTTCACCTCGGTCATGCCGCACCTGTTGGTCCCAGCCCTGCGGCAGGCGCTGCTCGACACGCCGGCACGGCGGGTCCTGACGCTCAACCTGGAGATGCACACCAGGGAGACCGCCGGGTTCTCGGCGGAGGCCCATCTGGAGAGCCTGCGGACCCACGCACCCGAGTTCCGGCTCGACGTCGTCCTGGCGGACCCGAGCGTGGTGGCAAGCGAGAGCGACCTGCGCGACGCCGCGGAGCGGTCTGGCGCCAAGCTCGTGGTGGCCCCGGTGTCGAAGCGGGGGGCGCCCGGACAGCACGACTCGCTCCGGCTGGCGGCCGCCTACCGTGACATCCTTGCGTGATGCGCGGGTAAGGGGTGGGGAAGGCGCTGGCGGCGTGTGGTTCGAGCGTGCGGGGGTGCGGTCGACAGCCCGCGCAGGGCCACCACGGGATGACAGGATGAGCGGCATGGCGATGACGGCGAAGGTCAAGGATGAGCTGAGCAGACTGGACGTCACCAAGCCGTGCTGCCGCAAGTCCGAGGTCGCGGCCACGCTGCGCTTTGCCGGCGGCCTGCACATCGTCGGCGGTCGCATCGTCGTCGAGGCCGAGCTCGACACGGCCAACGCCGCGCGCCGGCTGCGACGCGACATCCACGACCTCTACGGCCACCACCCCGAGGTGATGGTGCTGGCCGCAGGTGGGATCCGGAAGGGCAGCCGCTACGTCGTCAGGGTGGTCCAGGACGGCGAGGCGCTGGCCCGGCAGACCGGCCTCATCGACGGCCGGGGGCGGCCGGTCCGCGGCCTGCCGCCGAAAGTCGTCAGCGCCTCCGCGTGCGACTCCGAGGCAGCGTGGCGCGGCGCCTTCCTCGCCCATGGCTCACTCACCGAGCCCGGCCGCTCGTCGGCACTCGAGGTGACCTGCCCTGGCCCAGAGGCGGCACTGGCCCTGGTCGGAGCGGCCCGGCGGCTGGGCATCCAGGCCAAGGCGCGCGAGGTGCGCGGCATAGACCGGGTCGTGATCCGCGACGGCGACGCCATCGGCGCGATGCTGACCCGCCTGGGCGCTCATGACGCCGTGCTGGCCTGGGAGGAGCGGCGCATGCGCCGGGAGGTCCGGGCGACCGCCAACCGGCTGGCCAACTTCGACGACGCCAACCTGCGCCGCTCGGCGCGCGCGGCCGTGGCGGCAGGCGCCCGGGTGCAGCGGGCCCTGGAGATCCTCGGCGACGACGTGCCCGACCACCTCCGCGAGGCCGGGACCCTTCGGCTGGAGCACAAGCAGGCCTCCCTCGAGGAGCTCGGGCAGCTCGCCGTGCCCGCGATGACGAAGGATGCCGTGGCGGGGCGCATCCGCCGCCTGCTGGCGATGGCCGACAAGCGCGCCGCCGACCTCGGCATCCCCGGCACCGAGGCCAGCCTGACGCCCGAGATGCTCGACGCCTGACCGCGACTCGCGCTTGGCGGCCCTTTCACCCCTCCCACCTCCTGCCTCCTGCGTCCCACCTTTATCGGGTCGCCCGATAAGGGTCTGTCCGATGAACGGTGTAACCGGCGGTTCCTTTAGAGGTTCTCCGCTGCGGGCATCCGGTCGGCGAAGGTGATGGCGAACGCGTTCAGGGCCGGCTTCCACCGGGTGACCCATCGTGCCTGCCCGAGGCCCTTGGGGTCCAGCGACCGGGTGACCAGGTAGAGGGTCTTGAGGGCGGCCTGCTCGCTCGGGAAGTGGCCCTTGGCGTTGACCGC
>DASSJT010000076.1:0-6184 GCA_035691065.1 Dermatophilaceae bacterium
CCAACCTGGTGGGCATCGCGCTGGGAGCCGGCGCCCGCTATCTGGCCTACCGCCACGTGGTGTGGGGCACACCTCGCGCCCGCGAGGGCCAGCGGGCCGAGACCGCCACCATGGAGGCGGGCCTTCCCGGCTGAGTGAGGAAGTCCCCCGCGGCTGAATGCCGAAGGTGGGACTGTCTGGCCAGCTGCTGAGTCTGGCCAGCTGCTGAGTCTGGCTAGCTGGCCGACTGCCGCTGTGTGCCTGCCGCCGAACGGGTCACCAGCTCCGGAGCGGCCGGGCGCTGCAGGTGAAGCACGAACTGGTAGGCGAACAGGGTCGGGCGAAGCGAGACCGATACCCGGTCCACTGCCCGCATCAGCCGGGTGCCGGTAGACCCGCCTTCGCCGGCCAGGACCTCGAAGGGCAGGCCGACCTCGCTGTGCCGCCGGATCTCGAACCCGGCGTTGGACACCATCCGGGCGAGGCTCTTGCGCGTGAAGAACCGGTAGTGCGTCTTGTCGAGGATGCCGCGCTGGTCGTAGTCGAAGGCTCCGACCAGACTGCGGATGCGGGGGTACCAGTGCCCGAAGTTGGGGACCGACACGACGAGCCGGCCACCGGGGCGCAGGACTTCCTTGATGTCCTCGAGCAACCGCTCGGGCTGCCGCAGGTGCTCCAGGACGTCGGCAGCGACGACCACGTCGAACCCGCTGCCCACCTCCGCCGGGATGCCGTCCTCCAGGTCGCCGACCGCGAACTCGTCGACGCGGGCGAGGGTTTCGGGGAATGCCTCACGGTCGACACCAGTGACCCTGTGCCCCATCGCGCGGATCCGCTCGGACAGCAGGCCACTTGAGCAGCCCAGGTCGAGGACCTTGGACGGCGGGAGGTCGGCCAGGAACTCGAGGATGCGGCTGTGTGAGCTGCCCTCCCCCTCCTTGAGGGGGTAGTCGGCTCCGACGCTGCCGTAGTCGCCGCTGGTGAAGCCCATCTTCCCGAGCCGGTACCGCACCACGTCCTTGGCGACGTCCCTCGCGTAGCCGAGTCCGTTGACATAGCAGACCTCGTCGCCGTAGTAGGTCGGGATCGGCACCTCGGCGATTCGCTTCCCGGCGTCGATGAGCTGGATGATGATCTGCGTGTCGAAGTCGAAGCCGTCCGAGTTCCGTTCGAAGGGAATCGATTTCAGAGCCTGCGTCGAGTAGGCCCGGTATCCGGAGTGCCATTCCGTGAGACGCGCCCCGACGACCGCGTTCTCGAACCGCGTGAGGACCTTGTTGCCGATGTACTTGTACATGGGCATCCCGCCCCGCCGCGCGGAGCCGTTGGCCATCATCCGGGAGCCGAAGACCGCGTCAGCCTCGCCCCGGACCAGGGGTTCGACGATCGACTCCAAGCACTCCGGTGCGTACTGGCCGTCGCCGTGGAGGAGGACCACGATGTCGAGGTCATGGTCGATGGCGAGGCGATAGCCCGACTTCTGGTTTCCCCCGTAGCCAAGGTTCTTCTCGTGACGGATCACCGTGATCGGAAGATCTGGCGCAGCCTGCTGGTAGCCGAGCGCCACGAGATGTGTCGCGTCGTGGCTCGCGTCGTCGCAGATGACGATCTCGGCAACCCGCTGGTGGAAGTCGCTCGGAATGCGGTCGAGCACGCTGGCCAAGGTGGTCACAGCGTTGTAGGCGACCACGAGGATGCCGATGCGGGGTTCGGCCCTGCCGCCAGAGACCGGGTTCTCGCTGGAGGTCACCACGGCAGCATAGGCGCGGAACCGTTCCGATAGCCTTCCACAGCATGACTCAGGGACCGGATGGCCCGCACGCCGCGACCGGCGAGACCCTGCACGTGGCCCCTGAGCAGCCGGCCAGCGATGGTGCCCCGGCCGAGGCGGCTGAGCCGGGGCGTGCGACTCCCGATTCGCAGGCAGACGACAGTGTTCGGCGTCGCTGGGCGGCGGCCTTGACGTCCGATCGCGCCCTCGCGATGGCCACGTGGCTGGTCGGCACACCGCTCGCCGTGCTGCTGGTCCGCCGGCTCGACCTCGACCCCTTCTCCGTCGCCGGGGTCGTGATGCCAGTGGGCGTGGGCGCCCTGGTCGGAGCGGTCGTCTTTGCGCTCGTCCTCCGCCGACCCTCGGAACGGCTCATCGGAGTGGCGATGGGCGGGTACGCCGCCTGGATCGGGCTGACGATGGCAACGGCACTTCATGGCACGCCCTACGGCTACGGGCTGCTGATCGGCGACGCCGGACGGTTCGTCGCCATGGCCATGAAGTACATGGAGACCTGGCAGTCCGCGGACTCCTTCGTCCGGGGCCTCCCGACCGAGTACCCGCCGCTCTATCCCTGGGTCGTCGGCCACGCGGCGACGCTGATCCACCGGCCGGCCTGGCAGCTCTTCGGCGAGATGCAGATCGTCGTCATGTCGGGAGCGGTCGTCGCGGGTTATGCGTTCTGGCGTCGTCTGGTCAATCCGGCGGTCGCGTTCACCATCGTCGGCCTGACGCCGGCCGTCTTCAACCAGCCGAGCAAGGACTACGAGTTCCTGGCCCTCCTGCTGTTCGTCCCCTGGGTGATCGCGACGTTCGCGGGGCTACCAAGGGCCCGGGGCGGCCTGCACTGGCTTCCGGCCGGACTGCTCGGCGGACTGCTCGTGCTCACCTACCAGGCCTGGCTGATGTACTCAGCGCTGGCCCTCCTGGCGCTGATCGTCATCACGGCTCGAGCCACGAGCTCTTGGCGGGCCTACCTCCTGCACCTGCTGGGGGTCGCGGTGACGGCGTTCGTCGTGGCCTCCTGGTATGTCGTCCCGTTCGTCACCACCCTGCTCACCCAAGGAGGCGAGCGGGTGAGCGACTTCTGGATGTCGCCGTCGATTGCGGACCGACCGCTGGTCCTGCCGTTCCTCGACGCGACGCCGATCGCCGTGGTCGAGCTTGTCGGGCTCCTGGGGATGGTCTGGTACCGCCGTACCACCTGGTGGGCGCAGCCCCTCCTGCTCGTCGTGGCGAGCTGTTACGCCTACCGCATCCTCTTCCTGCTCAAGACGGCACAGGACAACCACACCGGGTACCTGCAGTACACCGAGACCCTCATCAGCATGGCGCTGGTCATCGCCGGTGTGTTGACGACGGCCGAGGGCGCCCCGCGGCTCTGGTCACGGCTGGCCACCCGGGCGGCCAGCGCCGCCACGCACCCCCTCGCCCCAGCCCGCGAACGCGCCGTCGCCGTCACCGGCGTCGCGGCCATCGTCGTCTGGGCCGCCATGCAGGGCTGGCCGAACTGGGTGCCGGGGCCGCGAGGGCTGCGCAACTCGGTTGCGCCCGCCGGAGCCGTCAACCGGGCCACGGATCCCCATGCCGAGCGGCTGCCGGACGGGGGGCTGACCCCCTTCGCACCCCCCGACAAGTACCTCCACCCTCTGCTCCCCACCGAAGACATCGAGCGCGTCATCGCCTCCCAGCTCGGCGCCAAGGCGAAACCGGTCGTCCTCGCCTACGACCAGCGGCTCTTCGCATTCCTGCCCTATTACGGCTACACGGCGAATGACCGGGTGTCCGCCAACACTCTGCTGCGCTGGGACGACCGGTACGAAGCGATCAAGCGGCTCGCGGCGATCACCGACCCGACGCAGTTCGCCGCAGCATCCCGCGACACGTCCTTTGGGCCCATCGACGTGTTCGTCCTCAAGCGGGTCGGGGGCCAGTGGCGGTGGAAGTCGGTTTCCTTCTCCCCTGGCGCGTTCGACCCCAACGCCTTCCATGTCGAGCGCCTCCAGGCCAACGTCGTCGTGGCGGTCAGGAAGGGCTGACCGGCCGAACTGCGCAGGAACGGCCGAGGCCGGGCGGCCGAGCCGGGCGGGCGAGGCCGGGCGGCCAAAGTCGAGCGTCCGCCGCCTACCCGTCCGACCGGCGCCTGCGGGGACCTTCGCCCCTGACCTCGCCCGGCGCCCCACGGCGACGCTGGTGTCATGAGCCGAGGGCCTTCCGTGGACCTAGCGGCTGCGGCCGAGGCAGCGGCCACATCCGGTCACCCAGCGCTCCGCCTGCGACATGTGCACATGGTTTACGGCTCGGGCGTGACAGCGGTGAAGGCGCTCCGGGACGTCAGCATGGACATCGTCCCAGGACAGTTCGTCGTTCTGCTGGGACCCTCGGGCTCGGGCAAGACCACCCTGCTCAACCTGGTCGGCGGGATCGAGCACCCCACCAGCGGCCAGATCGAGGTCGCCGGAGTCGACATCGGGCTGCTCCGGGGCGAGCGGCAGACTGCCTACCGACGCGACCGGGTGGGCTTCGTCTTCCAGTTCTTCAACCTCGTCCCGACCCTGACCGCGCAGGAGAACGTGGAGGTCATCGCCGAGCTCACCGGCCCCGACCCGGCCCGGCGCAGTCTCGAGGCGCTGGCCCGGGTGGGCCTCACCGACCTGGCGGACCGCTTCCCGGGCCAGCTGTCCGGTGGCCAGCAGCAACGCGTGGCGATCGCGCGCGCGATCGTCAAGGAGCCGCCCCTGCTCCTGTGCGACGAGCCCACGGGCAGCCTGGACCTGGAGACGGGGCGCCAGGTGCTCGGTGTCCTGCGGGACCTCGCTCGGGAGGGCCACCACACCGTGCTGCTCGTCACCCACAACTCCGCGATCGCCTCGATGGCCGACCTGGTGGTGTGGCTGCACTCCGGGACCATCGCCCGCGAACAGCGGGTTGAGAGACCGCTGGAGGCGAAGGAGCTGGAGTGGTGAGCCGCATCCTGCGCCGCAAGCTGCGCCGCGACCTGTGGCGCCAGCGCTGGCAGTTCCTGGCAGCGGCCATCGTGATCGCGCTGGGGGTGGCGGTCTACATCGGCACCTCGGACGCCTACCGCAACCTCGGGCAGTCCTTCGACGAGGCGTATGCCGCGCAGCGGCTCCCAGACGTGGTGCTCACCGGCACGGGCGCTACGGCTCTCGGGAGCGAGGCTGTATCTCTGCCCGGCCAGCCCGTTGTCGACACCCGACGACAGGGCGACGTTGCCGTCAAGATCCGTGGACGGACCTTCCTCGGCCGGGCGGTGGCGGTTCCGGACCGGTCCCAGCCCCTGGTTGCCCGGCTGGCGGTGCGTTACGGGAGCCTCCCGGACCAGGGCCAGGTGGCTGTCGAGCAGCACCTGACCGACCACTACGGCCTGGCACCCGGCGACACCGTCCAGCTCCTCTCCCCCACCGGCTGGCGCACGTTCGCGGTGTCCGGGTCGGTTCTGTCGACTGAGTACTTCTGGCCGGCTCGTTCCATGCAGGAGGTCATGACCACTCCCGAGAACTTCGGAGTGGTGTTCACCACGGATGCGTCGCTGGCCACAGCCGTCGCAGTGCCCGTAGAGCAGCTCCTCCTCTACGCGCCTCACCGCCACGACGCAGCCGCTCTGGCCGCGGCCGCGGCTCGGCTGGCCGAGCGTCACGGGCTGATCGTGACCACCCGCGACGACCAGCCCTCCTACCGGACGCTGCAGGACGATGTCGATGCGGTGGGCACCGTCGCCAACCTGCTCCCCTGGCTGTTCCTGTCCGCCGCAGTGCTGGGCACCTACGTGCTCCTCTCGCGCGTGGTCGCTGCCCAGCGGGCCGTGATCGGGACCCTGAGGGCCAACGGAGTCTCGGCCCGCGCTCTCCGCCGCCACTACCTCGGCTTCGGTGTGACGGCCGGTCTCGCCGGGTCGGTGCCCGGCGTCGTCACCGGCTACTACCTCGGGGGCTGGTTCACCACGGCATACACCGACGCTCTTGGCCTTCCCCTCCGGGTGACCGAGCTGCACGTGGCAAGCCAGGCCATCGGGCTCCTGGTCGGCACGGCAGCCGCCGCCCTGGCCGCCTGGGCCCCGGCGCGGGCGGCCTCGCGCACCCGGCCGGCCGAGGCCATGCGGATCACCCCGCCCGGGGTCCGCGGCGGGCTGAGCGGGGCCGAGCGCGCCCTTCCGCCACTCCGCCGCCTGCCTGCACGATGGCGCATGGCCCTGCGCGGCATCACCCGCAGCCGGCGCCGGACCTTGCTGACCATCATCGGCGTCGCGGTTTCGGTGAGCCTCGTCATGGTGTTCGCAGGCATGCGCGACACGGTCAACAACGTCATCGACCGCCAGTTCGGCCGGGTGCAGCTCGAGAACGCCGAGGTGCTCACCCAGCCCGGCGCGGCCGACGGGGTGCGGAGCCGCCTCGAGTCGGACCCTGACATCCG
>DASSJT010000077.1:0-25062 GCA_035691065.1 Dermatophilaceae bacterium
GGCGACCTGCCGGTACAGGGGCCTGGTGTTGGGGCCAACTCCCGTCGCGAAGCGGGTCACCACGGAGTGCTGCACCCCGCTCAGGTAGCCGTCCACATCGGCAGACCGCCCGATGCCCACAAACGCCGGTTGGCCGCCCACCGGCGTGGCCGTGATGCGGACCTTGCCGATGATCCGGTCGGGAATGATCGGCGCGTCCGCGAAGTCGAACTGAACGGTGTCGGAGGTCACGGCATACCCGCTGCTGGTCAGTGTTGCGGATCCGCTCATCAGCAGCCCGCTGCTGTCCCGGGCCGTCCGGTCGGCCACGACCCCGACGATGCCGGCGACCCCAGCCCCGGTCCCCATCAGGACGAGGAGGGACCCCAGCACGAGCGCAGTGATCCGGCCACCCGACCACCTGCTCCGAGGCGCAGGCGGCATGGGCTGGGCCGGTCCCGGGGTTCCCTGGGTCGGCGCCCCGACCGGGCCGGAGCCGGCGTCCATGGGCCGTGGCGCATCCGTGATCGGCGGCGCAGGCATGCTCGGCGGCGTGCCGCCTGAGGACCGGAGCGCCACGCTCCCGGGCCCGGGGTCGTCCGGACCCATGTCGAGCCGGAACGGCGGGTAGCTGTCGGTCATCAGTGCGCTGTAGGCGGCAACCCGAAGCACCCACCGGTTCAGGCCGATGATGAGGTCGAACAGCGACCGCGGGTAGCTGCCCGTGAACAGGAGCACCACCGCAGCGATCGCCACCAGGATGCCGATCAGTCCAGTCCCCGAGCGCCATTCCTGGTTGTTGTTCCACCCCTCCGCGGTGAAGTAGGTCCCGCTGACGAGCAGGCCGACGATCAGGTAGTGCGGGATCGCAAGCAGCCACCACTTCACCAGGACCAGGCCTCTGGAGAGGTGGTCCGGGTAGTCGACCGAGAACTTCGCCGGGTACTCCGGGACCTCGGCCAGGGTGAACGGGGGGTACTGGTCGGTGCCGAGCGCCCCATACGTGTAGTAGGAGACCCGCCAGCTCCAGCGAAGCACGCCGACGTTGAACTCGAAGATGCTGCGCGGGTAGCGACCTGTGAACAGGATGGCCACGAACGCGATCACGCTGAGGACGACGAAGGCGGCCCACAGGAACGCCAGGACGAAGTAGTGGGGAATAGCAAGGAGCCACTTGACCAGCCACAGCCAGCGGCTCAGATGCGGGTCGAGAGTGGCCCGGACGTGTACGGGCGTCGTTGGTGTAGTCATGACTGCTCCCAGGTCGTGGATTGCCCTTCACCACGAGGGTTGACAGGCTCCGGGCCGCTTGGGGAGAGCCGTAGGTCCCGGTCGCTGCAGGTTCGGGAAGGAAGCATGGGCTTCACGCGTGGAGAGGGACGTATAGCCCTGTCACCCCGCGCAGGCATGGTCCATGTTGTTCCCTGAGTCCGGCCGGGGGTGCTGGATGGCGGGAGGTGCCAGATGTCGATCAGGTCAGCGGCCGGAGTCGCCGCAGCAGTGTTGGTGCTCGGGGGATGCATCACGGTGGGGTCAGGGCCGGGCGGGCTGGTCGGGTCGGGCTCGGTCACGGTTGAAGAGCGCTCGGTCGGCCCGTTCACCGCTCTCGAGGTGAGCCACGGGATGCGGCTCGAACTCGTGCAGGGCACACCCGCGCGGGTGACCGTCAAGGCACAGCCCAACATCCTGCGGGTCATCACCACGAATGTTTCGGGCGGGAAGCTCACCGTCGAGGCAACCCGCAGCTACGCCACCTCCCAGATGGTCCTCGTCTCGGTGACCGCGCCAGCCGTCCGGGAACTGACCCTCTCCGGGGGCGTCCAGGGTACGGCATCCAAGATCGACGTTCCCCATCTGACTGTCGAGGCGAGCGGTGGCGCGATCATGACCTTCTCCGGTCGGGCGGGCGTGCTCGACCTCTCGGCGAGTGGCGGAGCCATCATGGAGGCGGGAGACCTCGCCTGCACTGACGCCTCGGTCGACCTGTCGGGCGGTGTGAAGGCGACCGTGGCTGCTTCGGGGTCAGTCAAGGGGAATGCCTCCGGAGGCGTGGTGCTGACGGTGCGCGGAGGGCCGCAGGCGGTGGATGTCAACACCTCCGGTGGCGCTGTGGTCGTCCGCCAGTGACCGTGGGCGGGGTACGCCCAGGGGATCACCGTGGCGTACACCCCGGGGGCGATGCCGGGCCCCCCACGTCGGCGAAGACTGGGACTCCAGGAGGTGCCGACATGAAGATCAGCCTGAACGTCACGAACTACACCTGGCCGGGTGGCGCCGCTGCGACTGCCAGCGCACTCGGTGAGGTGGCCGAGGCTGCCGACTCCGGCGGGCTCGACACCCTCTGGGTCAACGACCACCTGCTGCAGGCCGACCCAAGGGCACAGGGCGACCGGGACATGCTCGAGGCCTACACGGTGCTCGGCTACCTTGCCGGCCAGACCACGCGGATCGGGCTCGGCGCCATGGTGAGCGCAGTCACGTTCCGGGCCCCTGCCGTGCTGCTGAAGGCGGTGACCACTCTCGACGTCCTGAGCGGTGGCCGGGCCTGGCTGGGCATCGGCGCCGGGTACCAGCAGGCTGAAGCGGAGTGGATGGGTCTGGACCTGCCCCCCACGGTGGAGCGGTTCGAGCGCCTGGAGGAGACGCTGCAGCTTGCCGAGCAGATGGCCGGGGGCGACGAGTCGCCGTTCGAGGGGCGCCACTACCGGCTGGCCCGCCCGGAGAGCGTGCCCCAACCCCTTCAGCGCCCGCGCGTCCGTGTTCTCGTCGGGGGTGCAGGCGAGCGCCGGACGCTGCCGCTCGTCGCCAGGTATGCGGACGCCTGCAACCTCTTCGACATCCCCGACGGAGGCAAGACCCTCCGCCGGAAGCTCGAGGTGCTGCGCCGACAGTGCGAGGAGCTGGGGCGCCCTTACCGCGAGGTCGAGAAGACGGTCAGCACCGCCCTCCAGCCAGATGAGACCGCCTCAGCGTTCACCGACCGCTGCGCGGCATTCCGCGACCTTGGCGTTGACCACGTGGTGGTCATCACCCAGGGTGCGTGGAAGCCGGCAACGGTCGGCGTGCTTGTTGAAGCTGCGGCGGCGACCCGAGCGGGCTAGCCCGAGCGGGCTGGTGCCGCTCGGGTCGCCGCACGTGACCTACGACGTGATCGTCAGCGTGTGGTGGCCGGCACTGGTTCGCACCGTCACCTCCGTTCCGCGGTTCGTCTCGACGAGCTGGTACTCGTCGACGGGCTGCCCGTCGAGCATGACCGCCGAGGGCTGGACGCCGCGAGGCAGCGTGTGGCCGATGTCGATCCGCTTCGCCACACCGGCGGCGACGTCGATCTCGGTGGTGTAGGTCTTGCCCGAGACCGTGGCCGTCACGTCAGCGGACCCGTTACCAAGACGGATGTCCTCGCCTTGGACCGTGGTCTGGCCCTGCGGCACCTGAGGCACGAACTCGACTGCCCCGTTGCCCAGGTCGGGACGCACTCCGAGCCACTGGTGCACGACCGCCCACATGGTGCCGTAGTTGCCCCAGGCCTGCATGAACATCGAGCGGCAGGCCCAGCAGCGGTCGATGTTCGCCTGGAAGTCCGGCGACGGGAAGATTTCCGGCATGGCGCCCGGCTGCTCGTCCGGCGTGCCGCCCGTGGCGGGCTCGGCGAACATCGTCTCAGCGAGAGCGTGGGTGTAGCGCTGCTGCTGACCGGCGCCCAGGCGCCCGTAGTTGCCCTCGCCGATCGACTGGATCGAGGTCCCCAGTCCGAAGATGGTCAACTCACCCTGACCGTTGGCTCCGCCACCGCATCCGGTGTGGAACAGGCCCGGGTTGAACGGCGGCGTGCCGCTGTAGCAGGGGTCCTCACGACCTGCCAGTGCGGTGTCGCCGTGACCGTACGGAGCAAGTCCGGGAACGGTCCGGTTGTTCACGCGCAGCTCAGCCTCCATCGGCGTCTGGCCGATCCAGTGCTTCTGGAACGACTGGACGTCTCCCGGGTCCTGCAGGGAGTCGGCGTACTGGTCTGCGCTCTCGTACCACCAGGCCCCGTCGAACCGGTCCTGGGCCTTGCGGGCGAGGTTGTTCGCCCAGGCGAATGTGGCGCCGTCGTGCTTGGACTTCGCCATGGCGGCCAGGTCGTAGAGCCCGCGGATGAAGTACACGGTGTTGTCCAGCTTCTCTGTTCCCATGCCGGACCGCTCCACGTTGCCCAGGCCCTCAGGCCAGCCATCATGATCCTCGTCGAGCGTGGCGACGACGTACTTGAGGTTCCGCACCGCGAAGTCGTACATCTCGTCACGGAAGCCGTTGTCCCCGGTCCACCGCCACACGAGGGCGACGGCACTGGGGAACTTCACCGTCTCGTCGGTGTTGAAGTCGTACGAGACGGAGCCGTCCGGGTTGGGGCGCCTCGAGTCGTGGCCGAACCAGATCGAGCCGTCGGCGACGACCTCGTGAGTCACCACCCCGGAGCGGTTGTTGAGGATGTCGGAGACGTCCCGCAGGGCGCGCAAATGCTCCTTGATCGGGTTGAACTGCCCGACGGCCATCGCGGCGAACGCCGTGTACTCGGCGTCGGTGCCGAAGATCCATGGGTAGTCCGGGAACCCGGCTCCGACCCAGGTGGCCTTGGGCACCTCTCCCAGCGGGGCGGGGAACTGCTTCCCCTGGTCGGTCCAGCGGATCTGGAGGTTCTCAGCGCTCTGCGTGAGGTCCGCGATGTTCTGCTTGCCCCACTCCACCGCGTCCTGCACCAGTGGATCGCCCGGCAGGGACAGCTTGGTGGAGGCTGCCAGCTGGGTGCGCGAAGCCTGCTTGGCCGCAAGCTTGGCGGCCGGGTTGTCGAGGACCTCGCTCAGCTGAGACTGCGCGGCAGTGAGGCCCTGGTCAGAGCCCGCCACCCCGAGCCACACGGTCGTGCTGCCGCCGGCGGGCAGCGAGACGGTGTAGCTCAGCTCGCCCCCGGTGCCGTTCCCGAACGGGCCGTCGTCGCAGGCGGAGGGCGGCTCGGATCCCGTGCACACGTGTCCGGACTGCGGACCCCAGAACTGGTCCCCGATCGTGCCGGAGTCGGGCTTCAGCGACGTTCCCACAAGCGCCGCGTAGTGGTGCGTGGGAGCCCCCGGGAGCGCGCCGTCATCGGTGAAGACCAGGCTCTTCCCGTCGAAGCTGCCGACGTCAGCAATGTTGTCGCTCGCGTTGGGCGTCACCCCGCCGAAGCCCCACGGGTACTGGCCCATCAGCTCGGAGTGCGCGTCGACCGACAGCTTCACGCTGCGGGCGTCACCGGGGTTGGTGATCTTGAGGCCGAACAGCGCGCCCCGAAGACCGTCGGGGACGAAGTCCGTGCGCTCAAGGCTGAGCCCAGCGGTTTCGGGCAGGGCGTAGCGCGTGTAGCCCCAACCGCTGGTGAAGCGCGAGGCAGGGCCAACCCATTGGCCGTCCAGCCCGAACCACACGCCGTCCACCAGCTTCAGCGGCGGCGTCCACACGCCGCCCATCTCGCCGGTGATGTGCCACCCGTTGGCGTAGAACCGCCCGTCTTCGAACCCGATCGCGTAGGCCCGCGTCCCCGCCGCGACTTCGCGACGGTCCTGCAGCCGGCTGGTCACCGACAGCTCCGAGCCGGACGCGGTCGCGACCGAACTACCGAGCGGCTGGGAGCTGGCGGACGCCTGCCCCCACGCTGTCATGCCCATGACGGCCACCGCCGAGACGGCTGTGGCGAATCCCCGAGGCATGGCCTCCTCCTTCCGGCGCTCGCCGGACCGGATGCCTTCCCCAGGTGGCAAGGCCGCTTAGGCCCTCCCCCGGAGACCGGTGGGGCAGTGCGCGCCAATATGGGAAAAACCTGAAAACAGACCCAACTGGCTTAACACTCCCCTCGCACCCCCGCAACTCGGGGCGCTCCGGCCACCAAGGGGATGGTTCCGGTACGCAGGGTGCCGGCCATCAAGGGGAGGGCAGCCGGCACGCAGCGTGGACACCGGCAAACGCCGCGCGACACGACGGCCGCTTTGCCGAATCGGCTTACGGAGGCCGTCGATCGGTGCTTGAGTGGCTGCGGCACTTCGACACGTGGAGGCACCTCATGGAACCGACTCGACGCCACTTCCTCGAGGGTCTGCTCGGCGCAGCAGGCGCCGTGGCCCTCGCGGGACTCGATCCCTTCCCGGCGCGCAAGGCGGTCGCCCTCCCTCGGCCCTCCACGGCCGGGACGACGCTGGACCAGGTGATCCTGCGTGGAACCCCGGGCATCGGGGGCTATGCGCCCCTGAGCTTCGGCCCGGGCGAGCCGTTCCTGAAGCGCGGCGAGCTCGCCGGGCTGTCGACCCATGCGTCTGGCAGCGGCGGTGTGATCGCCTGCTTCGCCCAGCTCACCGACGTCCACGTCATGGACGTGCAGTCCCCGGCCCGGTTCGAGTTCTTCGACAGGTACGGCGCCTTCGTCGGCGACTTCAAGAGCGCCTACCGCCCGCAGGAGCTCATGAGTGCGCAGGTCGCGGAGGCGATGGTCACCCAGCTGGGGCGGGTGGGACGAGGCCCGGCCACCGGACGCCCGATGCAGTTCGCGGTGGTGACCGGTGACAACACCGACAACTGCCAGCACAACGAGCTGCGCTGGTACATCGACCTGCTGGACGGCGGGGGCACCGTGCGCCCCGACTCCGGAGACGTCACGCGCTACGAGGGCGTCATGGACGACGTCGCGCCCGACCCCTACTACTGGCACCCCGAGAGCGGGTTCGGCACCCCTTCCTCGGTCTACGGCTTCCCCACCGTGCCAGGTCTGATCGATGCGGCCCGGGCGCCGTTCCAGGCGACGGGCCTCGGCCTGCCCTGGTACACGGCATACGGCAACCACGACGGCCTCGTCCAGGGGAACGTCCCCCGCACTCCCCTGCTCCAGGGGCTGGCCACCGGCCCGCTCAAGCTGACCAGCCTGCCGCCCTCCGTCCTCGCGCAGGACATCAACGCCCAGCTCGCCTTCGTGCTCGCGCTGCTGCAGCAGGACCCGGGGGCGATCAACCTCATGCTGGCGCAGGGCGGCCACCGGTTCGTCACCCCCGACCCGGACCGCCGGATCGTCGACCGGGCGATCACGGTCTCCGAGCACTTCACCACGACCGGCGCGCCGCTCGGCCACGGTTTCACGGCCGACAACCTCGCCGACGGCACGGCGTACTACACCTTCGACATCGGCCGTATGCGCGGGATCGTGCTCGACACGGTCGTCAGCTCAGGCGGCCCCGACGGCTCCCTTGACCCGGCACAGTTCGCCTGGCTCGAACGCCAGCTGCAGGTCGCCAGCAGCACCTGGCTCGCGGAGGACGGCAGTGTGGTGACTCGGCGAGGGCACGCAGACAAGTACGTCGCGGTCTTCAGCCACCACTCGATCGGGACCATGACCAACGTGCCGGCGGGGAGCGGGCGGATCGGCGGTGCGGAGGTGGCCAGCCTGTTGCTGCGCTACCCGAACACCATCCTGTGGGTCAACGGCCACACCCACCGCAACGAGGTGATCCCCCACGCCCGCCCCAGCGGCGCGGCACTCGGCGGCGGCTTCTGGGAGGTCAACACGGCGGCACACATCGACTGGCCGCAGCAGTCGCGCGTCGTCGAGGTCGTCGACAACCTCGACGGGACCCTGTCGATCTTCGCCACGATCGTCGACCACGCTGGGCCCCTGTCCCGCAGCGGGCTGTCCACGTTGTCACTGGCCGCCTTCTCGCGGGAGCTGTCCTACAACGACTGGCAGGAACGCAGCGACAGGCGCCGGGGCAGTGTCGAGGACCGCAACGTGGAGCTGCTGCTCCGTGCGCCGTTCTCGTCCCGGGCGCCCGCGCAGTCGGCGGCCGCCGCCACTCTGGCCGCCGTGGCTGGCTGAGGCGGCGCGTGCGGCTGCACTACGTTGGCGGGCATGGCATCGAGTCCGGAGCATGCTCGCCTCGAGACCGACCTCCTCGGTGGCCTCGAGACCGACCCCCCTGGTGGGCCCGAGACCGAGACCCGCGCAGGGCTTGAGAGCCAGGCCCGCGCAGGGCTTGAGAGCCAGCCCGAGGCGCGCCTCCACGCGTGGCTCGACGTCAGCGCCGGGGTGGCTGGTGACATGCTCCTCGGTGCGCTCCTTGACGCCGGTGCCCCGCTCGGTGAGGTCCAGGCCGCCATCGACGCGGTGCTTCCCGACACGGTGCGGGTCAGCACCGCGAGTGTGACCCGAGCAGGCCTGCGCGCCACCCATGCCCGCATCGAGCCGCTCGTCTCCGACCACCCGCACCGGCTCTGGACCCAGGTCCGGGAGCTCCTGCTCGGCGCCGCCGCCCTCGCCGAGCCGGTCCGTGCCCAAGCCCTCGACGTGTTCGAGAGGCTGGCCGAGGCCGAGGCACGGGTGCATGGCATGACTGCCGGCGAAGTCCACTTCCACGAGGTGGGTGCCTGGGACTCGATCGCCGACGTGGTCGGCGTCTGCGCCGCAGTGCCCCTGCTGGGGGTCGACTCGGTGAGCGCTGGTCCCGTCGCCCTTGGGTCCGGCCGGTCCGGCACGGCCCACGGCGAGCTGGCGGTCCCTGTCCCGGGGGCCCTCGAGCTGGCGCGTGGCTGGGAGGCCGGGTCGGGCGGCGCGGGCGAGCTCGCCACGCCCACGGGTCTCGCCCTGGTCCGCAGCCTCGCCGACGTGTGCGAGCCGCTTCCCCTGATGCGGGTGGCGGGGGTCGGCGTGGGTGCTGGCACGCGAGACTCCCCAGACCGCGCCAACGTGGTCCGCGTCGTGTTGGGGCACGTGTCCGATCCGCCGCCGTCCGAGCGGCTCTGGGTCCTCGAGGCGAACGTCGACGACCTCGACCCGCGGGTCTGGCCCGACGTCTTGAGCCGGCTCGTCGATGCGGGAGCGGCGGACGCCTGGCTGACGCCGATTCTCATGAAGAAGGGCCGCCCGGCGCACACGCTCTCCGTCCTGAGCGACGACGGTCACCGGTCGATCGTGCGGGACCTTGCGCTGTCGCTCACCACCTCGTTCGGGATTCGTGAGTATGCCGTGAACCGCCTCGCCCTGGAGCGAGACTGGCGCTCGGTGCCGGTTCGGGGTGCCGCGGTCCGGGTGAAGGTCTCACTCGGCCCGGACCGCCGGATCCGCCACGTGACCCCGGAGTTCGACGACGCCGCCGGCGTGGCTGCCGAACGCGGCGTACCCGTGCGGATCGTGTTGGGCGAGGCCTCGGCCGCCGCCGCTGCGGCCGGCATACGGCCTGGGGTCGTGCTCGACCGGAACCGCGCCGATCACCGGAACGAGACCTGACGGAAGGCCTCAAGAACCGGGCTGGACCGCCGCGATCTGCGCAGCCAGGTGCCCCGCACCGTAGCCGTTGTCGATGTTGACCACGCCCACCCCCGGTGCACAGCTGTTGAGCATCGTGAGCAGTGGGGCGATCCCCTCGAAGGCGGCGCCGTAGCCCACCGACGTGGGCACAGCCACGACCGGCGCGGAAACAAGTCCGGCCACCACGCTCGGCAGTGCGCCGTCCATGCCCGCCACCACGACGATGGCGCTAGCCGAGCGCAGCTGATCCAGGCGCCCCAGTACCCGATGCAGCCCGGCCACACCCACGTCGACCACGAGCTCGGCCCGGCGGCCGAGGTGCTGCGCGGTCAGGAGCGCCTCGCGAGCCACCGGAAGGTCGGAGGTACCGGCGGCGAGCACGAGGACCACTCCCCCGGTCGGCTCGGGCGGCTCGGGCGGCCACGCGAGGAGCCGGGCATCGTCGGCATAGCGCGCATCCGGCAGTGCGGACAGGACCGCTTTGGCATGCACTGGCGCAGCTCGGGTGAAGAGCGTGGGCGCTTGGCGCACGCCGACCTCGGCAGCGATCGCCGCGACCTGCTCGGGCGTCTTGCCCTCGCAGTAGACAGCCTCGGGGTAGCCCCGCCGGGCGGCACGGTCGAGGTCGAGCTCGGCGATGCCGCGCAGGGCTGCACCGGGCTCCCATGCCGCACCAGAGGCATCGGGGACATCAGGGACGTCAGTCATCGGCGACCGCCACCAGCCCGAGGGTGAACGCCCCGGACTGGATGCCCGCGAGGTCCACGGTCACGAAGCGGAACCCAGCGCGCCGCACGGCCTGCTGCACCTGCCGGCGCAGGTCCGGGGAGACCGCTCGAACCAGGTCGTCAGCCGGCAGCTCGACCCGGGCGACGTCGCCGTGGTGGCGGACCCGGCAGTCGACGAAGCCCAGCGCGTGGAGCGCCGCTTCGGCCTCCTCGACCTGGGCGAGCTTCTCGGGCGAGACCTCCTCGAAGTGCGGGATCCTCGAGGCGAGGCAGGGCGCGGCCGGCTTGTCGGCCACGGGCAGGGCGAGCGCCCGCGCGATCCGTCGGACCGCCTCCTTGTCGACACCCGCGTCGGCGAGCGGCCGCAGCACCTCGTGCTCGCTGGCGGCACGGGCGCCCGGGCGGTCGGCGCGGAGGGCATCATCGGCGTTCTCGCCGTAGGCGATCGCGTCGAGGGCATGCGCCCGGACCACGTCGTCTCCGATGCGGGTGAAGAGCTCGTCCTTGCAGTGGAAGCACCGGTCCGGCCCGTTGGCTCGGTATGCCGGGTTGTCCCCTTCGTGAGTGCGGACCTCGACGACTGACGCACCGATCAGCGCAGCCACGTCGTACGCGCCCGCGCGTTCCGACGCCGCGAGGCTCGGCGAGACGCCCAGGATGGCCACCACCCGGCCGGCTCCGAGGGCCCGCACGGCGAGCGCCAGCAGGGTCGCCGAGTCCACCCCGCCCGAGTAGGCGACCCCCAACCGCCCGACGCCGGCGAGCCCTTCCTGCACCGCGGCGACCCGCGGTGCGTCGGCGCCGAACACGGCGTCGTCCTGCATGCGGCTCACCTCAGCTGGGTCTCGGACCGGTCCGACGACCATTCTGTGTGGAACGTGCCCTCCCGGTCGACCCGGCGATAGGTGTGGGCGCCGAACAGGTCGCGCAGGCCCTGCACGAGCGCGGCCGGGAGGCGCTGAGCGCGGACGGTGTCGTAGTAGGCCAGGGCGGCGCTGAACCCGGGCACCGGGATGCCCGCCTGCACCGCCTCCGCGACGACCGAGCGCCAGGCGGGCTGGGCCGCCTCGAGCCCCTCGACCACGCTGGGAGCCGCCAGGAGGGTCGGGAGGTGTTGGGCGGCATACTCCTGCCTGATCCGCTCGAGTAGCCGGGCGCGGATGATGCAGCCGCCGCGCCAGATGCGCGCGACCTCACTGATGTCGACGTCCCATGCGTAGGCCTCGCTCGCCGCGCGGATCTGGTCCAGCCCCTGCGCGTAGGCGACCACCTTCGAGGACCACAGGGCGGACCGCACGCTGTCGACCAGCCGGTCACGGTCTTCGCGGGCCAGGGTGCCGGCCGGCCCGGCGAGCACGGCAGCGGCCTCACGCAGGCTCCGGTGGCCGGAGGCCGACCGGGCGAAGACCGACTCCGCGATGGTGTTGACCGGCACCCCGAGCTCGAGAGCCGTCTGGACGGTCCAGCGGCCGGTGCCCTTCTGCTCGGCCTCGTCGCGGATCACCTCGACGAGCGGTCGCCCGGTCGCGGCGTCGACCTGGTCGAGCACCTCGGCGGTGATCCCGATCAGGAACGAGTCCAGGTCGCCGGTGTTCCACTGCCGGAACACCTCGGCCATCTCCGCTGCGGAGAGGCCCGCAGCACGAAGGAGGTCGTAGGACTCGGCGATGAACTGCATGTCGGCGTACTCGATGCCGTTGTGCACCATCTTCACGAAGTGGCCCGCGCCGTCGGGTCCCATGTAGGCGCAGCACGGTTCGCCGTCCACCTTGGCGGCGATGTCCTCGAAAAGGGGCCCGAGCGCGGCGTACGACTCCCGCGAGCCGCCGGGCATGATGCTGGGCCCGTTGAGCGCGCCCTCCTCCCCGCCGGAGATGCCCGTGCCCACGAAGTGCAGGCCCATCTCGCGCAGCGCCGCCTCGCGTCGGCGGGTGTCCTCGAAGTGCGCGTTGCCCCCGTCGACGACGATGTCGCCGGGCTCCAGGAGGGGTGCCAGCGCATCAATGGTCTCGTCGGTGGCCCTTCCCGCCTGCACCATGACGATGATGCGCCGTGGTCGCTCCAGACTCGCGACGAAGTCGGCCAAGGAGGCCGCGGGGACGAACGTCCCTTCCGAGCCGTGATGCTCGACCAGAGCCTCGGTGCGGGCATGGGTCCGGTTGAACAGGGCCACGGCGTGGCCGTGCCGCGCGAAGTTCCGCGCGAGGTTGGCCCCCATCACGGCCAGCCCGACGACACCCACCTGGGCGCTTGTGGCTGCCATCGGCTCACCCACCCTGCGCCACGACGGTCGCCTCGGCACCCAGCACAGTGGTGAGGATCATGTCGTTCTCGTCTCCCAGCACATCGCGAGCGTAGATCGCCAGCAGCGTCTGGAGCGAGAGCAGGCATGTCTGAAAGGGCAGGAAAAGGCCTCGCTCCGCACCGCGGTCTGGCCGTCGCGGGATGAGCGGGTCATTTGACTCAGATACCCACCCAGGTAATACCATGGTCGTGACAGATACCCCATTGGGTATCTGTCAACATGTGGCTTTGCCGCCGCGTCACCCAGTCGCTGCACTTGTCCACCCGCCTACGCCAAGCCCAGCAGCGCATCTTCCTCCTGCCAGGAGATCTCGGGCGGCTGCTCCCCCCAAGCGGCGCGCCCCTCCGGTCAGGCCTCACCCCCCTCCTGGCCTGGCCGCCGCTGGGGACAGGACCAGGAACCTGTCCCCAGCGGCCCTCCTGTCCTCCAGCCCATCAGGCCGGTCGTTCCTCGTGGGGCGCGGTCGGCGGTCCAGGGGTTCCCGCATCATCTGGCTGCTCCGCGCAGAGTGCTCCCCGGGGTTCCAGCCGGGCCTGGACGTAGGTGTTCGCCATCGCATCGCCCAACGCCGCCTCGAGCTCGCCCAACAGGTCGTGTCCGCGCTGCACCGACCAGTCGCCGGGAACGACGACGTGGAGGGAGACCAGCTGGTCGCGACCCGCCTCCCGGGTGCGGATGTCGTGGAACGAGACTCCCCATCTGGAGGAGAAGCCGGCGAGGACGCGGTCGAGGTCGGCCCTGGCTTGCGGCGCAATGGCGTGGTCCATGAAGCCTGCAGCGGACCGGCCGAGCAGCCGTACGCCGGTCGCGACGATGTTCACCCCGACGAACAGGGCGACGATCGGGTCGAGGCGCACGAATCCGGTGATCGACACCGCGATGACGCCGACGATGACCCCGACCGAGGTCCACACGTCGGTCAGCAGGTGCTTGCCGTCAGCGGTCAGGGTCAGCGAGCGGTGCCGGCGGCCCGCCCGCAGAAGGGTCACACCCACGATGGCGTTGACCACGCCCGCAAGGCCGGAGACCACCAGGCCCTCCGCCACGTTGTCGAGCGCCCGCGGATGCAGGAGCCGCTCGACCGAGGTGACGATGATGGCGGCCGCGGCGGCGAAGATCATCAGCCCTTCGAACCACGCCGAGAAGTACTCGGCCTTGGCGTGGCCGAAGTTGTGACCCTCGTCAGGCGGACGGGCAGCGATGCGCAGGGCGATCAGGGCGACCACGGCGGCCACGAGGTTGACACTCGACTCCGCCGCATCGGAGAGCAGTCCGACCGAACCGGTGATCGCCCAGGCCACGGTCTTGATGCCCATCGTGCCCAGCGCAGCCCCGATCGACAGCCACGCGAACCGGGTCAGCGCAGCGGCCGGTTTGGTCCCCTGGCCGGTGCGAGCCCCCGGTGGCTCGGACACCACACACCGCTCCTCCGTCACGTGGGCACCCTCGCGGCGCCCTGTCGTGAAGACTAGGGGCGATGGTCCCCACTGGTGACCGTGAGCCACCACTGCGCAGGGAGGAAGCGATGGGCACGCTCATGGGCCAGGCCGATCCGTCCCTCCTCGAGGCCAGCGTGGTCGCCGAACGGGCGGGGACCGACCTGGACATCGGGCTGACCGCCGGCGAAGCCGCGGTGCGCCTCGCCCAGGTCGGCCCCAACGAGATCACGGCCGCAAAGCCGGTGCCGGCCTGGCGCAAGTTCGCCGACCAGTTCGCCGACCCGCTGATCTATCTGCTCTTCGCGGCGATCGTCATCTCCGTGGTGGCCTGGCTGGTCGAGGGAGCTGGCGGGTGGCCGTTCAACGCAGTGGTCATCGCGGCCATCGTCGTGCTTAACGCGGTGCTCGGCTACGTCCAGCAAGCCCGCGCCGAGCACGCCGTCGAGGCGCTCCGGCGCATGAGCGCCAGCTCGGCCACGGTGGTGCGCGACGCCCAGCGGGTCCGAGTGCCGACGAGCAGCCTTGTACCCGGCGACCTGATCCTGCTCGGGGAGGGGGACACCGTTGCGGCCGACGCCAGACTGGTCTCCGCTGTCGCGCTCAAGGTGTCGGAGGCCGCCCTGACCGGTGAGAGCGAGGCAGTCCTCAAGGATGCGCGGCCCCTCTCGGAGCCGGCCGCACTCGGCGACCGCCTGAACATGGTCTTCAACGGGACGGCGGTCACCCAGGGAGTCGGCCGCGCCGTGGTGACCGCCACAGGCATGTCGACGGAGATGGGCCAGATCGCCGACCTCCTGCACGCTACCCAGGAAGAGGCCACGCCACTGCAGCGCGAGGTGGACCGGGTGGGGCGGGCCCTCGGGATCGCGGTCGTGGCCATCGCAGTGGTCGTGGTCGTGACGATCCTCGGGTTCTTCGGGATCAACTCCCTCGACGACGTCGTCACCGCATTGCTCCTGGGAGTGTCGTTGGCTGTGGCGGCGGTGCCTGAGGGGCTGCCCGCGATCCTCTCCGTGGTGCTGGCACTGGGCGTCCAGCGGATGGCGGCCCACAACGCGATCGTCAAGCGGCTGACCTCGGTCGAGACCCTTGGGTCGGCCTCGGTGATCTGTTCGGACAAGACCGGCACGCTGACCAAGGGCGAGATGACCGTGGGGCGAGTGGTGACCCTGCTGGGCGACGTGGAGGTCAGCGGCTCGGGCTACCGGCCGGAGGGAGACATCACGCACCTGGGGCGGCCCTTGGACCCCGATGGCGAGCTCTGGCGGGCGACGGCGCTCGTGCTGGGCGGCGGCAGCTTGGCCAATGACGCGTCCATCCAGCAGGTCGGCGACGACTGGGTGGTCCAGGGCGACCCCACCGAGGCAGCCTTCCTCGTGGCCGAGCTGAAGCTGGGCATCCAAGACGTCCGGGCTCAGCGCTTCCAGCGTGTGGGCGTCATCCCCTTCACGTCCGAGCGGAAGCTGATGACGAGCCTGTCGTCTGACGCGGAGCGGGAGGGGAGGCTCGCGTTGGCCACCAAGGGCGCGCCGGACGTGCTGCTGGACCGGTGCACCCGGGTCCAGGTCGGCGACTCGGTCCGGGCCCTCGATGACGTCCTGAGAGCCAGGCTGCTCAGCGACATCGAGCGACTCTCGGGCGAGGCGTTCCGCACCATCGCCGTGGCCTACCTGCCCATGGACACGGCCGCCATGCCCGCTCTCGACGAGGCCCTGGAACAAAACCTGGTCTACGCCGGCATCGTTGGCATCATCGACCCGCCGCGAGCCGAGGCGGCGGCCGCCATCGCGGACGCGCAGCGTGCCGGCATCCGGGTCGTGGTGATCACCGGGGACCACCCCGGCACGGCAACCCGCATTGCCCGGGACCTCGGCTTCGGAGCCGAGGAGGCAACGGCAGTGTCCGGCGTGCAGCTCGACCGCCTCGAGGGCGACGCGTTCCGGGACGCGGTGCGCCACCACTCGGTCTATGCGCGTGTCTCGCCCCAGCACAAGCTGCGGATCGTGGACGCCCTCCAGGCCGACGGACACGTCGTCGCAATGACTGGGGACGGTGTCAACGACGCCCCCGCGCTGAAGTCAGCCGACATCGGCATCGCCATGGGGCAGGCGGGAACCGAGGTGACCAAGGAGGCCGCGAACCTGATCCTGGCCGACGACAACTTCGCCACGATCGTCCGGGCCGTGCGCGAGGGCCGCGGGATCTTCCTCAACATCAAGAAGTTCCTGCGCTACCTGCTCTCGTCCAACATGGGCGAGGTCATGACGGTGTTCCTCGGCATCGTCCTCGCCGGTGTGATCGGGCTGTCGAAGGAGCAGGACGGCATCGTCCTGCCACTTCTCGCGACCCAGATCCTGTGGATCAACCTGCTGACCGACAGCGGACCGGCGCTCGCCATGGGCCTCGACCCCGAGACCGAGGACGTCATGAGCCAGCCCCCGCGAGCCCTTGGCGACCGGGTGATCGACCGGAGGATGTGGTCGGGTGTCCTCCTGGTCGGCTTGGTCATGGCGGTGGCGACGCTCGCGACCATCGACCTCTATCTCGCCGGCGGCTTGTTCACGGGAACCCGATCCTTGGACAACGCGCGGACGGCCGGCTTCACGGTCCTGGTGCTGGCCCAGCTGTTCAACGCCCTCAGCGCGCGGTCCGAGATCCGGAGCGCATTCCACGGCATGTTCGCCAACGGCTGGCTCTGGCTCGCCATCGCCGTTTCGGCCGGGCTTCAGGTCGCGGTGGTGCAGACAACACCGCTCAACCACGCCTTCACGACCGCCCCGCTGTCCCTTGACCAGTGGCTGGTGTGTGCGGCGATGGCCAGCAGCGTGCTGTGGGCCAGCGAGCTGCGCAAGCTCGCGCTCCGGGCCAGGCTCAGCTGAACATTCTGGCGTTGGGGTGACGTCAGTGCGTACGGGCGGCCAGCGCGACCCTCAGCCGCTCGGTGTCGGCGGCGGTCCACCCGGCCGGAGCCGCCACCGCCGCCCAGGCATCGGCAAACATCTCGCGGTAGTTGTGACCATGCCCTGCCGGCACCTTCAGCGCGAACGGCAGGTCGGCGGTCACCTGCCAGAACGTCACCACAGGAATCCAGAACATGTCCGGTGAGACGTCCCGGGCCGGCTTCTCCCCAAGCCAGTCCGGCTTGTCGAAGAGCAATCGGGGACTCCAGAACACGATCGGGTCCGAGCCGTTCTGCAGGTACACGACGTTCGGTCGGGTGACGGAGCCGGGGCTGTCCAGGTCGGACGGGGCCGCGGCGAAGCGGACGTACCGCCCCTCGTCGAGCACGGGCAGCCACTCGGGACTGCCGAAATCTCGCTGCGCGACGAAGTCGGTGTGCAGCGCACTGGCGTTCGGCGGCCCGGCCCACACCACTCCGTCGGTCCGGTGCCGGATGTCCTCCAGGCCACTGAACGCCGCCTCTGCACCGAAGGCGCCGAGGCTGGTGCCGCTCACCAAGAGCTTCGGGCGCCGCTCGGCCGGGAGGGCAGCCCAGGCGTCATAGACCTGGTCGAAGAGCTCGCGCCCGGCCGCCTGGGCCTTCTCATGATCGCCCAGGAAGGAGATCCAGCTCGGCAGGTAGGAGTACTGCATGGCCACCACGGCCGTGTCGCCGCGGTACATCAGCTCGATGGCATCGACGTTGTCCGACTCCACCTGCCCGGTCCCCGTCGTGGTGACCACCACGAGCACGGACCGGTCGAACCCCCCAGCTCGGCGCAGCTCGCGCACCGCCAGGGCCGCCCGCGCGTGAGTCGTCGGTGCCGAGTCCAGGCCCGCGTAGACCCGGACCGGACTTCTCCTGAGCGTCCCTCCGAAGGCCGCCACCTCGGCCGCGCTCGGACCTCCGGCCACGAAGTCCCTCCCCTGGCGGCCGAGGGTGTTCCAGGGCACCAGCGAGGCCGGGCTGCCGGAGCGCCCGGCCGCCGTGGGGCGCATGACGCCCGGGTCCGTCGAGGTGTTGGTCAGGCGGAAAGTGGAGTTGGCGGACTCGACGATCATCCGCCAGACCAGGCCGTCGTTGACCCCCACCAGCAGGGTGCCGATCAGCACGACCGCCATCGGACGGGCCAGGCGCTGCGGGAAGTGTCGAGCCAGCCGGCGAGTCACCTGGTGGTCGAGCCACCGCAGGGCCCGGACGAGGGCAATCCCGAACACCACGATCCCCGCGGAGACGAACAGGATGCGCACCCACGCATACGAGTCGGGTGGGGGCTCCCCCATCAGCCCGTGCAGCTCAACCTGCCAGCGCTGCCCTTGCCACAGGGTCACACCCGCCAGCGGGACCGCGACCGCGGCCAGCCCCAGCCAGAGGCGGCGGATCGTCGCAGCCGAGGGTGTGCGGCCGACCACAGCCCTGCCGATCCAGGCAAGGAAGACGCCCACGGCATACCCGAAGCTCGCGCTGAGCCCGGCGACAACGGCCTGGAGCCACCAGTCTCGGGGGAGCAGGGACGGGGTGAAGGAGGCACAGCCGAACACGAGCGCCCCGAGGGTGCCCACCAGGCTGTACGTCGGCCACCGCACCCAGCGCAGCCACCGCGGGAGCTGCAGCCACTCGGGCCGGCGACGCCATCCCGGCCACCGAAGCCACTGCGGCTGCGGGCCCGCTGGGAACCGGCGTCCGAGCCCGTGGCGAGAGCGCAGACGGAACCGTGCGCCTGAAACGCGCTCTCCCCCGTGCCGTACGTCCACACCGTCATCCTGACAGCCTCAGGGCTGGCATCGCGGCAGCCCGGCTGAACTCGGCGGTGGGGGCTAGGTGCCGAGCCGCCAGGCGACGAGCGCGAACAGCACACCGAGGGAGTTGGTGGCCCAGTGCATGCCGGCACTGGCGATGATGCTGCCGCTGCGGCGGCGCAGCTCCCCCGCCACGGCTCCGCCCAGGGCGGTGAACGCAACGGTGCCGAGCACCGCAATGACCGTGCGCACGATCCCGGACTGGGGCACGAGGTCGAGGAAGGCCTGGTTGGCGGCCGCGAAGCTCAGCGACGGGAAGACATGCCACAGCCCGAACAGCGAGGACGACACCGCGAGCACCCGCCACGAGCTCATGTGCCGGGACAGCATCCCCCAGAGGACCGAGCGGAAGGCGACCTCCTCCAGCAGAACGGTGCCCACCGGGATCACGAGGAACGCCGTGAGCAGCGCCTTCTCCAGGCCACCGTGGTAGCGGGAGTCCAGGAACGCGGCCCGGGTCGCCGGGAGAAGCACGCCCACGAGGTATGCCGCGGCGACGACCACGATGACGCCGCCACCCCAGAGCGCGCCGGCCCGCAGGTGGCGCCGGCCGAGCCCGAGCTGGGCCCAGCTCAGTCCATTGGCCCGAGCGAAGAGCAGCAGCGCCAAGGCGACCGCCGCACTCAGCCACAGCCCGGCCAGCGGGAGGAGGTGCAGGGCCAGGTTGGTCGCGGCGATCACCGCCACCACAGCCGCAGACCCGAGGACGAAGGTGCGGCGGCTCCTTCTCGGAGAGCCGGATGCTGCCGGGAGGGCAGCCGACGGCGGGGACGAGCTCAGCAGTCGCACCCCTCCAGTATCCGTGAGCCGGTCGCGGATGGCGAAATCGGCAGGCGGGAGCCGGGGGGTCAGGGGGCCCTGGCCGACCCGTCACCGCCGCGGCCATCACCACGACCCGCTGCGGGGACGTTGGGCCCTTGTGGGGCCGCCGAGGCGGGCACAGCCTGCAAGTTGACCGGCGGACAGCCAGTCCAGAAAGGAGAAGCAGGAGATGCCGTACGCACAGTCAAGGCCGTGGACGCGTCTCCAGGACTGGGTGAGCTTGGTAGTCGGTGGCTACCTGGCATTCTCCCCGTTATGGCTTGACGTCACGACCAAGGCCACTTGGGCGATGGTCGTCATCGGGGCGGCGGCTGCCGTCCTTGCCATCGTCGCCCTGGCCATGCCGGGGGCATTCATCGATGAGTGGATGACTGCTGTCGCCGGCGGCGTCGCCGTCCTGGCACCGTGGCTGTTCTCCTACACCGAGAACACCGCAGCCGCCTGGACGTCGTGGGTCGTCGGTGCTGTGATCGTCGTCGCGGCGCTGGCAGCAGTGCCCGCCAGCCGCGAGGTCTACAGGGAGCAGCACCACGTCGTTTGACGCCACCGTGCTCCACTACGCGCCGGTCGAGGTTCGCCCTCGCCCGGCGCCTGGCGCTGAGCCGTCCCCTGTCGCAACCGTCACCTGTCGCAACGCGTGCCCTAGGTCCCTAGGCCCTCCTCACCCCTGCTCGCACGCTGGTTCCATGACCGAGCTTCCCACCACCGACTCTTCGACCGAGTCCCCCTCCCCCACGACCGGACAGCACACCGCGCTGGCCCAGCGGACGGCCGACCCCGTGGCCTGGTTCGCCGACCTCTCCAAGCAGGACGTGCCCCGCGTCGGCGGCAAGGGCGCCAACCTCGGCGAGCTGACCCACGCCGGTCTCCCGGTCCCGCCGGGCTTCGTGCTGACAGCGGATGCGTATCTCGAGGCGATGGAGGCCGGCGGCGCCCGGGAACGGCTCCAGCAGGTTGCCTCAACCTCGGATCTGGACTCCCCGGGAGGGCTCGAGGCGGCAGCCGAGTCCCTGCAGCGCCTGGTCCGTGATGCCGGGATGCCCGAACCGCTCCGCGATGCCGTGGTTGCCGCCTACGCGCGGCTCGGGGACTCGGCGAGCGTGGCCGTCCGGTCCTCCGCCACGGCAGAGGACACGGCTTCGACGTCGTTCGCCGGCATGAACGAGACCTTCACCAACGTCCGCGGCGGGGAGGAGCTCATCCGGCGCATCGTCGACTGCTGGGCGTCGCTCTGGAGTCCCCGGGTGGTCGCCTACCGGCGCACCCAGGGGCTCACGGACGAGCCGGCCATCGCGGTCATCGTCCAGGCGATGGTCGACTCCGACGCCTCCGGCGTGATGTTCACGGCCGACCCAGCGAGCGGTGGCCGCGACACGATCGTGATCGAGGCGGCATACGGCCTGGGCGAGGTCGTGGTAGGCGGTCAGGTCGAGCCCGACACCTACGTGCTCGCCAAGGACGGGCCACGGGTCGTGCGGGTCCACATCGGGACCAAGGCCGAGCAGGTCGTCCGCGGTGCGGACGGACGGGACGAGCGACGGCCGGTGCCCAGGGAGCAGCAGGTAGGCCGAGTGCTCACTGACGACACGCTGCTCGGCCTCGGCAGGATGGCCGTCGAGATCGAGCGCCACTACGGGTCGCCCCAGGACGTCGAGTTCGCGCTCGAGCAGGGCAAGACGTGGATCGTCCAGTCCCGGCCGATCACCACACTCGGCGCGACGCCCAGTGCTCCCGGCGCCCCGCCGGCGGCCGACGGCGGCGCCGCGGGCACGGTTCTGGTGAGCGGGCTCGCGGCAGCGCCCGGCCTGGCCACCGGGCGGGTGCGCATCCTGCGGAGCACTGCGGACGGCCCGAGCCTGCGCCAGGGCGAGGTGCTCGTCGCGACGATGACCAACCCCGACTGGGTGCCGACAATGCGCCGGGCTGCCGCCCTGGTCACCGACGGAGGCGGTGTCACGTGTCATGCGGCCATCGTCGGCCGGGAGCTGCACCTGCCCACCATCGTGGCCACGCGCACCGCGACGACGGTGCTGCGAGACGGCGAGCTGGTGACGGTGGACGGCACCAGCGGGGTGGTGCGGGCGGGCGACAGCCGGGAGCCGGCCGCCTCCGCCCCGGCCGCCGCCGCTGGCGCTCCGGCGGTGCCTGCCGTGTCTGGACCGTCGCCAGCACCCCCCGAGACCACGGGGACCCTCCTGTACGTCAACCTGGCCATCGCCGACCATGCCGAGGAGGTCGCCGCCCTGCCGGTGGACGGGGTCGGGCTGCTGCGAGCGGAGTTCATGATCACCGACGCACTGGGCGGAGAGCACCCCAAGCACCTGCTGGCTACCGGGCGCCGAGAGGAGTTCGTCACCCGCATGGCCGCGTCGGTCCAGCGGATCACCAAGGCCTTCGCGCCCCGGCCGGTCGTGTACCGCGCCGTGGACTTCCGCACCAACGAGTTCCGCGGCCTGAACGGCGGCGAGGAGTACGAGCCCGTCGAGGCCAACCCGATGATCGGGTACCGCGGCTGCTACCGCTACATCCGCGACCCGGAGCTGTTCGCCCTGGACCTCGACGTCATCGCAAGGGTTCGTGAGCAGACACCCAACCTGCACCTGATGATCCCCTTCGTGCGCACGCGCTGGGAGCTCGAGGCCTGCCTCGAGGCGGTCGACGCGCATCCGCTGGGCCACCAGCGCGGGCTGCACCGGTGGGTCATGGCCGAGGTCCCCTCCGTCGTCTACCGCATCCCCCAGTACGCGGCCATGGGCATCGACGGGGTCTCCATCGGCTCGAACGACCTCACCCAGCTGATGCTGGGCGTCGACCGCGACTCCGAGATCTGTGCCGAGCTGTTCGACGAGTCGGACGCCGCCGTCGTCGACGCGATCCAGCGGATCATCCACGCCTGCACCGATGCGGGGCTCACGTCCTCCCTCTGCGGCCAGGCCCCCTCGAACCGGCCGGAGTTCGCTGAGCTCCTCGTGCGCGCGGGCATCACGTCGATCTCGGTCAACCCCGACGTGGTGCCACGCGCTCGGGCGGTCATCGCCCGGGCCGAGCGGCGCCTGCTCCTCGACCAGGCCCGCCGGGCCGGCGCAGCCGGCTGATGCCGCGGACGCGCACGGCTGATCAGCCGGCCGAGCCCTCCGCGGAGCGTCGGCGGCGGGGCAGCCCGACCAGGGTGAACGCGAGCAGTACCAGCGCGACCAGCTGGCTCAGGGCGACCACCCACACCAGCGACCTCACCGACTGCTCGTAGAGCCACCCCGCGAGTGCCCCGCCTGCGATCGCGGTGACTCCTTGGATGGCGGCGAAGACGCCGTATGCCGTGGCCCTGCGGCTCGCGTCGACGAGGTCGGCCACCAGGGCCTTGATCGTCGAGTCCTGCAGGCCGAAGGCGAAGCCCCACACCACGACTCCGACGAGGACCACCCACAGCCGCTGGGCCAGGGCCAGCCCCGGCACGAGCGCCACCAGCAGGGGCACGGCATACAGCACCTTGGTGCTCACCCGGTCGTATAGCCAGCCGACGAGGATCGCCGCCACTGCCTCGGCGAGCATGGCGCCGGCGTAGATGACCGGGACCGTGGCCACGGGCGCCAGGCCGGCGACCGTGAGGTGGTAGCTGATGATGCCGAAGGTGAGCAGTCCCCCCGTCGTGAGGCTGGCTGCCACGGCATACAGGAAGAACTCGCGGGGCAGCCCAACCCCCACCGCGTCGGCCAGCCAGCCGCGCGCCCTCGCCTGAGGGGTGCTCGCGGGCCCAGGACCTGGACCGGAAGCGGCCGACCCGTCGTAGACGGACGGGTCGGGCACCCGCGCCCGGATCACCAGGAGCAGGATCATGGCCAGGAGGCCGGGCACCGCCAGCGCCAGCATGCCGGCCCAGATGCCCCCGGCAGTCGCCACGATGGCAGCGACCAGGAGCGGGCCCGCGAAGGCGCCGGTCTGGTCCATCGCCTTGTGCAGGCCGAAGCCGCGCCCGCGGCCCACCGCGCCGGCAACGTGGGCGAGCAGGGCCGACTTGGAGGGGCTGCGGATCGCCTTGCCGGACCGCTCGAGCAGGATCAGGACGATGGCGACGGCAAGGCCCGCACCCCCGATGAAGGGCGTCACCGCCAAGAGGGGCACGCTGATGATGGTCAGGCCATAGCCGGCGATCGTGAGGCCCCAGTACTGGCCGGAGCGGTCGGCAAGGGGGCCGAAGACGAGTCGCAGCACCAGGGCCATCGCCTCGCCCGCCCCGGTGGCTGCGCCGACCACGAGGGCACTCGCACCGAGGGTCGCCAGAAGCGGACCGTAGAGCGAGCGGGCCCCCTCGTAGACCATGTCCGCAGCGAGGCTGACCAGGCCGAACATGAACACCACCCGCCAGGCGCCCCAGGGTCCATTACCTGAAGCCCTCGGCTGACCAGGCCGGCCCGCCTCGAGTTTGGTCACGCTCAGACGCTATCCCGAGGACGTGGAATCGCCTTCGGGATCATGGCGATCGCCTGGCCGATCACCACGGTGATCGCTTTGGCGCTGCCACTCGTGTGGGGGATCGCCCTCGTGGCGAGCGGGCTCATGGTGCGCCAGCAGTCCAAGGCCACGCCGGTGTCGCCCCCTGGGCACACCCCGTCGGCCCCGCCCTCACCAGCCTGACCGCTGGCGGTTGATGACCGCTCCCGGTGCGAGGGCCGAACGGGTCCAACCGTGAAGGCCAGAAGGCATGCCGCACGCCTGGAAGCGTGGCCGCGCAGGCCCGGTCGGCCTCTGGTTGAACCAGCCTCCCGGCTGCCCCGTGACACCTTTTGTGAGCGCGCCGCCGCGACGTGCCCCATCTTTGGAGGTCCTCACCATGAAACGCGCAATCGGGATCATCTGCCTCACATCGGCCCTCGGGATGGCAACCGCCGGGCCCGCCCTTGCCGCCAACCCGCCCGGCCCCCCAGGGCTGCCCTCCCAGAGCTGCCAAGACCTCGAGCCGAACACCCCCGGCCATTCGTCGAGCAGTCCGGGATCCCCGTTCAACGAGGCGGGGATCAACAGCCCCGACGGAGGCATCGGCGGACAGCACTACAACGAGACGTCGCAGTACGACGTCGCGTGCTTCCAGATGTCGATGCGCTGACAGCGCTGACCGCAGGTGTCTGACGCCAGGGCCACCGCCGTGGACACATGGCCGTGAGCCCTGGCGCCGCGGGCTGCGCCCGGCAGCGGGCCTTGCGTAGCAGCGGGCCTTGCGCAGCGAAGGTCAGCGCGCCTGACCGCCCGCTATCCTCGGGCAGATGGGACTTCGGCAACGCCTGCTGCGCTCGGGCCGACTGCGGGAGGTCGTAGCCTTCGGGCTGGTCGGCGGCGTCTGCCTCGTGACCGACGTGGTGCTGTTCAACGTCCTGGCCTTCGCGGCCGGTTTGCTGCCTGAGCTCGCCAAGGGGCTCACCATGCTGGTGACGGGCACGCTGGCGTTCCTGGGCCACCGCTACGTGACGTTTCGCCACCGGCAGGGGCGCGGCGTGGCCCACGAGGTGCCGCTGTTCGCCATCGTGACAGGGCTCAGCCTTGCGGCTGGGCTGGGGCCGATCTGGCTGGCACGCGCGGTGATGGGCCTGAACGGCGCCCTCTGGCTCAATGCCGCCAACCTGGTGGGCATCGCGCTGGGAGCCGGCGCCCGCTATCTGGCCTACCGCCACGTGGTGTGGGGCACACCTCGCGCCCGCGAGGGCCAGCGGGCCGAGACCGCCACCATGGAGGCGGGCCTTCCCGGCTGAGTGAGGA
>DASSJT010000078.1:0-5285 GCA_035691065.1 Dermatophilaceae bacterium
GGTCCGCGAGGAGGTCGGTCCGGAGGAGATCGCGGACGTGGTGGAGGCCTGGACCGGCATCCCCACCGGACGGCTGCTCGAGGGCGAGACCGCGAAGCTGCTGCGGATGGAGGAGATCATCGGGGCGCGGCTGATCGGGCAGCGCCCGGCGGTCAGCTCGGTCTCCGACGCCGTACGACGCAGCCGGGCCGGCATCTCCGACCCGAACCGGCCGACCGGCTCGTTCCTGTTCCTCGGCCCGACCGGCGTCGGCAAGACCGAGCTGGCCAAGTCGTTGGCGGACTTCCTGTTCGACGACGAGCGGGCGATCGTCCGGATCGACATGAGCGAGTACTCCGAGAAGCACTCGGTCGCGCGGCTCGTCGGTGCGCCTCCCGGCTACGTCGGCTACGACGAGGGCGGGCAGCTGACCGAGGCCGTGCGGCGGCGGCCGTACTCCGTGGTCCTGCTCGACGAGGTCGAGAAGGCGCACCCGGAGGTCTTCGACATCCTGCTGCAGGTGCTCGACGACGGCCGGCTGACCGACGGCCAGGGTCGTACTGTCGACTTCCGCAACACGCTGCTGATCCTCACCTCCAACCTCGGCTCGTCGTACCTCGTCGACCCGACGCTGGACGAGGAGAAGAAGCGCGACGCCGTGCTCGGGGTCGTCCGGCAGTCGTTCAAGCCCGAGTTCCTCAACCGGCTCGACGAGATCGTGCTGTTCGACGCGCTGACCCAGGCCGACCTGGCGCAGATCGTCGACCTCCAGCTCGCGGCGTTCGACCGGCGGCTCGCGCCGCGCCGGATCACCGTGACCGTCACCGACGCCGCGCGCGCCTGGCTGACCGCCACCGGCTACGACCCGATGTACGGCGCCCGGCCGCTGCGCCGGCTCGTCCAGACCGCCATCGGCGACCCGCTGGCCCGGATGCTGATCAGCGGCGAGGTGGCCGACGGCCAGCAGGTCGAGATCGACCACCTCGACGGTGCCGACGCGCTGACCCTGAAGGTGGTCTGAGCATCGGCTGTCCGTCTTGGGCGGACATGGTGCAATGAGACACGTGAGTGAGCAGCCGAAGCTCGAGCGGCCGCGCCAGGTGACCATGGCGGGCTGGGTCGGGGGTGTCGCCAGCGCGATGATGCTGGCCTCGGTGTTCACGCTCATGCCCAAGCTGCGCTCGATCGGCACCCGGCAGGCGATCAACGAGTACCTCACCAGCGGAGCGGGCCGGGCACTCGGCATCGACCTCGACCAGGCGCTGGTACTGGCCCGGATCGGGCTCTTCGTGACCGCCGCCGCCGCCGCGGCCACACTCGTCTTCACCGTGTTCGTGATGCGCCGCGACCGGCAGTCGCGGATCGCGCTCACCGTGATGGCGCTGCCGATCATGGTCTGCGGCGTCTTCGTCGACCCGTTCCTGGCCGGCTTCATCCTGGCCTCGATCGTGCTGGTGTGGACCCGGCCCGCCTCGGACTGGTTCGCCGGGCGGACGCCCCAGCCGCTGCCCCAGTCCGCGCCCACGATGCCCGACCTTCCGCCGCTGGCCCGGCGCCCTGACGGGCGGGCCGCCGAGCCCCCGCCGTTCCCCGGCTACGGGCGGCCGAGCGACTCCGCTGGTGAGCGGCCGCCCCCGGCCACCGCGCCCGATCAGGCGCCGTACCGTTGGCCGGCCGCGCGGACGACCCGCCCCGCGGCCGTGACCGTTGCCTGCGTGATCAGCCTGCTCGCGAGCGCCGGCACCGGCTTCCTGCTCGCGCTCGGGGTCGCCGTCGCCGGCACCGACGGCTTCCGCACCCAGCTCGAGACGCAGCTGCGCGAGAGCGGCAACGCCGACCGGCTGGGCTCGGTCGACGAACTCGTGGTCGTTGCCCAGGTGCTGGCCGTGATGGCCGTCCTCTGGTGCCTGTCGGCGTGCGCGCTCGCGGTGTTCGCGTTCCTGGGCCACGGCTGGGCCAGGATCATGCTCGCGGTCTCCGCGATCGTGGCCGCCGTGCTGTCGCTGCTGGCCGTGATCTCGTTCCAGGGGTTCCTCGTGCTCACCCTCGCCGCGAGCGGCGTCGCGGTGCTGCTGTTCCGTGGCGACTCGGCGCGCTGGTACGCCGTCGCGCGGGGCCGGCCGGCACACCCGCCGCCGCCCCGTCCGCCGTCCGGGTCCTGGTGAGCGCGAGCTGATGTTCCGCGGCCCTGCTGCTGAGGGGGCTGCGGTGGGGGCTGGGGTGTTGGTGTGGGGGTTGCCGGCGGGGGGCGGTGGAGGCGGCGGGGGCGGCGGTTGAATTCCCAAGGTCTCGAGGGATTCTTCGGGCGCCTGGCATCCAGAGCGTTCCTCTTTCGGAAGCCAGAAATCCCGGGCGTTGCCCTCCCAATCCGATCTGGCGCTTCCAACGGCATACCTTCCATGGGAAGCACCAGAAAGGATTGGGAGGTCAGGAAGCATTGTGAAGTGGGCGGAAAACTCGATCCCTTGGGAATTCTCCGCCGCCGCCGCCGCCTCCACCGCCCCCGTTCCGTCCCACCCCGCCCCCGCTCCGCGCCCGGCGAACCCCCGACTCACGCTGCTAGCCAGCGACCAGATCCGCGCCGGCCAGCCGGGCCAGGCCCTCCCGGATCACGTCCTCGGACTTGCAGAACGCCCAGCGCACGAGGTGCCGTCCCTCCTCCCGGTCGTCGTAGAAGGCCTGGCTCGGGATCGCCACCACCCCGGCCCGTTCCGGGAGCGCGAGGCAGAACGCGAGTCCGTCGGCCCATCCGAGGCGACGCACGTCCGTGGTGACGAAGTACGTCCCCTCCGGGACCCGGACGTCGACGTCGAGCTTGCCCAGCCCCTCGCACAGCAGGTCGCGCTTGGCCTGGAGGTCGGCCCGGAGGCCGCGGGGGAACGCGAGCTCGTGGGTCAGCGCGTGCGCGATCGCCGGCTGGAGCGGAGCGCCCGAGGCGAACGACAGCCAGTTCTTGGCGCCCTCGACCGCCGCGACCAGCTCGGCTGGCCCGGTCGCCCAGCCGATCTTCCAGCCGGTGAACGAGAACGTCTTGCCGGAGCTCGAGATGGACAGTGTGCGCTCGGCCATGCCGGGCAGTGTGGCGATCGGGACGTGCTCGCTCCCGTCGAAGACGAGGTGCTCGTAGACCTCGTCGGTGACCACGACCAGGTCGTGCTCGATCGCCAGCCGGGCGACGCCCTCGAGCTCGGTGCGGGTGAGCACCGTGCCGGTCGGGTTGTGGGGGGTGTTGAGCAGGATCAGCTTGGTGCGCCCGCCGATCGCCGCCTCCATCGAACCGAGGTCCAGCCGGAAGTCCGGCGCCCGCAGCGTCACCGGCCGTCGTACGCCGCCCGCGATCTGGATCATCGCGACGTAGCTGTCGTAGTACGGCTCGAGCACCACGACCTCGTCGCCGGGGTCGACCAGGCCCAGCATGGCGCCCGCGATCGCCTCGGTGGCGCCGGTCGTGACCACCACCTGCGCGGGCTCGAGCTCGAGGCCGTAGCAGGCCCGCTGGTGCTCGATCACCGCCGCGACCATCTCGGGCGTGCCGTGCCCGGGCGGGTACTGGTTGCGGCCCGCCCGCATCGCCGCCACCGCAACCTCGACCACCGACGAGGGACCGTCCTCGTCGGGGAACCCCTGCCCGAGGTTGATCGCCTGCGTGCGCACCGCGAGCGCAGACATCTCCGCGAAGATCGTGCTCCCGATGCCGTCCAGCCGTGCTGCCTGTCGCATGCCCCGACCCTAACCAGCCAACAGCGTCAGTAGTCTGCGGCCCATGACCGATCCCCAGCTCGCGGCCGACGTCGACGCCTGCTGCCGCCTCACCGGTGAGTTCACGCTCCGGTCGGGCCAGGTGGCCTCGGAGTACTTCGACAAGTACCTCTTCGAGTCCGACCCGCAGCTGCTGGCGCGGGTGGTCGCGCAGATGTCCGAGCTCCTGCCGGAAGACACCGAGCTGCTCGGCGGACTGGAGCTGGGCGGCGTGCCGATCGTGACCGTGCTCAGTGCCCGGGTCGGGCTGCCCGCGCTGTTCGTGCGCAAGCAGGCGAAGGAGTACGGCACCTGCAAGCTGGCCGAGGGGCCCGACGTCCACGGCCGCCGGGTCACCCTCGTCGAGGACGTGATCACCACCGGCGGTGCCGTGCGTGACGCAACGACGGCGCTCCGCGCGGCCGGCGCCCGGGTCGACGTCGTCGTGTGCGCGATCGACCGCAGCCCGGGTGAGGAGAACCCGCTGGCCGACGTCGGCCTCGAGGTGCGCTCGGTGCTGACCAAGGCCGAGCTCGACGCCGTGAGCGCCGGCTAGCGCTCGGCGGGCGCGTCGGCCTGCTGCTGCCGGTGCTTCCACCACTCCCAGGCCACCGGGATGAGCGAGAACGCGAGGATCGCCAGGATCGCCTTGTCGATGTTCTCACCCAGGGACGGCACCGCGGCGCCGAGGAAGTAGCCCAGCAGCGTGATGCTCAGCACCCAGAGGACGGCTCCGACGGCGCTCCAGTAGAAGAACCGGTGCCGCTGCATCTTCGAGGCACCCGCGACCACGGTGACGTAGGTGCGCACGAACGGCACGAAGCGGCCGATCACCAGCGCCTTGCTGCCGTGCTTGTCGAAGAACGCCGAGGCCTGGTCGAAGTACTTGCGCTTGAGGACCCGGCCGTCGCGTTCGTAGAGCGGGGGACCGATGCGGCGCCCGATCTCGTAGCCCACGACGTTGCCGGCGAAGGCGCCGGCCGAGAGCACGACCAGGGCGAAGACCAGGTTGACCAGCTCGCCGCCGGGGATCACCTCGATCTGGCCGGTGGCGATGAAGAGACCCATCGCGAACAGCAGGGTGTCGCCGGGCAGGAACGGGAAGAACAGCCCGCACTCGATGAAGATGATCAGCAGGCTGACCCAGAAGAACTGGGTGCCGAACTGGTCGAGGAGCCAGTTGGGGTCCATCCACTTGATGCCGAACAGAAGTGGGTGCACGACATCGATGAGGTTCACGTGATGACGATATCCGGCCGGCCTGACACTCCGCTGACCCCGCACCTAGGGTCCAGCGTGTGAGCCGCGAGGAGGAACGGGCGCCCTACGACCCGATGCCGCACGGGCCGGCCGAGATCGGCGTCGGCCCGTGGCCGGGAGAGTGGCCCGCTGGGGAGCAGTACGACGCCGACCTGCTGGCGCACGGGGACCGGCGCAACGTGGTCGACCGCTACCGGTACTGGACCCTCGAGGCGATCGTGCGGGACCTGGACGCCCGTCGGCACGGCTTCCACGTGGCGATCGAGAACTGGCAGCACGACTTCAACATCGGGACCATCGTCCGCACC
>DASSJT010000079.1:0-2048 GCA_035691065.1 Dermatophilaceae bacterium
CCACGCGATCAGCGTGGCCGAGGCGAGGGTGAGGTTCAGCCAGAGCATCGAGGCCGGCGTCACCTTCTCCAGCGACAGCGCCTCGGTGAAGACGGTGCCGAAGTCGGTGCCGTCGATCGCGGTCTGGACGCCGACCGCCACTGCCAGGATCGGCAGCGTGGCGAAGCCCGCGACGACGAACGTGGCGAACAGCAGCACCGGGATCCCGACCGCGGCCTTCCACCAGTCCTGGCGCCACGCCCAGGTGCGCAGCATCTGCGGGTAGGCCGTGGGCCGCGGGTGCGGGTGCTGGAAGCGCGGCGAGCCCGGCGGTGGTACGTCGACGTCTCCCCCGAGCGGCCATCCCATCTCAGGCTCCGGTCGCTGCCATCGGAGCGGTCGCGAGCCGGGCCAGCGTCACCTCGCGGCCGAGCAGCTCCAGGGACTCGAACAGTGGCGGCGAGATCCGGCGCCCGGTCACGGCCACGCGCACCGGCCCGAACGCGTTGCGCGGCTTGAGCCCGAGCCCCTCGACCAGCGACGCGCGCAGGGCCTGGTCGATCGCCTCCGTGGTCCACGTGTCCAGCCGCGACAGGGCGTCGTGGGCGGCCGCGACGACCCGGCGGCCCTCCTCGTCGAGCAGCTTGGCGACATCGGCCTCGTCGTACTCCACCTTGTCGGAGAAGAGGAAGCCGAGCATGGCCGGTGCCTCCGTGAGCTTGTTCATCCGTTCGTGCACGAGCGGCATCGCCTTCGCCAGCAGGTCGCGCTCGTAGTCCGTCGGTGGGTCGCTCAGCACCCCGGCGCCGACCAGGTGCGGTACGACGCGCTCAGCCATCTCCGAGACCGAGAGCAGGCGCATGTGCGCGGCGTTGATCGCCTCGGCCTTCTTGAGGTCGAACCGCGCGGGGTTGGGGTTCACCCGCGCGATGTCGAAGGCCTCGACCATCTCGTCGAGCGAGAAGACGTCACGGTCCTCGGCGATCGCCCAGCCCAGCAGCGCCAGGTAGTTGAGGAGGCCCTCGGGCAGGAACCCGGCCTCGCGGTAGCCGAGCAGGCTGGCCTGCGGGTCGCGCTTGGAGAGCTTCTTGTTGCCCTCGCCCATGACATAGGGCAGGTGCCCGAACCGCGGCACCGCGTGCGCGATGCCGAGCTCGATCAGCGCCTCGTAGAGCGCGATCTGGCGGGGGGTGCTCGAGAGCAGGTCCTCGCCGCGCAGCACGTGGGTGATGCCCATCATCGCGTCGTCCAGCGGGTTGACCAGCGTGTACAGCGGCTGCCCGTTGGCCCGGGCCAGCGCGTAGTCCGGCACGTGCTCGCTACGGAAGGTCACCTCGCCACGGACCAGGTCGTCGAACGTCACCGACCGGTCGGGCATCCGGAAGCGGACGACCGGGCTCCGGCCGGCGGCCACGAACGCCGCCACCTGGTCGGCGTCGAGGCCACGGCAGAACCCGTCGTACCCCATGATCTTGGAGCCGCTGGCCCTGCGTCTTTCCTCGACCTCGTCGTTGGTGCAGTAGCAGTCGTAGGTGAATCCGCCGTCGCGGAGCCGGACCAGGGCGTCGGCGTAGATGTCCGCCCGCTCGGACTGGAGGTATGGCCCGACCGGACCGCCCACCTCCGGACCCTCGTCCCAGTCGAGCCCGAGCCAGCGCAGCACCTCGATCAGGGCGTCATGGGACTCCTGCGTGTTGCGCGCGACGTCGGTGTCCTCCATCCGGAAGACCACGGTGCCGCCGGCGTGCCGCGCGAACGCCCAGTTGAACAGGAACGTGCGCGCCAGCCCGACGTGGGGCGAGCCCGTCGGCGACGGCGCCATGCGCACGCGCACGCCGGGGGTCGAGCCGGTCGGGACCTCAGTCACGGGCAGTCACCTTGCTGGTCAGGTTGCCGATGCCGGCGACGGAGACCTCGACCTCGTCGCCGACCTGCATGGGGCCGACGCCCTCGGGGGTGCCGGTCAGGATCACGTCGCCGGGCAGCAGCGTCATCGCGCTGGAGACGTGGGCGACCAGGGCCGGGACGTCGAACACCATGTCCTTGGTGCTGCCGTCCTGCATCAGGTC
>DASSJT010000080.1:0-60721 GCA_035691065.1 Dermatophilaceae bacterium
GGTCACGACGCGCAAGGACCTCGTGACCATGGTCCAGCGCGACGGCTCCTCGCACACCACGCGAGCCAGCGCGATCCCGATCTCGATCGACTACCGGTCGCTCGAGGCGCTGGCCAAGAGCCACGCCGTGATCGACCGCGCGCGAGAGCTGCGCCACCAGCTCGGTGATCCGCGCGTCCTCATGCTCGGGGTCGACCGACTCGACTACACCAAGGGCATCCGACACCGGCTCAAGGCCTACGAGGAGCTCCTCCTCGATGGCCGGCTGGCCCCTCCCGAGGTCACGCTCGTGCAGGTCGCGACCCCGAGTCGCGAGCGCGTCGAGGCCTACCGCCACCTCAGGTCCGAGATCGAGGAGACCGTGGGCCGGATCAACGGCGAGTACGGCCAGATCGGCGCCCCCGCGGTGCACTACATGCACCATGCCTACCCCCGAGACGAGATGGCCGCCCTCTTCCTGGCGGCAGACGTCATGGTCGTCACGCCCCTGCGGGACGGGATGAACCTCGTCGCCAAGGAGTACGTCACCTGCCGCCACGACGGCGGCGGGGCACTCGTGCTCTCGGAGTTCACCGGGGCGTTCCACGAGCTCCACCAGGCCTACGTCTGCAACCCGCACGATATCGAGGGCCTCAAGCAGACGATCCTGCGAGCCATCAACAGCCCCGAGCGAGAGAAGCGGAGGCTGATGAAGGCGCTCCGCCGGCGGGTCGCCGACCACGACGTGCAGCGCTGGGCCCACCGCTTCCTGTCCGCCCTCGAACACGCACCCGAAAGACCGCCCCTATGACTCCCCCTGTCGGCCCAGAGTCGAGTCGGCCCCGCCCGCTCAGCCCAGAGCTCGCCGAGGCGGTCCGCACTTTCTGCGCCGTCGACACGGTCCTCGTGGCCACCGACTTCGACGGCGTCCTCGCCCCGATCGTCCAGGACCCCATGCGAGCGCGCCCGGTCCAGGGTGCCGTCGAGGCGCTCGCCCGGATCGCTCGGAAGCACCGCACCCACGCTGCCGTCGTCTCGGGCCGAGACCTCGACACGCTCACACTGCTGACCGGAATCGCCCCCCACAGCGCGATCACCCAGATCGGCGCGCACGGCGCCCAGAGCACGCGTGACGACGGCGAGCTGCTCGACGAGGACCAGGCCGAGCTGCTTGCTGCTCTCACCTCGGCCCTTGAGGAGATGTTGGAGGACCATCCCGGGATGCGTCTGGAGCACAAGCCGACCGGCACTGTCCTGCACACCCGGGGCGAGCCTGCGGAGGCCGCAGCGGCCGCCATGACCGCGGCGCGCGAGGTGGCCGGACGGCATACCGGCGTGCATGTCCTGCGGGGCAAGGGCGTGCTGGAGATGGCAGTGGTTCGCGCCGACAAAGGCTCCGCGCTGCGCTCCCTCGCCCGCGAGGTGCACGCCGACGCGATGGCGTTCTTCGGCGACGACGTCACCGACGAGAACGCCTTCGCGGTGATGGGCGAGCGTGACCTCAGCGTCAAGGTCGGACCCGGCGACACGCATGCCAGGTTTCGGGTCGACGCCCCCAGCGACGTGGTCCAGCTCCTCGAGGCGATCGCGAGCCAGCGCTGAGTCCGGCGCCGGGCTCCCTGGCGGGGGTCAGAGTGAGGTCGGCCGCCGAGGGGCTCAAGCGCCGCCCCGGCGCCGCTCAGGCGCCGCTCAGGCGCCCCGGCCCGGTGCGGCCGCGGTCGAGCCCCGCACCACCAGCTCGGGCCTGAAGATGAACTCGGCGCGGGGGGCGGGCTCACCGCCGATCTCGTCCAGCAGCGCCCGCACGGCGGCGGCGGACATCTCCTCGACCGACTGCCGCACGGTTGTCAGCGGCGGGTCGGTGAACGCCATCAGGGGCGAGTCGTCGTAGCCGACCACCGAGATGTCCTCGGGCACCCGGCGGCCCATGGCCCGCGCCTGCCGGATCGCGCCCAGCGCCATCAGGTCGGAGCCGCACACGACCGCAGTGGCGCCCCGCTCGATGAGCCGACCGGCGGCCGAGGCTCCGCCCTCGACCGAGAACAGCGTGCTCTCGATCAGGTGGTCGACATCGGTGCGCCCCAGCAGCGACCGCATCGAGTCGCGGTACCCGGCGATCTTGCGGATGACCGGCACATAGCGCTCCGGGCCCACGGCAAGGCCGATCTCGGTGTGCCCGAGCTGGACCAGGTGGCTGAGGGAGAGGTCCATCGAGGCCACGTCGTCGTTGGAGATGAACGGCGCGTCCACCCCCTCGACGTAGCCGTTGATGAGGACGATCGGCAGTCCGCGCTCGCGCAGCCGGCGGTAGCGCTCGGGGTCGGTGCTCGTGTCGGCGTGCAGGCCCGAGGCATAGATGATGCCCGCGACCCCTCGGTCCAGGAGCATCTGGACGTACGCGTCCTCATGCACGCCGCCGGGCACATGGGTGCAGAGGACGGGCGTGAAGCCGCGCCGCACCAGGTGGGTCTCGATGGCCTGCGCCAGCGCCGGGAAGATCGGGTTGACCAGCTCGGGCAGGATCAGTCCGACCAGCGACGCGGTCTTGGCCCGGAGCCGGCTGGGCCGGTCGTAGCCGAGCACGTCGAGCGCCGTGAGGACGGCCTGACGGGTCGCATCCGCCACGCCCGGCTTGTCGTTGAGCACCCGGCTGACCGTCGCCTCGCTGACGTCGGCGTGGGCGGCGATGTCCGCCAGTCGTGTCCTCATTGCCCTCCAGCCCAAGATGTCGCTGCCACACGGTGTGGTGCACTGGCCCGGGGTGAACCTAGCAAGAACTTGCAGCATCTTGGGTACGCGGTTGCAGGTTCTTTGCAGTCGGCTTGCGCAATCAGGTCCTGGGCAGCCAGTCCACGCGGCCGTCCTGCACTGGCCCTCGAGGCTGTCCTGAGACACACTGGGCACACCCTGACACCGACGTCAGTGTGCTCCACCCCTTTACAACGGATCGTCCGGCACGTTCCTGCCGGTGAAGGAAGGCATTGAAGCCATGGCAACTGTGAAGTACGAAGAGGCCACCCGCATCTATCCGGGCAACGACAAGCCGAGCGTCGACAAGCTCAACGTCGAAATCGAGGACGGCGAGTTCCTCGTCCTGGTCGGCCCCTCCGGGTGTGGCAAGTCCACCGCCCTGCGCATGCTGGCCGGCCTCGAAGAGGTCAACCACGGGAAGATCTGGATCGGTGACCGCGACGTCACCAACCTGTCGCCCAAAGAGCGCGACGTGGCGATGGTGTTCCAGAACTACGCGCTCTACCCGCACATGACCGTCGCCGACAACATGGGCTTCGCGCTCAAGATCGCAGGCGTCGAGAAGGCCGAGATCCAGAAGCGGGTCGCGGAGGCCGCCAAGATCCTCGACCTCGAGCCCTACCTCGAGCGCAAGCCCAAGGCCCTCTCCGGTGGCCAGCGCCAGCGCGTAGCCATGGGCCGTGCGATCGTCCGCAGCCCCCAGGTGTTCCTCATGGACGAGCCCCTGTCCAACCTCGACGCGAAGCTCCGGGTCCAGACGCGCACCCAGATCGCGTCGCTCCAGCGCCGTCTCGGCGTCACCACGGTCTACGTCACCCACGACCAGATCGAGGCCATGACGATGGGCGACCGCGTGGCGGTGCTCAAGGACGGGATCCTCCAGCAGTGCGACACCCCGCGCCACATGTACGACCACCCGAACAACGTGTTCGTCGCCGGCTTCATCGGCTCCCCTGCCATGAACCTCCTCGACGTGTCCGTCGTCGACGGTGGGGTCAAGGTGGGCAGCAGCACGATCCCGGTCGCCCGCGCTGACCTCAGCAAGGCGCACGCGGACGCGGTGACCGTTGGCGTGCGGCCTGAGGATCTGAACCTCGTCAACGAGGGCCAAGGCATCCCGGTGGTTGTCGACGTCGTCGAGGAGCTCGGCGCCGACGCCTACATCTACGGCACGGCCACGGTCCACCAGCACCGCGACGAAGACGACCAGGCGGATGCCCCGGAGCGGCCGTTCATCGCCCGTGTCGACGGACGCCGTCCTCCGCACAAGGGCGAGACCGTGTACCTCGCGCCCAAGGAGGGCCACATCCACATGTTCAGCGCCGAGACGGGAGAGCGCGTCGGCGACTGAGCCAGGTCGGGCCCAGCGTCAGCCGGGCCCACCACCAGGCTGTATGCCGTGGAGGCGGCACCCGTGTGCGGGTGCCGCCTCCGCGCGTCTTGGCGGTCGGCATACCGAAGCCTCGGGTCTCTGCCTGCGCAGTCCGGCCGCCCTCCAGCGCGAACCTCGCCGTGCGCTGTGGCGCGGTGCCCGCTGGCAGCCGCGATCTGCCAGCATGGGCGCGTGGCACTACAGATCACCGCGGCCCGACCCGACCCGGCGCTCCTCGACCTGCCCTGGCGGCTGCCCCTCGAGGAGTGGCCGGAGGAGACGTTGGCCGCCCTCCCGCGTGGCATCTCCCGCCACGTCGTGCGCTTCGTCCGGCTGTCGGGCAAGGTGCTCGCGGTCAAGGAGATCAAGGAGGACCTGGCCACCCGCGAGTACCTCATGCTCCGCAACCTCCGGCGGCTGGACGAGCCGTGCGTGGAGCCGTTCGGGGTCATCAGCGGGCGCGAGGACGTCGACGGCAACCCCCTCGACGCCTGCCTCGTCACCCGCCACCTGCAGTTCTCACTCCCCTATCGCGCCCTCTTCAGCCAGACCCTGCGACCAGGCACCGCGACCCGGCTCGTCGACGCGCTGGCGGTGCTGCTGGTGCGGCTCCACCTGGCCGGCTTCTGGTGGGGCGACGTCTCGCTGTCGAACACGCTGTTCCGCCGCGACGCTGGGGCCTTCGCCGCCTACCTGGTCGACGCCGAGACCGGGGAGCTGCACAACCGGCTCAGCGACGGGCAGCGCGACCACGACCTCGACATCGCGCGGGTCAACATCGCCGGCGAGCTGATGGACCTCGAGGCCGGCGGCCTCCTCCAGGACGTGCGGGACCCGGTCGAGATGGCCACCCGCATCGTGGAGCGCTACGCCGAGCTCTGGCAGGAGCTCACGGGCCCCGAGAGCTTCATCACAGGCGACCGGTGGCGGGTCGAGGAGCGGATCCGCCGGCTCAACAGCCTGGGGTTCGACGTCGACGAGCTGGCGATGTCGACCGACATCGACGGGACACACATCCAGATCCAGCCAAAGGTCGTCGATGCCGGCCACCACTCGCGCCGCCTGCTGAGACTCACCGGCCTCGACGTCGAGGAGAACCAGGCCCGCCGGCTGCTCAACGACCTCGACTCCTACCGTGCCGCGACCGACCGTCAGAACGACGACGAGGAGATCGTGGCCCACGAGTGGCTGGCGAAGGTCTATGAGCCGGTCACCCACTTGGTGCCTGCGGAGCTCGCTGCCAAGCTGGAGCCACCCGAGCTGTTCCACGAAGTCCTGGAGCACCGGTGGTACATGGCGGAGCGCGACTCGCGAGATGTCCCGATCGATGAGGCGATCAGGGACTACGTCAAACATGTGCTGCCCGGGAAGCCCGACGAGCGGGCCGTCCTTGGCGTCGACACGGGCGAGATGCCTGTCATCGCGCTCGACCGCGACTGAGCCGGTTCGAGCTGCGTGGGTGTCGGCTGACGCCGGCCCCTGGGCTCACGTCTTCGCGAGACCGCCTCGCAGCGTCTCGTCGTCCTCGCAGCGCCCCGTAGCGCCTTGCAGCGCCTCTGGTCCGGTTCGCGCCCGAACCGTGACGTGGCGATGCTTTCGCCCGGCAGGCCCCAGTCCTACGCTGGCGCCCATTGCGGCGCGCCGCCTCACTGCGCGGCGCCCGCCGACGACGAGAGGGGAAACATGCCTGACGAGAACACGCCTGCACCGCCACCACCTCCGGGTGGCGGCGGCTCTGAACCGCCCGGTCCCGGTGGCAACGGCGGCCCGGCCGGGGGCGGATACCAACCACCCCCACCACCCCCACCCAGCGGCGGCTATGGGCAGCCGCCCGCTGGTGCCGGCTATGGCACCCCACCGGCTCCCGGCGGCTACGGCGGGCAGCCCGCTCCTGCCGGGTACAGCGCCGCCCCGGCGTACGGTGAGCCATTCGCACCCACGGTGCCCCTGGGCAACTGGATCCAGCGGGTTGCCGGCTACATCATCGACGACCTGGTGCCGCTCCCTGGCGCGGTCATCGCGGCCATCGCGCTGACTGCCGGGAGCGGCGTCGACCCCCAGACCGGCACGACCACCTACAGCGCGGCGGCCTGGGCCTTTGCGGGCATCGGCTGGCTCCTCGCGCTGGTGCTTGGCGCGTGGAACCGCTGGTTCCGCGCCGGCCGCACCGGGCAGTCGGTCGGCAAGCAGGTTCTGGGGCTGAAGCTGGTCTCCGAGCGCACGGGACAACCGATCGGCGCGGGCATGGCGTTCGTCCGCGACCTGGCCCACATCATCGACAGCATCATCTGCTACATCGGCTGGCTGTTCCCCCTCTGGGACGCCAAGCGGCAGACCATTGCTGACAAGCTGGTGGGCACGCTCGTCTATGACGTCGGGAAGCGGTGACGTCCGAAAGCGCTGGCGGCGAGAGGCAGTGACCTCGGCGGCGACAAGGAACGACAGGTGAAGGGCCCGGTCACCACGACCGGGCCCTTCACCTGTCGTATGCCGTCCGCTGCACGCCGGCTCGGACGGCAGCCTGCTTCCCGCCCCGGCCAGCACGCATGCGGACGCGGTCCCTGCGTGCGCTCGCCTGCGGTTCGGACGCGGTGACTGAGTGGCGGGCATCCGGCATACCGCGTCGTGTCCTCCAGGTCCCCCTAATAGCGGGGTGCGGACCTGGCTCGGTAGAACTCCGTGGACTCTGGCCGGTAGAGCAGCACGATGATGTAGGCGCCCAGGAGCACCTCGGCCACGTCAAGCAGCCGTGAGGCAGCTGGCTGTGGCTGGAAGACGCTGAGCAGGGCCGAGAGCAGGCTGAAGCCGAAGAGGATCGTCGCTACGATCCGGGCCCAGGCGGCGCCACGGCCGTTGGCCCAGGCCATCCAGAGCCACAGGGCAGCGCCGAGCAGTCCGGTGATGACGGCCACGACCATCGCGACGTTGACCAGCAGGTCTACGTCGCTGGCAGAGATGGGCGAGGCCTGCTTCGAGACCTGCTCCCGGACGAGCTGGCGCACGCTGTCCCGGCTGGTCAGCGAGACCAGCCCGGTCACCACGCTCAGAACTGCGCCCACCCGCATGAGCAGCACCGCCTGGCTGATGGCGCGTGGCCGGACCAGCGTTGCCTGGGGGCCGCCGGGCTGGTAGGGGATCTGAGGCATGCCGCCCGGTGGTGGGGGCATACCACCCGGTGGTGGGGGCATGCCGCCTGTGGGGGGCACCCCCTGCCCGTAGGGGCCCTGGGGCGGCGGCGGCGGCGGGGCGTTGCCGAAGTCTGACATGGTCCATCCCTCCCGGGCCGGGCGCGCGGCCGTTCTCAGCCTATGCCAGCGCGCCGGGTGCGTGAGGCGCAGGAAAGCGTTCAGAAGGGACAGGGCCGCAGGGGGCTCCGCCGGGCCGTGGACCCAAGGAAGCCTTGCCCTGCCGTAGGTAGGGGTGAGGTCAGAGGGCCCGGCGCCGGGCGATCTCGTAGAGGGCGACGCCCGTCGCGATGCCGGCGTTGAGCGACTCGACTGAGCTCGACATGGGGATCGAGACGACCTGGTCACACGTCTCCCGGACCAGCCGAGACAGTCCCTTGCCCTCGGAGCCGACGACCACCACCAAGGGCTCCGACGCCAGCTCCAGCTCGTGCAGCGTGACGTCGCCGTCCATGTCGAGGCCCAGGACGAAGAAGCCCGCCTTGCGGAACTCCTCCAGGGCACGGGTGAGGTTGCCCGCGAGAGCCACCGGGACCCGGGCCGCGGCGCCGGCGGACGTCTTCCAGGCACTCGCGGTCATGCCGACCGACCTCCGCTCGGGGACCACGACACCGTGCCCGCCGAACGCCGCCACCGAGCGGATGATGGCGCCGAGGTTGCGGGGGTCGGTGATGCCGTCGAGGGCGACCACCAGTGGGATCCCGGGCGCCTCGGGGTCGATGAGGTCGGAGGGATGGAGGTAGGCGTACGGCGGCACTTGGACGGCAAGGCCCTGGTGGACCGCCCCGTCGGTGAGCCGGTCGAGCTCGCCCCGCGGCGTCTCGAGCACGGGGATGCCGCGCTCGGTCGCGACCTTGAGGGCCTCACGGACGCGGTCATCAGCGTCGATGCGCCCTGCGACGTACATGGTGGTCACGGGGACATGCGCCCGGAGTGCCTCGACCACGGCATTGCGACCGGCGACGATCTCGCTGGAGTTCTTCGCCCGCCGGGGGCCTGCCGGACGCCCCGGGGCGCCCCTGCCCTGTGCTGCGCCGCCTCGGCCCTGTGCTGCGCCACCCCTGCCCGGTGCCGCGCCGCGCTTGGCCGCGGACTTGGCCATCTTGTGCGCCTTGTGAGCCGGCCTTTCAACCGCCTTCGGTGTCGGGCCCTTGCCCTCGAGTCCGCGGCGGCGCTGGCCCCCCGACCCGACCGTCGGGCCCTTCTTGGACTTGCGAACCGCACCTCGCCGCTGGGAGTTGCCCGGCATGTCAGGCCCTTCTTCCGTGGTCAACCGCAGGCTTGGCAGCGTGGCCCGCCTTGCCGCTGGACGGCCTGTGCCCCGCCTTGGCGAGGCTCCAACGCGCTCCAGCCGGGGTGTCCTCGACCATCACGCCGGACGCTGTGAGGTCGTCGCGGATGGCATCGGCGGAGACGAAGTCGCGAGCCTCTCGCGCCGCAGCCCGGGCCGCGATGCGCGCCCTCACCAGCGTGTCAAGGGCCGCCAGCGCCTCGGTGTGCTGGCCGCTCTGGCCCCCCGCCCAATGCGGGTTGAGCGGGTTGATGCCGAGCGCCTCGGTCATCGCCACCACCAAACGCGCTGCGTCGGCGGCCGACTCCGGGTCGCCTTCGTCGAGGGCGGTGTTGCCCTGCCGGACCGTGTCGTGGACGACTGCCAAGGCGCCCGAGACGCCGAGGTCGTCGTCCATCGAGGCGATGAAGTCGGCGGGTAGGGTCTCCTGTCCGCTGGGGATGGCCGTGGACGCGTCGGGCAGGGCCCGGCGCAGGAATCCCTCGATCCGGCCGACCGTGGCCTCGGCCTCCTCGAGTGAGCCCTCGTGGTACTCGATCGTCGAGCGGTAGTGGGCTGCGGTCAGGTAGTACCGCACGGCGAGCGGCCGGGCGAGGCGGGTGATCTCGGTGACCAGGAGGGAGTTGCCGAGGGACTTGCTCATCTTCTCCCCGCCCATCGTGACCCAGGCGTTGTGGAGCCAGAAGTTCGCGAAGTCCAGGCCAGCGGCCCGTGACTGTGCCTGTTCATTCTCGTGGTGGGGGAAGCGCAGGTCGACACCGCCACCGTGGATGTCGAAGGCGTCGCCGAGGTATTTGCGGGCCATGGCCGAGCACTCGAGGTGCCACCCCGGCCGACCACGACCGAACGCGGTCGGCCACGACGCGGTCTGGGGCTCTTCTGGCTTGCGACCCTTCCACAGCGCGAAGTCGCGGGGGTCGCGCTTGCCGCGCGGGTCGGCGTCCTCGGCCGCAGCCATGTCGTCGACCCGCTGGTGGGTGAGCTCACCGTAAGACGGCCACGAGCGGACGTCGAAGTAGACATCGCCGCTGCCGTCCTCGGCCGAGTAGGCGTGGCCCTTCTCGACCAGCACCTCCATGAGCTCGACCATCTCGGGGATGTGGCCCGTCGCTCGGGGCTCGTAGGTGGGGGGCAGCACGCCCAGCAGGTCGAGCGCCCGGGCCGTCTCGACCTCGTGGCGGTAGGACAGCGCGTACCAGGGCTCTCCGGCGTCGGCCGACTTGCGCAGGATCTTGTCGTCGATGTCAGTGACGTTGCGGATCAGCTGCACCTGAAGCCCGTGTCCGGTCTCGAGCCACCGCCGCAGGACATCGAACGCCACGGCGAACCGGACATGGCCGATGTGCGGCGCCGACTGGGTGGTGAGCCCACAGATGTAGACCCCCACCCTGCCGGGCTGCAGAGGAGTGAAGTCGCGCAGCTCGCCTGCCGCGGTGTCGAAGAGTCGTAGGCTCACCCGGGCGAGTTTATCGGCGCCGCTGGGTGCCCCGCGCCAGCGAGATGCCCAGCGGCAGGCCGACGAGGCTGACGCCGGCCGCAAGCACGCACACCGCCTCGAGGGCGGCCCCGGCTCCGCGGGTACCTGCCAGCGAGAGGTATGCCGTGCCGACCGTCGCAGCGCCCAGGGCCAGACAGGTCTGCTGGGTCGTGATCAGGATGCCGCTGCCGAGGCCGCTCTGGTGGGGCGGCACCTGGGCGAGCACCACGCCGAACATCGGCATCATGACGAGCACACCACCCAGGCCGGCGAAGGCCATGGGTATGGCCAGGTTGAGCGGTGTGACGTGGGGCCAGACGGCGCGCACCTCCAAGGCGAGGGCGGAGTAGGCCACGAGCTGGACCGCCCAGCCAGCCACCAGCGTGCGCGCCCCGAACCGGGCCTGGATCCTGGGCAGCACGATCGACACCACCATGAAGGCAATGGCCATCGGCAGCAGCGCAAGACCGCCCTCGACCGGGCTCAGGCCGGCCCCGGCCTGCGTCGCGAGCGCGAAGACGAACATGAACCCGCCGAAAGTCGTGAAGAAGCAGACCGCGGTGATGAGTCCCAGGCGCATGGGCCGCAGGGCGAGGACGCTCGGTGGCACCAGCGCCGTGCGGCCGGAGCGCTCCACTCCTCGCTGGTGGACGCCCAGCGCGACGGCGCCGACCGCCGCCGCTCCCATGGCAGCCCAGGTCCAAGTGGGCCAGCCGAGTGGTCGGCCCTCCGTCAGCGGAAGCAGAAGCAGCACGAGGGTGGCGGTGAGCAGGGCCGCGCCGCCCGCATCGAGCGGCAGCCGCTCGTGGCTGATGGTCTCGGGAATCAGCCGCCAACCGGCCACGAGGCCCACAAGGGCGAGGGGCACGAAGACCAGGAACACCGCCCGCCAGCCCAGGCCGAAGACGTCCGCTTCGACGAGCGCCCCGCCCAGGACCTGGCCAAGAGCGGCCGCGATGCCGCCTGCTGCCCCGAACAGACCGATCGCGCGGACCCGGTGCTGCCCTTCGAGCGTGGCACCGATCGTGGCAAGCACCTGCGGCGTCATCAGCGCCGCCAGGGCGCCCTGCAGGACTCGGGCGCCGAGCATGAACGCCGCCGTGGGGGCCAGCCCGCAGGCCAGTGAGGTGAGGGCAAACCCGGCCATGCCCGCGAGGAACATGCGCTTGCGACCGTGCGAGTCGCCCAGCCGGCCTCCGATGACGACCAGGGCAGCGTTTGCAATGCCGTAGGAGCCGACGACCAGCTGGAGCGTCGCGGGGTCGGCCCGGAGGCCCACGCCGATGCCGTGGAGGGCGACGTTGACCACGAAGAAGGACAGCATCGGCAGGAACGCCCCACCGAGCAGCACGATCGTGGCGGTGAGGCTCATGGCCGGGGTGTCCGCGCGAGAGCCCGCCGCCGGGGCGGGGCGCCGCGGGCCGACCGTGACGGCCACGCCGGCGGGAGAGATATCGGTCATGTTCACCACTGTCTGCTTCCCACCTAGGGTGTTACCAGAGGCCTGCTGATGCTGGTACTGACACCACCCTGATAACTGCTTGGCACGTGAGCACCAGGGAGTCACGATGTCAGGGTGACCACCATGACACCGACCTCTGACAGCCGCCGTGCGCCGGCCGGGCCAGGTGGCTCGGCGGCAGGCTTTCCGGCGCCCTCCTCGGGTGGAGGCCCTGAGACCCGGCGACGGGAGCTGGCGGACTTCCTGCGCACGCGCCGGGCCCGTGTTGCACCCGAGGACGTCGGGCTTCCCCGGCTCGGGCGCCGGCGGACACCCGGGCTGCGCCGCGAGGAGGTTGCCCAGCTCGCCGGCGTAGGGGTCACGTGGTACACGTGGCTGGAGCAGGGCCGGGACATCAACGCCTCGCCCCAGGTCGTCGACGCCGTGGCGCGGGCGCTGCGCCTCGACCAGAACGAGCGGCGTCACCTGCACCTGCTGGCCGGTCACAGCACCGCCCCGCCCGCTGCGGAGTGCGCCATCTTCGACGAGGCGGAGCGGATGGTCTTCGACCAGCTCATGCCGTTCCCGACGGTCGCCTTGACCGGGCGGAAGGACATCATCGCCTACAACGCGAACTACCAGCATTGCATCATCGACCTGGCGCACGTCCCACTCGAGGACCGCAACACCCTGGTGCTGGCGTTCACCAACGATGACTGGCGCCGCGCCATCCGCAACTTCGACGAGGTCGCGCCGCACGCCGTGGCGTCCTTCCGGGTGGCTTTCGCTGCGAACGTCGGCGACCCGCTCTGGGAGTCGCTCGTCGACCGGCTCCGGCTCGAGTCGACGCTCTTCGACCGGCTGTGGAAACGACACGACATCGCCCCCATGCAGTTCCGCGACAAGCTCATCGAGAGCCCGGCCGTGGGCACGCTCCGCATGCGGGCGACCGTGCTCGGGGTCAGCTGGGCTGCCTCGGCGCGGGTGTCGATCTGCACCCCGGCCGACGACCTCACCCACCGCCGACTCGAGCGCCTCGCCGAGTACGCGGCAGGGCACAGCGCCGAGTCCCCCCGCTTGTTGCCCGGTGCGCCGGCCAGCGGGGGACCGGCGGCCCGTGTTCGCCGGCGCGCCGGGCGATAACTGCGCAGTGGGAGTACGGTCGTTGGGGTCAACCCAGCGGGCTGTCCAAGGATGCCCCTGAGATTTCTCAGGGGCAGTTCCAGTTCCCGCGGATCCTGAGTGAACTGGCGGGTGGCCGTGGACTCCTGCCCGCCCTGAGAACAGGAGGAGATCGTGAAGCGATGGGGGACCAGGGTGGCAGGAGCCAGCGCGGCCGGCGTGGTCGCGGCGCTCCTGGCCGCGGCAGCGCCGGCGACAGCGGACGGCAACGCGCTCGGCCATGACAAGGACGCCGGACCGCTTCCTGGCGGTTACAAGAACCTGGTGGTCATCTACGAGGAGAACCACTCCTTCGACAACCTCTACGGCTCATGGGGCAAGGTCGGCAGCGACCATGTCGACGGCATCCAGTCCGTGCCGCAGGTGGCCCAGAACGGCACCACGTACAACTGCCTGCTCCAGAACGACGTGAACCTGACCTCCCCGTCGCCGCTGGCGACGACCTGCACGGACCCGACACACGGCATACCGTCCAGTGCTTTCGACAACCAGGTGTTCACGATCGACGACTACATCCAGCCCGACGACACGACCTGCCCGAAACCCGAAGGCGCCTTCTCCGCCACCGGCTTCCTCAACGGCACCGGTCTTCCGGGCGGCTGCACCCGTGACCTGGTCCACCGGTTCTACCAGGAGAAGTACCAGATCGACGGAGGCAAGCAGGACCGCTACGTCACCGGGTCCGACGCCGTGGGCCTCTCCATGGGCGTCTACCGCACGCAGGACCTGCCGATCTACCGCTACCTGCACGACAAGGGTGCACCGAACTACGTGGTGGCCGACCGGTTCTTCCAGGGCGCCAACGGCGGCTCCTTCCTCAACCACCAGTGGCTGATCGCGGCGCGGGCACCGCTCGACACCTCGGGCGGCGCTCTCGGAGCAGCCAACTCCAAGCTCGACGACAACGGGATGCCGACGTCGTACCCGCTCTACACCGCCACCAAGCCCAGCACCGACATCAAGGACGGCCAGCTCACCGTCACCTGTCCCGGTGGCGGCAACGACGTGGTGGCCGCCTGCGGCAACTTCGCGGTCAACACGGTCCAGCCGTCGTCGCCGCCGTTCGGCGGCGGGGCGAAGATTCCGCTGATCGACGACAGTGTCTACCCGAACATCGGCGACCGGATGACCGCCAAGGGTGTCACCTGGAACTGGTACTCGGGCGGCTGGGATGCAGCCGAGGCGGGCCACCCAGGGAGCACGTTCCAGTTCCACCACCAGCCGTTCAACTACTTCAAGGACTACGCGCCGGGCCAGCCGGGCCGCGCACATCTTCAGGATGAGAACAACTTCCTCAAGGCCGCGGCGGCGGGCACGCTGCCGCAGGTGAGCTTCGTCAAGCCGTACGGCATCGAGAACGAGCACCCCGGGTATGCGAGCGAGCCCAACGGCAGCGACCACCTCGTCGACCTGCTCCAGGCCATCACCTCCGGCCCGCAGGCCCGAGAGACGCTGGTCGTCGTCACCTACGACGAGTTCGGCGGACAGTTCGACCACGTCGCACCACCGCAGGGCGACGCGTGGGGACCGGGTACTCGCATTCCCGCGCTCGTGCTCTCGGCCGGCATGGCGCACTCGGGTGTCGACAGCACCACCTACGACACGACGTCGATCATGACGACCATCGAGCACAGCTTCGGGCTCGCCCCGGTGGCGACGCGCGACGCGGCGGTCAACGACCTCACCAACGCGGTGTCGGTCGGCGGCCGGCACTGGGACAACCGCCCGTAGGGCTGGGAAAACCCGATGGAGTCGTCGCCCCGTTGACGACTTCTTGCCCGACAGCCGACGGCGGCAGGCCTCCAGGCCTGTCGCCGTCGGCATGTCCGGCAATGGGTGCGTGCGGATGGGGTATGCCGGGTGGCTCAGTTCCGCGGGAACACCAGAGCTGTGGCGATCGCGGCGACTCCCTCACCGCGTCCGGTGAGACCCAGGCCGTCGGTGGTGGTACCGCTCACCGAGACCGGCGCGCCCACAGCCGCCGACAGCACGGCCTGGGCCTCGTCGCGTCGGGCGGTCAGCTTGGGCCGGTTGCCGATCACCTGCACCGCGACGTTGCCGACGTCGTACCCGGCCTCCCGGACGAGCCGTGCCGCTTCCGCGAGCAGCACCGTCCCCGGCGCCCCGACCCACTCCGGCTGCGACGTGCCGAAATGGGCCCCGAGGTCGCCGATGCCGGCCGCCGAGAACAACGCGTCGCAGCAGGCATGCGCGGCGACGTCGGCGTCGGAGTGCCCAGCCAGTCCAGGTTCCCCCGGCCACTCGAGGCCGGCGATCCACAGTGCCCGGCCGGCGCGCTCTGGTGCAAAGGCATGAACGTCCACACCGATGCCGGTTCGGGGCAGCGGCGCCTGCGCCGGCCTGTGCGCCGGCCTGGGCGCCGGCTGGGGCGGGGACGCTGCCATGGCTCAGCCCTCCTCGCGCAGGATGAGCTCGGCCACCCGCAGGTCGTGTGCGGTCGTGATCTTGAACGCGCGGCTGTCGCCCTCGACGACGGTCACGGGCAGACCGAGCAGCTCCACGAGGGCCGAGTCGTCGGTCGCCTGCTCACCCGAGGCGTGCGCTCGCACCAGCGTGGCCCGGTCGAACCCCTGCGGCGTCTGCACGGCACGCAGGGACGACCTGCGAGGGGTGCTCACGACTGTGCCCCCCGCGTCAGTCACCTTGATGGTGTCCACCACGGGTATGCCGGGCACGACAGCCGGTGCCCCGGCCCGGACCGCGTCGATCACCCGCTGGAACACTGCGCTCGGCGTCAAGCAGCGTGCCGCATCGTGCACGAGCACCACGTCGCAGGACGGGTCCAGGGCCGCGAGCCCGGCTGAAACGGAATCCGTGCGCTCGGCCCCTCCGGCCACGACGCGAACCCGAGCGTCACCGGCATACCGCCGCTGCAGGGCGGTCACGAAGGCGTCCGGGGCGACCACGACGACCTGCGCGACGGCAGGCACGTCGTGGACGCCCCGGAGTGCATGGGTGAGGATCGGCTCGCCGGTGAGCTCGACCAGCGCCTTGGGCACCGACGCTCCCAGCCGCGTGCCGCTTCCGGCTGCGACCAGGATGACGCTGGTGGTCAGGAGGCGAGGACCTCGTCGAGGATGGCCTCGGCCTTGTCCTCGTTGGTCTTCTCGGCGAGGGCCAGCTCGGAGACCAGGATCTGGCGGGCCTTGGCGAGCATGCGCTTCTCACCCGCCGACAGGCCGCGGTCCTTGTCGCGGCGCCAGAGGTCGCGAACCACCTCGGCGACCTTGATGACGTCACCGGACGCGAGCTTCTCGAGGTTTGCCTTGTAGCGGCGCGACCAGTTGGTCGGCTCCTCGGCAACGGGGGCGCGCAGCACTTCGAAGACCTTGTCCAGGCCCTCTTGGCCGACGACGTCGCGAACACCAACGAGATCGCAGTTCTCGGCGGGCACCTCGATGGTGAGGTCTCCCTGGGCGACCTTGAGCTTGAGGTACTGCTTGTCCTCGCCCTTGATCGTGCGGATCTTGATTTCTTCGATCAGTGCCGCCCCGTGGTGGGGGTACACGACCGTTTCGCCGACCTTGAAAACCATGTGCTGTTTTCCCCTTTCGCGACCTCCAGAGTACCACGCAACAGCGACGAACAGGAACTTGGCGCGCGGCATTTGCGCAGGTCAGGGGCTCAACCGGGTTGAAATCGGAGGCGATTCGGTCTTGACAGGAAGGTTGTGGCGTGCATCTTGCGCGGGTGCACGCGGGCGGGAGTGACGGCCCGCTAGGCTGTCCGCCGTGACGCCACGAACCGCTGCACCCGCCGCCAGTGCCAAGGTCTTCCGCGCTTCTGCCGTCCTCGGCGCGAGCCGCCGGACCCGCGCAACGCGGGCCGCGGCCGCCGTCGCCATTGCCGCGGCGGCCCTGCTCTCCGGATGCCAGCTCGCCTCCCCCATCCAGACCAACCAGCCCTACAACCCCGCCGACGGTGTGCCGGTCGACCTGGGCGATGTGCAGATCCGCGACCTCGTGATCGTGGCCGACGCCAAGGGCGGTCCGGGAACGCTCTCGGGGTCACTGATCAACACCGCCGCAACAGCGCAGACGGTCACGTTTGCCGACGGCCAGAGCCAGGCGACGGCGCAGGCGAAGCCCTACAGCCAGGAACCGCTTTCGAACGCCACGCAGGTCGTGATTCCGCAGGTCAGCGCGCCGCCGGGCGGTGTGGTCCAGCTGATGGTCGGCACGCAGGCCTCCGGCGCGAGCGTCGTGGCCGTGCCCGTCGTCCTCCCCGACCTCTACTACAAGACCCTGGCGCCGAGCGCCACCACGACGGCCACCCAGGCCCCCAGCCTCACCCAGTCGCCGAGTGCCACCGAGTCACCCAGCACCACGACGTCGAGCAGCTGACCACCCCCGCGCTCCAGAGGCGACTTGTCTGCATCAGGAGCGGCGCGGCGCCCTCATGGCGGCCCTTGCCGCTCCTGACGCAGACAAAGCCAGCACCGGGGTGGCTAGTTGGGCTCGAACTTGTACCCCAGCCCCCGCACCGTGACGATGAAGCGGGGGTTCGCCGGGTCCGGCTCGAGCTTGGCGCGCAGACGCTTCACGTGCACGTCCAGCGTCTTGGTGTCGCCCACGTAGTCGCTTCCCCACACCCGGTCGATGAGCTGCATCCGGGTGAGCACCCGCCCGGAGTTGCGCAGCAGCATCTCGAGCAGCTCGAACTCCTTCAGCGGCAGGGGCGTCTGCGCGCCGTTGACGGTCACGACATGGCGTTCCACGTCCATGCGGACCGGACCCGCCTCGAGCGTCGAGGGCAGGAGTTCCTCCGGCTCGGCGAGCCGCCGCAGCACTGCCTTGATCCGGGCGAGGAGCTCGCGCGAGGAGTAGGGCTTGGTGACGTAGTCGTCGGCCCCGATCTCCAGGCCGACGACCTTGTCGATCTCGCTGTCCTTGGCGGTCAGCATGATCACCGGCACGTTCGAGCGCTGCCGGAGGGCGCGGCATACGTCCACTCCCGAAAGGCCGGGCAGCATGAGGTCCAGCAGCACGAGGTCGGCACCCGCCCGGTCGAACTCCGCCAGGGCCTCCGGCCCTGTCTCGGCGATGCCGACCTCGTAGCCCTCCTTGCGCAGGAGATAGGACAGCGGGTCGGAGAAGGACTCCTCGTCCTCCACCACCAGGATGCGCGTCATTCAGCCCTCTCTCGATCTGGTTCTGGGTTTCGCGCCAAGACCTCGTCGACCAGGTGAGTGCGCGGCACCTCCGAGACGGACGCGACGCGATCCGCGGCGGCGGGAAGTCGCATGGTGAACGTCGACCCCCGGCCCTCCTCGCTCCACACCGTCACATCACCCCCGTGGTTGGCGCAGATGTGCTTCACGATCGCCAGCCCGAGCCCCGTGCCCCCGGTGGCCCGGGACCGCGCCGCGTCGCCCCGGTAGAAGCGCTCGAAGATCCGGGCCTGGTCGGCCTCGGAGATTCCCCGGCCCTGGTCGGTGACCGAGATCTCGACCACGTCGTCGACCCGGCGCCCGCCGACGGCGACCCGACCGCCGGGGTCCGAGTAGTTGACCGCGTTGGCCACCAGGTTGCGGACGGCCGTCACCAGCAGGTCCTCGTCACCGAACACCTTCAGGTCGGGGGCGCAGGACTCCACGATCTCGATGCCCTTGGCGTCGGCACCCACCCGGGTGTAGTCGATGGCCTCCTGGACCGCGGCGCGGACGTCGACCAGCTCGGGCTCGTGGAGCGTGTCGGCGACCTGGAGACGGGAGAGGTCGACGATCTCCTTGACCAGCCGGGTGAGCCGGGTCGACTCGGTCTGCATCCGCTTGGCGAAGCGCTCGACGGCCTCCGGGTCGTCCTTGGCGTCCAGAACGGCCTCGGCGAGGAGGGCGAGGCCGCCGACCGGGGTCTTGAGCTCGTGGCTGACGTTGGCAACGAAGTCGCGGCGCACATCTTCCAAGCGCCGGGCGTGGGTGTTGTCCTCGAGGAGGAGCAAGACGTGGGCGGCGCCCAGCGGGGCCACCCTGGCGTGCATGAAGACCTGGCCCCGGCCCATCGGTCCGCGGGGCAGCTCCAGCTCGGCCTCGCGGATGACGCCGTCGCGGCGCACCTGGCGGGCGAGGTGCCGCAGCTCGGCGTGGACCAGCTCCCCTCTCCTGACCAGGCCGTAGGAGACCGCGCTGGGTGAGTTGTTGACGACCAGGTCGCTGGCGTCGAGGACGATGCCGATGGAGCGCAGCACGGCCAGGACGTCGCCGACGCCGGCCGGCAGGGCGGGTGGCGTCACCGGATCGGGGATATGTTTCTGCTGCTGTTCGGAGAACCGGACGGCGGCGACAGCCATGGCGCCCATGAGGAGCCCTGCGGCCCCACCGAGCGTCGCAGCGGTCGTGGCATCCACACATCCAGCGTACGCAGGCTCTCGGGCCGCCCGGACGCGCCGAGGCGCTCCATGCAGGGGTGCACCCAGAAGTTCACCTGAGGTCCGACGCCTGTTCACGACACCGTGGGACTCTCGGGACGCGACCCCCCGCGCCCGGCAGTCCCGCCGTGCCACCACCCCGACCTGGAGCACCATGCGCGACGCTTTTCACGAGGACCTCGACAAGATCTCCGACCAGCTGGTCGAGATGACCCGCCTGGCCGGCTCGGCCATGGCCCGGGCGACCACGGCCCTGCTCGACGCCGATGTCCGGCTCGCCGAGCAGGTCATCGAGTCCGACGACCAGATCGATGCCATGCGGGAGTCGCTCGACACCCTCTCGGTCGACCTCCTGGCCCGGCAGCAGCCTGTGGCCACCGACCTGCGGATGGTCGTGACCTCGATGCGCATGAGCGCCGACCTGGAGCGCATGGGCGACCTCGCCCGCCACATCGCCAAGGTTGCCCGCCGCCGCTTCCCCGAGTCCGCGGTGCCCCCCGACATCCGCGCCACGGTCCTGCAGATGGGCCAGGTCGCCGAGCGGATCGTCGCCAAGGCGGGCTCGGTGATCGCCGCCAAGGATGTCGAGGCGGCCAAGACGCTCGAGCGCGACGACGACGCGATGGACGAGCTGCATCGCGAGCTGTTCAGCCACCTCGTCGACGGGACCTGGCAGCACGGCACCGAGGCAGCCGTCGACATCACCCTGGTCGGCCGCTACTACGAGCGGTTCGCCGACCACGCCGTCTCAGTGGCGCACCGCGTGATCTACCTGGTCACCGGGGAGTGGGACAGCGAGCACGAGACCGACCACGAGGAGCAGGAGGACGCCTCCGGCGCCTGAGAGGGCCACACCGGGGGGCCACAGCGGTCGGCCACACCGGTGGGCCACACCGGTGGGCCACCTGGCAGGCCGGTTGGCGGGCGCCTCGCGTCGGCCGCAGGCCTCAGCGGCCCTGGTTGGCCACCGCAGCGGCCGCGACGGCAGCGGCCTCCGGGTCGAGGTACTTGCCCGGGCCGGTCGGCATGAAGTCGTCGCCCAGCTCGTAGACCAGCGGCATCCCCGTGGGGATGTTCAGTGCCGCGATGTCCTCGTCGGAGATCAGGTCGAGGTGCTTGACGAGCCCGCGCAGGCTGTTGCCATGGGCCGTGACGAGAACCGTCTCGCCCGCCCGCAGGTCCTCCTTGATCGGGCCGTCCCAGTAGGGCATGAACCGCTCGATGACGTCCTTCAAGCACTCGGTGCGCGGCACGTCAACGCCCTCGTAGCGGGGGTCCCCTGTCTGGTCCCACTTGCTGCCCAGCTCGATCGGTGGCGGCGGCGTGTCGAACGAGCGGCGCCACAGCATGAACTGCTCCTCGCCGAACTCGGCCAGGGTCTGCTTCTTGTCCTTGCCCTGCAGTGCCCCGTAGTGGCGCTCGTTGAGCCGCCAGCTGCGCCGGACAGGGATCCAGTGGCGGTCGCAGGTGTCCAGGGCCAGGTTTGCCGTGTTGATCGCGCGGCGAAGCACACTGGTGTGGACGACCGTCGGCAGCATCCCCTCCGATCTGAGCAGCTCGCCGCCGTGGACTGCCTCGGCGCGGCCGCGGTCGTTGAGGTCGACGTCGACCCAGCCGGTGAACAGGTTCCGGGAGTTCCACTCCGACTCGCCGTGGCGAAGCAGGATCAGGGTGTAGACCATGCGGCCAGCCTAGTGGCGGCTCCCGAGGTGGCCCCAGTGACTGCCCACGTGGTGGCCCACGTAGGAGCAGACCTCATGGCCCGCCTGGAAACCACGTCGTAGCCCACGCAGCAGTGCTGTTGGGCGGAGCCAGCGTCGGAGCTAGTTACGGCGCTGCATGGCCTGGATCGCGAGCCGGTTGAGCCGGAGCTCCTCGCGCAGCTCGGGGTCGTCCATGGCGAGGTAGACCAGGCCACAGTCCTTCGGGCTGGTCGCCCCGGGGAAGCAGAGCGTGCACGGCTCGCCGGGGCGAAGCGGGCACATGGGGGTGGGGATACTGCGACGGGCGGCCTGGGTGGTCTGCATGGCTGGCTCCTGGGGTGGGCTGGACCCTCTACGCCAGTGTGCGTTCGCCAGCGGCGGTGCGCCGGGGCCGAAAGTCCCGCGTCAGTTCTCCAGCAGGTTCCGGAACGCCTCGAGGTTGCGCAGGCTCTCCCCCCGCGAGACCCGCCAGTCCCACTCCTTCTTCATGGAGGTGAGGAAGCCCAGGACGAGCAGATCGTTGAACGGGTCGTCCGCGGCGTGCAGCACCACACCCAACAGCTGGTCGAGGTATGCCGGGTCGACACCTGCCGCTGGTATGCGTCCGGTGAGGTAGACGTCGCCCGAGCTGTCGATGGCATAGGCCAGACCGGGGAGGCGCAGGTTGCGGCGCAGCAGGTAGCGGTAGACCTCCTCGTGGTTCTCGTCAGGGTTGCGGATCACGAAGGCCGACACCGAGAGGGTGTCCGCGCCGGCCACGAGGGACACCACGGTCTTGAGCTTCTTCTCCCCCGGCAGGGTCACGACGAACTCGCCGTCCCGGGCGCCCTGTTCCCAGGCGACTCCGGAGTCGCCCAGCGCCTTCTCGATCGTGGCGGCCAGAGCTTCGGCCCCCCTGCTCACGGGATCACCGCCGACGGGACGCCACGCAGGGTGCTGGCCTGGGCGATCGGCGCACCCTCTCGGGCGAGGCAGGCCTCGGAGTAGACCTCGATGAGCCGTTCGGCGGTGCGGTTCCACCCGAACTGGCTGGCATGGCGAGCGGCCCGGGCGCCGAGTGCGGCCCGCCGGTCCGGCGCGAGCAGCAGCGCCTCCAGCTCGTCGGCCCAGTGACGCGGGTCGTGACCATCCACCAGGACTCCGCCGTCGCCCACAGCGGTCGGCAGGCCGCCCACTCTGGCCGCCACGACGGGCGTGCCGCTCGCCTGCGCCTCGACCGCGACGAGGCCGAAGGACTCGCTGTGCGAGGGGACGGCCACCAGGTCGGCTGCGCGGTACCACTGGGCCAGCTCGGGCCGGCTGACCGGCGGCACGAACCGCACCTCGGCGCCGATGCCGAGCCGCTCAGCGAGGTCGTTGAGCGCGCGAGGCGCAGCCAGTCCGGTGCCGCTGGCGCCACCGAGGACCCCCACTACGAGCCGGCCCCTCCAGTCGGGCCGGCGGGCGAGCAGCTCTGCAGCGGCCCGGACGAGGACGTCGGGGCCCTTGAGCGGCTGGATCCGGCCGACGAACAGCAGCAGCAGCGCGTCCTGCGGAACGCCCACAGCCGCCCGGGCAGCCGCCCGGCTGCCCGGGGTGAAGACCGACAGGTCCACCCCAGGAGGGACGACGCGCAGCTTGCCCGGCTCCGCGGCATACAGCTCGATGAGCTCCCGGGCCTCGTCGACGGTGCTGGCGACCAGCCGGTCGGCAGCCTCGACCACCTGTGCCTCGCCGATCTCGCGTCCGGTCGGCTCGGGGACGTCCCCGTCGGCCATGTGGAGGTTCTTCACCCGGGCCATCGTGTGCATCGTGTGGACCAGCGGGACCTGCCAGCGGTCCGCGGCCAGCCAGCCGACCTGGCCGGAGAGCCAGTAGTGGGAGTGCACGAGGTCGTAGTGGTCCTCGGGCGCATGGGCGCCGGTGCGCATGACGCCCGCAGCGAAGGCACACAGCTGGCCGGGCAGGTCCTCCTTGCCGAGGCCCTCGTAGGGGCCCGCGGTGATGTGGCGGACGGTCACGCCCGGGGCGATCTCGACGACGAAGGGGAGGTCGGCGGTGGTGGTACGGGTGAAGATCTCCACCTCCACCCCCCGCGCGGCGAGCTCGCGTGCCGTCTCGACGATGTAGACGTTCATGCCGCCGGCGTCGCCGGTGCCGGGCTGGTCCAGCGGCGAGGTGTGGACGCTCAGCATGGCCACCCGGCGCGGGCCACGGGCGAGGGCAGCGGCGGTCGCGTCCATGACGTCAGTGTGCCACCGGGATCGGCGTGGGCGAGATCGTGAGGAGTGCGGTCGAGGCCCACACGTGGATGTCGTGACGCCCCATGTGGCTGAGGTCCATCGCCCGCGGCGCCCGTCCTGGGCCGACGGCGACCTGCGTGTGGAGAATGGTGCGGAACAGCGGCTTGTCCGCCGGGGCGCCGGCCCGGACCCACCACGTGCCCAGGCGGAGGTTGCGCGCCGGAAGGTAGGGCTGGATGCCGTAGGTGGCCGCCTTCGGGTCGAGGTGCACCACCACCGCGGCGGCTCCGGGGACGGAGATCCCGATCCGGACCAGCCGCCCGGCGAGCTCGATCCGGATGCGCAGCGGCAGGCTCTCGGTCTCGCTGAAGACGATGCCCTCGTAGGTGGCGACCCCCGGCAGGATCCGGGCCTCGGTGATACGCACGTTGTTGAGGACCTGCGTCACCGACTCGTGGGCACCGGAGTCGGTGCGGCGGACGGTGCCCAGGATCGCCGAGACCGGCGCGCCAGCCCGCACCGTCTCGGTGAGGATCCGGTCGTCCCGCTCGATGCGGATGCCGGACAGGTAGACCGAGGCGGTCGCGCCCTTGCCGAGGACGGCGACGCCGCGCACGCCCGGCCCGATCTCCAGGAGGCCGGGTGTGACGTCGCGGACCGTGTCCGTCCGGCCGAGGTAGGGCGGCAGGTAGGACACCGCGCCGAGGACGGCGGCGGCAGCGCAGGACACGACAAGGGCCACCATGCTCTTGCTGATGTCCCGGCTCGGCTTCCGGCTCGGCGAGCCCTCCCCTGACACGCGTCCGAGCCTAGGCTCCCCGCCTGAGCCGCTCACGCCCGGCTCACGCCAGGTTCACGCCCGGCGCAACGCCCAGCTCGCGCGCGGCTTCGCCAGGCTCACGCTCGGCCTTCATTGCAGCCGTCGCCGCGCTCCGGGAGGAGGAGCTGCTGGCTCAGCGGGAGTAGTCGTCCTCGATGCGCTCGATGTCGCTCTCGTCGAAGGCGCCGTAGGCGATCTCGAGCAGGCGCCCGCTGCGGTCGCCCTTGTTGGACATGCGGTGCACCGCCCCCGCGGGCACCCACACCGCCTCACCGGGCTGGGCTTCCCACGTGCGCTCGCCGACCGTCACTTCGATGGGCACGTCGAGCACGTGCCAGAACTCGGAGCGCCGGGCGTGCCTCTGAAGTGAGAGCCGGTGGCCTGGGTCGACGCTGATGATCTTGACGGTCACGGCCTCGTTCGTCGCGAACTGCTGGAACTGCCCCCAGGGCCGCTCCTCAACGAAGACCTCGTCGCGCGGGTCCTGGCGGGCAGACATGGCCCTCATGCTAGCGGGGCTCACCAGGGGCCGTAGGGACCTGCCGTGCCCCCTCGGCCGGACACCTGCCGCAGGGCGGGGCGCACGTCGGTCAGGTAGATCGCCGCGCCGACCACGGCGATCAGGCTGAACAGGTTGAGCGGGTTGCGGAACGTCACGAAGCCCAGCAGAGCCGCCACCACCAGCACGATCGTCCAGAACTGCTTGGTGCGCTTGCCGGCCGCGAGGTACGCATCGGGCCGCTGGCGCAGCGCGTCGACCAGCGCCCAGATCTCCAGACCGAGGGCGGCCAGGCCGAGGAGGAGGAGCACTGAACTCTGGGCACCGCTGAGGAACATGTCGACAAGCCTAAGGGCTCAGACGTCGAGGATGATCGTCACCGGTCCGTCGTTCACCAGCGCGACATCCATCATGGCCCCGAACTCACCGGTCGCGACCTCCAGCCCGCGGGCCCGCAGCGCCGCGACGAGCTCGGCCACCACCGGCTCGGCGACCGGTCCCGGCGCCGCCGCTCCCCACGAGGGCCGCCGCCCCTTGCGGGTGTCGGCGTAGAGGGTGAACTGGCTGACCACCAGCACCGGAGCGCCGACGTCGACAGCCGACTGCTCGTCGCGCAGGATGCGCAGCTCGCTGATCTTGCGGGCCATGGTGGAGACCTGGTGCGGCCCGTCGTCGAGGGCCACGCCGACCAGGGCGAGCAACCCCGGACCGTCGATGGCGCCCACCACACGCCCGTCTACCGTCACCGACGCGGAGGAGACCCGTTGCAGCACTGCCCGCACGGCGCCGCCTCAGATGCCGACCGCGACGATCGCGCCGACCGGCTCGCCGTGGCCCAGCACGGGCGCGTGCTCCAGCAGTGCGAGCGCCGGGGACTCCACGCCCAGCCTCCGGAGCACGGCGGCCAGGATCACGGGCTTGGCGCGCGGGTAGCCGTCGGCGACCTTGATGGCGACGCCGCGCCCGTCAGCCAGCCCCACGGCATAAACCGCCTCTGCACCGTCCTTCGCGATGAGTCCTGGTGTCGCCTCGATGAGCGCCGTCACGTCCCTGCGCGTGCCTCCGAGGTATGCCGGGTAGCTGCGGATCGCGTCGGCGACCTCACCTTCCGGGGTGGCTGGGTCCGCCGACGCGAGTCGTCCGAACGCGCGGGCCAGGCCCGCGAGGGTCACTGCCATGACCGGCGCACCGCAGCCGTCAACAGCTGTCGCGGCGATGGTGTCGCCGGTGAGCTCCTCGAGGGTTGCGGCAATCGCCTGCTGGAGCGGGTGGGCCGGGTCGCGGTAGGTCGCCGTGTCCCAGCCGTTCACGACGCATGTGGCGAGCATGGCCGCGTGCTTGCCCGAGCAGTTCTGGGCGATGGGCTCCTTGCCCAGGCCCGCGCGGATCCGGGCCTCTCGCTCCTGGTCGTCGACCGGCAGGTCGGCGGTGTTCTGGAGGTCCGCCTCGGTGAGGCCGGCCTCGGCGAGGATGCGCCGGACGCCCTCCAGGTGGAACGGCTCGCCGGAGTGGCTGGCGCAGGCGAGGGAGAGCAGCTCCGGGGCGAGCTTGAGCCCCGCTTGCACCATGGCCACGGCCTGGAGCGGCTTGTTCGCCGAGCGCGGGAAGACCGGCGAGTGGACGTCGCCCAGGCCGACCAGTACCGCCGCGTCGGGCGCAACCGCGGCAACACTGGCCCGGTGGACTGACTCGACGAAGCCGCCGCGGACGTAGTGCGCCAGGACCGGGGCGTCGTAAAGCGCGGGGGGAAGCTGGGTACTCACGCGCTGACGATATCGAGCGGTCGGGACGGCGAAGCGGCCGGTCGGTAACCCGACCGGCCGCTTCGGCTCTTCACTCCCCGGCTCGGTGTCTGGTGATCGTCCTGTGGCTCAGGAAGCTCAGGCCGGGCCGCCGGCCTGACCGGCGAGGGTTCAGTCGCCCACCTTCTTGCTGGCGGTCTTCGCAGCCTTGGCGGACGCCTTGACCGTCTCTTCGGCGCTAGTGACAACGCCCTTCGCGGACGAGACCGAACGGGCCGCGCCCTTGCGGGCGGTGGTGGCCGTGCGCTTCGCCGACGTGCGGGTGTGGACCGCAGCCTCGGTGATCTCCGACCTCGCGAACTGGGCCTCGTCGGAGACCGACTCGGCGATGGCGTCAACCGCCTTGGTGGTCTCGTGGCGGCCGGTGGTCAGCGTGGCCTTGGCAGTGCGCTCGAAGTCGGTGGCCGCCTTGCGGACGGTCGTGACCGCGCCCTTGCCGAGGGCGACCGTGTTCTGGGCCTGGGCCATGAGGTCCTTGGTGGCCTTCTGGGTCCGGATGCGCTTGACCAGCTTCTCGCCGCGGCTGGCGAGGCCCTTGTAGGACTCCTCGGCCTTGCCGGCGATCTCGAGACCGCGGTGCAGGACGAGGCCCGGGAAGTCCTGGGCCTGCTCGCCGGCCTTGGTGGCCCGGGCGGTCGCAGTGGCCTGGAACTCGTTGGCCGCGGCCTGCAGCTTGGTGGCCCGCTCCTTCGCGGCGGCCTGCAGCTTGGACTGCACCGTTGCGAGGTGCAGGTCGGCGCGGGCCTTGTCGAGGTCGGCGCGCGCCTTGGCGGCCCGGGCACGGGCCTCACGGGCCTTCTCGACGGCGAGGTCGGTCACGCCGACGGCCGCGAAGACGGGCTTCTGGTCGGTGACCGTGTCGGAAACGGTCTTGCGGATCTCACTGATGCGGGACATGGATACTCCAATCACTTGCTCTTGGGTGTCTGCTTCGATGCCTTGTCAGGCCGCGCGGGCTGGCGCGCTGGGCGCTTGCGGCGAGTCCCCTGCTCCTCGATCGAGGTACCCCCCACGAACGAGTCGTAGATGTCGAGGAGCGCGGACTTCTGTCGCGCGGTCAGGTGGGGATCGGCGGCGATGGCGTCCCGTGTGCTCGGAGGCGTCTGGTGGTGGTGCGACCGGTGCTCGAGGACCCCGGCATCGAGGATGCCCGCCCGCACGTAGAGCGACTCCGATGAAACCTCCAGCCCCTTGGCCAGCTGCTGCAGGATCTCCGCGCTCGGCTTCTTGAGCCCGCGCTCGATCTGCGAGAGGTAGGGGTTGGAAATCCCCGCCAGCTCCGACAGCTGCCGCAGCGAGAGCTTGGCCGAGAGACGCTGCTCGCGCAGGTACTCGCCCAGGCTGCTGAGGTCGTTGAGGGGGTTACGGGTCATACCTCCATTATGCTTGCTCTAGTTAGCAAATGCAAACTCGGGCAAGCGTGAGGCGGCTCACACGCGCGAACCTCATGGGTATGCCGGCGGGCCGGCGGGCCCGAGTGTGCTCAGCCAGGGGCCTACCCGATCCCGCCGAGCCCATTCACACCGACGTCGTGGCGCCCGCCCTGACGGTCTCGCGATACCGCAGGGAGATGTCGTTGCACGCCTCGCAGGTCTCTTCGGGGACCAGGCCGAGGCGCATGAGCCAGCCGAACACGAAGCACCCCGCGCAGAAGCCCACAACCGACTCGAGCAGGGCAAACACGAGCAGCACCGACATCAGGACGGTGGCGAGCAGCCCCGCGCCGAAAGCCAGGGCGGCCACAGCGGCGGTCGCTGTGAAGGCCAGGCCGATCGACTGCGCGAAGCGCTTGGGGGGACCCGGAACGAGCTTCGGGGGGCCCAGGCGGGGAGCCACCACGCGCGTTGCCAGCTGGCCCAGCGGGCTGAGCCTCGGCCCAGTGAGGACGCGCGCCAGGAACCCCGTGGCCATGACCGCGATGAGCCACTGCCAGCCCGTGGCGAGGACCAGGATCGCCAGGGTCGCGACGCCGGCTGCGACGACGCGCGCGGCCTTCTCGTTGACCGGGTTGGGGAAGCTCAAGAGCCGCTGCATAACCGTATGTTATGCGACTCATAAGTCTTGCCCATAGGCCATCTCACCAGGCGGCCGCACCACAGCGCGCGTGGCGGTGGTCGGCGGGACCGTCCGAGGGGAGCGGTCAGGCAGTGGACGTGGACGTGGCCCGGGAGCGGCGGTCCTTGACGGCAAGCAGCTCGCGTGCCTCGCTCGTCGACATGGCCGGCCGCTGCATCACCTCGGCAAGGTGCGCTGCCCGCTCGACCAGCTCGCGGTTGTGCTGGACCTGCTGGCCTCGCGCGAACACCACGTTGTCCTCCATGCCCACGCGCAGGTGTCCCCCTGCCGCAAGCGCCGCCGCCATGATCGACAGGTGGGTGCGGCCGATGCCGGTCGCCGACCACGAGGTCACTTCGTGCGGCAGGAGCTGGACCGCAGCCATCAGTGCTTGGGGCGTTCCCGGCATACCCCCTGGCACGCCGGTCACGAAGTCGGCGTGCACCTTGCCCCCGAAGGGGAGCCCGTAGGTGTCGAGGAGGCGTCGCAGGGCGTGCACGTGACCGAGGTCGAAGAGCTCGAACTCGGGCACGACCTCGCGCTCTTGCGCCTGCACGTAGAGCTGGCCCATGAACGGCCAGGGGTTGAGGAAGACGTCGTCACCGAAGTTCGTGGTGCCACAGGTGAGGCTGCAGGAGTCGGGCTCGGCGTCGAGCACCGTGAGCCGCTGCTCCAGCGGGTCGTGGACGCTGCCCCCGGTCGAGAGCTGGACGACCAGGTCGGTCTGCTCCCGCACGGCGTCGACCGCGGCCTTGAGGTAACCGCCGTCCAGGGTCGGCTTGTGGTCTGCGTCGCGGATGTGCAGGTGGATCAGGGACGCGCCCGCCGACTCGCAGGCTGTCGCTGTCTCGACGAGCTCCTCCAGCGTCGTGGGCAGCTGGGGGAAGTCGGCCTTGTCGAGCTCGGCACCCGTCGGCGCAACAGTGATGAGGGTGGACGGCATGACGCCATGATGGCAGAAGATCTTTCGGCTGATCAGGGCGTGACGATGACAGTCTGCGCGGCGGAGAGGCCGCTCACCACAAGATCGACGTCGACGGGCGTGTTGCGCTTCACGATCGCCAGAGCGATCGGCCCGTCCTCCCAGTGCCGCGCAACCGAGGTCAGGTGCCCCACCGAGCGGTCGCCCAGCACGACCTCGCTGCCCCGTTCGGGCAGCAGGTGGGACGTCCCGTCGACGTGGAGGAAGACCAGGCGCCGCGGCGGCCGGCCCAGGTTGTGCACCCGGGCGATGGTCTCCTGCCCCCGGTAGCAGCCCTTGTGCAGGTGCACCGCCGTGCGGAGCCAGTCGACCTCGTGGGCAAGCGTGCGGTGGTCGGTCTCGAATCCCAGCCGCGGACGCCATGCGGCCACGCGCAGCGCCTCCGCAGCCCACATGCCGGCGAGCGCTCGATCGCCCACCGCGTCGGCCAGCGAGGCCCTGGGGACGATCAGCTCGCGCCAGCGCCGCCCCGCGCCCGGGTGCCCCTCGACCGGCCCGTATGCCGCAGTGTCGCCAACCAGCGCGGGCCACGGGTCGCGCCAGGCCAGCGGCTCGCCCGGGAGCGACTCGGCGTCGGACGCCTCGCCCAGGACGGCCCACTCGGTGCTGACGTCAGCGACCTCGACCCGGAGCATGAAGCGCATCGACTCCAGCCAGGCACGCAGGGCCTCAGCCGTGCCAGGCTCGACCGTGATCCACGTCGTCTCGCCGTCGTCGACCACGTGGAGGTCGTGCTCGATGTGCCCCTTGGGGCTGAGCACGAGCGACTCGACCGAGCTGCGGGGCGGGAGCCCGGTCAGCTGCTGGGTCGTCATGGAATGCAGCCAGCTGAGCCGGTCGGGGCCGGACACGGTGACCACACCGCGGTGCGAGAGGTCGACGACGGCCAGGCCCTCGCCGAGGAGTCGCTGCTCGCGCAGCGGGTCGCCGTAGTGGGCGGCGACACCCGCGTCGGCGTCCTGTCCCTCCACGGCACCTTGGCGGCCGAGCAGCTCGGAGGTGGTCGTCGCGGTCATCGGCCCGCCGCGCATTCCCGGCACCAGCCATGAACTGCCATGTGTGTCACCTCAGCAACAAACCCGGTCGTGTCGAGAACATTCCCGACGAAGCTTTCCGCGAGCGCGGGGTCGCACTCGGCCACCCGCCCGCACCCACGGCATACCAGATGGACGTGGTCGGCGTGCTCGGCCAGGTGGTAGGCGGGTGCGCCGTGGTCGAGGTGGGTGTGGCCCACGATGCCGAGTGCCTCGAGTGCCTCGAGGGTGCGGTAGACCGTCGAGGCTGCCAGCGCCGGGCCGCCGTCGGCCAGAACCTGCTCGGCGATGCGCTCGGGCGTGGCGTGTTCCAGGTCCGAGATCGCGTCGAGGACCCGCTGGCGCTGCGGGGTCATGCGCATGCCCTGAGCGCGTAGCCGGCCGGCGAGATCGGATGGCACCCGTCCACTCTATTCGTCACGATTCGGGCGACCCAGACCTGCCTGAACGCTGACCCGCCTACACTGTGCCGGTGCTCGATGACCTGGCCCAGCTCCAGCAGGACGACCAGCAGGGGGATGCACCCACCCGACGTGACCGGCCCAAGCGCCGCCGTGGACGCCGAATCCTTGCGGCGCTCGTCTCCCTCGTGCTGCTGCTTGCGGTCGGCGTGGGGGCCTACCTGCTGTTCCTGAACGAGACCGTCGCCCACAACGTCACCCACGAGAACCTGCTGCCGGCGCCGAGCGCCACGGCAGGCGCGGGCAGCAGCCAGGGCCAGCAGCTCGTGCAGGGTGCGGGGGTCAACATCCTGCTGATCGGCTCCGACGCCCGACCCGGGGAGACCTTCAGCCGGTCCGACGTCATCATGCTGATGCACGTCAGCCAGGACCGTAAGAAGGTCTACCTGATCCACTTCCCCCGCGACATGTACGTCAGCATCCCCGGGCACGGGAAGAACAAGATCAACGCGGCTTTCGCGTTCGGCAAGACGCCACTGCTGGTGACGACACTGCAGAACATGCTGGGGGTCAAGATCGACCATGCCGCACTGATCGGGTTCGAGGGGTTCAAGCGGATGACCGACGCCGTGGGGGGCGTCCGGGTCTGGGCCGAGGAGGCCAGCGACGGCAAGGGCAACGGCGGCCCGGTGGTCATCCACAAGGGGTGGAACTACCTCAACGGCGAGGAGGCGCTGGGCTTCGTCCGCGAGCGCTACGAGCTCAGCGAGGGCGACATCTCCCGCGGTCGTCGCCAGCAGGCGTTCATCAAGGCGCTGATGCTGAAGGGACTCAGCAAGGAGACCATCACCAACCCGATCACGCTCGCCAAGTTCATCAGCGCGGGCACCGAGAACCTCACGGTCGACAACGGGTTCGACATGGGCGAGATCCGATCGCTCGGGTTGAGTCTGCGGAACGTGCGCGGTGACGACATCGTGTTCATCACCGCGCCGATCACGGGCTTCGGCATGACGCCCCAGGGCGCGTCGATCGACATCGTCAACGAACCCTTGCTCAAGCTGATGGGCGAGGAGCTTCAGGGCGACACGATGGAGGACTACGTCCCCCGCCAGTAGGCCCCGGCGCCCCCCCGCCGCGCACCTTTATCGGGTTACCCGATAAGGGTGCGCCTCCCCGGAGTTCCCACGTCGGGGTAGGGGACCCTTTCTCGGGGGACCCGATAAAGGTGAGGCGAGTGGGAGCAGGTCAGGCGACGCGTTTGAGCTCGGCGGACACGTGGCTCTGGAGCGACTCCCCCATCGCCGCCATGTCCATCGCCCAGAGCAGGTTGGAGTTGACGTAGCCGTAGAGGCGAGTGGCGGCGGCATACTCCTTGGCGTGCGGGCTCCGGACGACCGCGTCGGTGCGCAGCTCGATCTTCGCGGGGGACGTGGTGCCGTGGTAGAGCTCGACGATTCCCGTCGGGTGGGCCAGGAGCAGCTCGACCTCGTTGTCGGGAAGCGGTCGCCAGAAACCGACCTCCTTCGCCAGCGGCCGCACCATCTGGCCCGACTCGTCCAGCAGCCAGGTGCGGCTTCGCCACTCGAGGAAGGGGCGCCCGTCGTGGGTGACCTCGATCTCCTGCCCGAAATGGGCGGACTCGATCGTGGGGTAGCCGACCACCCCGGCACCCTCCCAGCGGCCGACCAGCCAGGCGAGGGGGGCGAGCTCGGAGGGCAGGTCCGGGTCGAGCTGGAAGACCATCAGCGCGGAGTGCGGATGAGCCGGTAGACCGTGAAGCCCGCGAACCAGGTCACGACGACCACGGTCAGGCTCAGGAGCGTGATGAAGAAGGCTTCCACGACCGTGATCGTAGCCTGAGTGCCATGCCCGACTCCCCAACGCGTCTTGTCGTGAAGGTCACCTGCGGTACGGAGGCGCTCGAGCGGCTCAACCAGGGGTTCACCGTCGCAGCCACCGCCCTGGCCAGCGGCCTGGAGGTGAGCCTGTGGCTGACCGGGGAGGCGACGTGGATGGCCGTTCCGGGACGGGCCGAGGCGGTCGACCTGCCCCACGCCGCGCGCCTGGCGGATCTCCGCGACGCCCTTCTCGCCGGAGCGACGGTCACGGTATGCGGCCAGTGCGCGGCCCGCCGTGACCTCGCCGAACCGGACCTGATCGGGGGCACGGCGATCCGCGGCGCGGCGGCGTTCGTCGAGGAGGTCATGGCGCCTGATTGCCGCGCCCTCGTGTACTGATGGGGCCGTGGCCACCGGCACGTGGCCACCTGCACGTGGCCGGCCCCACGTGGCGCTTGAGGTGGCGCGTGCCCGTGGCCGTCGGCGCGGCCGGCTGCAGCAGCCGTGCCGGCCACGCGTGCCCTCAGGCGATGAACGCCCGCGAAAGCACGTACGTGACCATGCCGCATATGAGCACCGACGACGCCGCCGACACCAGCCGGCCCCTGGCCCCGGCGATCGGGGGCAGCACGGCCAGCACGCGGCGGAGGGCATGGCTCACGGCGGCGACCACGACCCCGATCAGGAGTGCCGGCGCGAGGGCCGGGCCATCGAGCAGGTACGCGGCCGCCACACCACCCCCACCACCGAGGATCATCGCCATCGGGAGCAGCCAGGCACGCATGCTCTGGCGGCCGCCGCGCAGGTCGGCCAGGGCCGCCGCCCCCATGGCCGCCATCGCAACGGTCAGTGGCTGCACCCCCTGGTAGGTGAGTGGCAGCGGCACGAGCGCTGCCCCTGACGCGATGATCGCGATGCCCGACGCCGTGATGGCCACCGACTCGCTGAGCCGCGGCCTGCCGTCACGCCGCAGGATCTGGTGCAGGAAGGCGAGCAGGAGGGCTCCGGCGATCGCCGCGGGGAGGTACCGCAGGTAGGGGTCACTGGTGGTCAGTGCCACCGAGCTCACGCAGCCCACGGTCGCCAGCGCGAGCACGAGGGACGACCCGAAGCGGCTGGGCGACCCCAGCAGCGTCGGCCAGCCCCATGCCACGACGAGCCCACCGAGGGCCACCGCGGCGGCAACCACGAGAGGGCTCGCGAACGCGCTCAGCCCGATCAAGCCACACAGGGCCACGGTGGCGAAGGTCGTGACGATGCGACCACCACGGCCCGACGGCTCGCGAGTGGCCCCAGCAGGGTGCCTCCGCCCTCGGGCGCGCGCCTGGGGGCGCTCCATCTCCTGGCCATGCACCTGGTCGGGGGCGGCCTCGGCTGCAGCCGATCCTGCTGCCTCCCCAGCCCTCGGCCCCTCAGCGCCAGGCTGGGCCGCCTGAGCGCGCCGCTCCGCGCGAGTCGGCGCACGAACCGGCTCGATCGGGCCCGTTGTCGGGCCTGGCCCAGGCGGAGTCGCGGCGTACCGGGTCACGGGCGGGCCAACCGGTCCGGTCGGTGGGCCACCTGGACCTGTGCGCGGTCCAGGCGGTCCGGTCGAGGGGCCACCTGGGTCCGTCGGCGGGCCGCCGTAGTCGGCTGGCGGGACCCGTCGCCTGCCGCCGTAGCCCTCGGGCGGTGGCTGTGAGGGACGGTCGTATGCCGGTGGCGCGCCGCGCGGCCTACCACCAGGCCCGGTTGGCGGGCCCCCCTGACCGGGTGGCAGCCCCCCCGGACCGAGCGCCGGCCCCCCCTGACCGGGTGGCCGGACGCCCCGACCGAGCGGCCGGCCCTCGTAGGCCCGCGGTGGGCCGCCCTGTCCGGGTGTCGATCCGTAGGGCGGTGTGACCGGCGGCGCAGGTGGCGCGGCAGATGGGGGCGGCGGCTGAGACGGCCGGGCGCCGTACCCCGGGGCTGGCCTGCCCCGCGGGCCCTGCCCTCCCTGAGCACCCTGGGCCCGGGAGGTCCAGTCGGAGTCGTGTCGGCTCGCCGGGTCAGCGGTCGGAGGCGACGGGACGGCCGCCGAAGGCGGCGCGTCGGCGGCCGCCTGGGATCGTCGTGACGAGCGGCTGGACGGGCCCGCAGCCGGCTCGCGGCGCGACGCGCGGGTCGGGGACTGGTCGGGCGGGGGCACCTGCCCGCGGGTGGTTCGACCCAGAGGCTCGCCACCCTGCGGCTCGCGCCGCGAAGAACGTCCGCCGGGCTGGGCAACCCCGCTCGGAGGCGGGACCGGCCGATGGCTGCCAGAAGTCTGCTCACGCCGAGCGGCGCGGGTCAGCGGAGGCTCGGGGAGGCCCGCGCCGGGCGCAGCCGACCCCCGCTGGGATCCAGCACCCGGGGCCGGCGCGGACGGCGGTGGCCCCGGCGGCGGCACGGGGCGGAGGCTGCCCGTGGTGCGCTCGCGCCGTGATGCCCGGGTCTCCGGGGGCTCTGGGGTGGCCCGCCCCGAAGACTGCGGAGGCGCTGGTGATGGCGTGGGGGGCGGTGTCGGAGCGCCCCGCCGTCGGCCGCGCGAGCGGCGACGCTCGGCCTCGGCGGATTCGGCCGCCTCGCGGGCCGCGCGCCTGCTGGCACGCGTCTCGGGCTGGCCTTCGTTGTCCGACACAGGAGGCATCCTCGCACTACCCGCCGGCGAAGGGAGGCAGCACCTCGAGCACCGCCCCCTCCCCGAGGGCCTGGTCGAGAGCGGCCGGACGCCCGTCCAGGAGGATCGTGCTCACCGCGGTGACCGGCCGCAGGGCGGCATGCAGCTCCACCACCCGCTCGATGGCATCGGCAACCGTGCTCGCGTCGATGCTGTCGGAGTCGACACCAGCAGCAGCCCGAGCCCCGGCCCAGTAGCGCACGGTGACGTGCGCAGGCGCTTCGCCGACCGGCATACCCGCCTCATTTGTGCTGGTCGCCGCAGGTCTCACCGGCTGGCCAAGGCGCTGTTCGGGTTGCATGAACACCTATCCTGCCCTGTGATGGCCCACTTGCTGCTGCTGACCAACACCCTGGCGCCGAGCGCAGAGGTGTTGCCGGCGCTGGGCCTGCTCAGCCACCAGGTGCGGGTGATGCCGGCAGAGGCGACCGCCCTGATCGAGGGGACGACCGCCAGTGACGCCGTGCTGGTGGACGCGCGCCGCGAGCTGGCCGTGGCCAAGTCGCTGTGCCGGGTGCTCCGCACGACCGGCATCTCGGTCCCGCTCCTCGCCGTGCTCACCGAGGGCGGCCTGGCCGGGCTGACCTCCGAATGGGGCATCGACGACGTCCTGCTCGACTCGGCCGGGCCCGCCGAGGTCGAGGCGCGCCTCCGACTGGCGATCGGCCGGCTGACCAACGGCGAGGAGACCCCGGACACCACGATCACTGCGGGTGACGTGACGATCGACGAGGCGACCTACTCGGCCAAGGTCCGGGGGCGCACGTTAGACCTGACCTACAAGGAGTTCGAGCTCCTCAAGCACCTCGCGCAGCACCCGGGTCGGGTGTTCACCCGCGCGCAGCTCCTCCAGGAGGTGTGGGGCTACGACTACTACGGGGGGACGCGCACGGTCGACGTCCACGTGCGCCGGCTCCGCGCGAAGCTCGGCGTCGAGTACGAGGTCCTCATCGGCACGGTGCGCAATGTCGGCTACCGGTTCGTGCCCGAGCAGGGCAGCGCCGATGGCGGCGGCACGGTCGAGGGCCAGCTCGCCGAAGCCTGACCCAGCATCCACTGCCTCACGCCGAACACCGCGTCCCGTGCGGGGCAAACAGCGGGCGGCGCCCCTCCCGCTCCCGGGAGGGGCGCCGCTGTCACTGCCGTATGCCGGGTGCTGTATGCCGGGTGCTGGCCTCAGTTGGCCGTGATCCGGGTCAGCGGGCCGGGGGTGTAGGGGCTGACCCCGGGCTTGCCCAGGTAGCTGGCGAAGGCGTCGATGTCGAGGCCACCGAAGTACTTGTTCTTGGTGTCCTTGAACACGGTGAAGTTGTCCCCGCCGTCCGCCACGAAGTTGTTCGTCACGACCCGGTAGGTGGCGGCATCGTCGATGGGCGTGCCGTTCAGCGTGACCTGCCCGAGCGTGGTGCCGGAGTAGCTGTAGGCGAAGCCGTTCGACACCTGGAGGATCTTCTTTGCGGAACCAGCGTTGTTGCCCGACCACTGCTGGTTGAGCATGGTCTTGATCTGGGCGCCGGTCATGTCGAGTGACACCAGGTAGTTGTTGAACGGCTGGACCGTGAAAGCCTCCTCGAACGTGATGTCACCCGGCGCCTCGCCCCAGGGGGAGTTGGCGTAGGTGAGGTCGGCACGGATGCCGCCAGGATTCATGAACGCGACCACCGGCTTGACGCCGCCCGTGACCACCGACGGGTCGGCGAGCTGCGCGTCGGCGATCAGGTCTCCGAGCTGCGACTCGCCCCCAGCATTGCCGGTGCGGGTCACGTCCGTCGTGATCGAGCCGATCACCCTGCTGGCGATGGGAGCCGAGAACTCCTTGTACTTGGTGATGATCTGGGTCTCGGCCGCGTCCTTGGGGACGTCGCGGGTGACGATCAGGTTCGCGCCCTTGACCGACGCTCGCACGATGTCGCTGGTGCGGCGGTCATAGGTCAGGTCGGTCTCGGTGAACAGGCGCCCGAACGAGGACGCCGAAGTCACGAGGCGCTGCTGGCCCGCCGGGTCCGGAACGCTGCAGACATAGGGCTGGTGGGTGTGCCCCGAGACGATCATGTCGATGGCGGGGTCTAGGTGCTCTGCGATGGAGAGGACGGGCGAGTCGCCCGCGAGGGTCTTGTCGAACGTGCCGCCGTCACACGCCCACTTGTAGCTGGGGTTGACGTCCCAGACCTTGCCGGACGAGTCCGCCCACTTCTCGAGGGTCGGCGTGCCGCCCTGGTGGAGCAGCACGACGATCGCGTTGACACCCTGCTCGCGCAGCACCGGGACCAGCGCGTTGGCGGTCGCCACCTCGTCACGGAACTCCAGCCCGGCCACGCCGGAGGCGGTGACGATCGTCGGGGTGTCGTGAAGGGTCATGCCGATGAAGCCGATCTTGGCGCCCTTGATGTTCTTGATCGCGTACGCCGGCAGGATCGTGGTGTTCGTGCCCTCGTAGAACACGTTGGCGGCGAGGTAGGGAAAGTCCGCTCCCCCGAACGAGCCGGTAGGGCAGGAGTTCTGGTTGTTGGCTCCGTCACCGTCGTCGATGCAGCCGCCGTTGGCCATCCGCTGCAGCTCCTGGTAGCCCTCGTCGAACTCGTGGTTGCCCACCGCACTGACGTCGAGCTTGAGCGCGTTCATCGCCTCGATGGTCGGCTCGTCGTGGAACATGGCGGAGAGGAACGGGGAGGCACCGATGAGGTCTCCCGCCGCCACGGTCAGGGAGTACGGGTGGCCCTCGCGGGCCCGCGCGAGGTGGGTGGCCAGGTACTCGACCCCACCGGCATTGACCGTCTCGTCCACCGGCTTGCCAGTCGTGGCGTCCAGGTGGTGCCCCGTCACGATCCGGCCGCTCGAGCCCGACGGAGGCTCCAGGTTGCCGTGGAAGTCGTTGAAGGACAGCAGCTGGATGTCCATCGTCGGCCCGTTCGGGGCGGCCTGGGTGGTGCCGCTCGTCAGGGCCAGGCCGGTCGCGGCAATGGCAGCCGCGGCAAAGGCGCCGGTCAGGCGCCGTCTCCGTGCAGAAGTCATAACGTCGTCCCTAGCTGTCTCGTCGCAAGAAGTGCGGTGGGAAGCGGTCGTGGCCGCAAGACTTCGCACGCTAACCGCTCCGAGCCCGAGTGGGAAGTAAGTGGTGGAATTGGCCGGTGCCTCTTCCCCGACTTGTTACCTCCCCGTCGCTCAGCGCTCGGCAGGCCGCTGACGTCGCCGCCCTCCAGCGCGAGACGGCTCGCGCCGACGGGGTGTCGGCACTGTCGGAGCAGACCATGCTGCTCGCCAGGCCAGGCAGCGTCGCGGCATTCCACGTCATGGCGTATGCCGGTGACCGCCTGGTCGGGTACGCCCAGCTGGCCGGCGGGGAGCGCTGGGGAGGGGGCGAACCCTCCGGCGAGCTCGTCGTGTCACTGCGGCACCGCCGCCAGGGTGTCGGGACACAGCTGTGGGGCGCCCTGGCGAGCGAGAACGGGGCGGTCCGGGTGTGGGCCCACGGCTCGCTCCCGGGGGCGCAGGCGCTGGCCGCCAGCCTCGGGCTGGTCGCCGTGCGCGAGCTCCACAAGATGGCCCGGCTGCTGACCCCGGCAGACCTCGCGCCGGCGGAGCTGCCGACCGGCTTTCGGGCCCGGGCCTTCGAGCGGGGACGCGACGAGGACGCGTGGCTGTCCGCCAACGCCGAGGCCTTCGCGGGCCATCCCGAGCAGGGCCGCCTGGCCCGTGCCGACCTGGAGGCCCGCATGGCGCAGCCGTGGTTCGACCCTTCGGGGTTCATCCTGCTCGAGCACGAGGACCAGCCCGGCACGGTGGCCGCGTTCCACTGGACCAAGATCGAGCCGGCTCCCCCGCCGACCGGGGCCGATGCCGAACGCGACCGCGACGGCAACGGCGACGGCGACGGCGACGCCCCGGCGGAGGGTGAGGTCTACGCGCTCGGTGTGCGGCCGGCATACCAAGGACGCGGGCTCGCCCGACCACTCACCCGACTGGGCCTCGCGCACCTGGCCGCCAAGGGCGTTCGCGAGGCCGTTCTGTATGTCGACGGCGACAACGCGGCGGCGCTGGCGACCTATCGGCGGGAGGGCTTCCGCAGCATCATGGTCGATGTGATGTACGCGCGCGGCGGTCATCACCTCCTGTCAGGATGAACTCATGAGCGCCGCAGCCACCGACAAGCACTCGAAGGGCAAGGCTGAAGCCATGGCGTCCGACCGCAGCGCCACCGCGACCACCACAGTGGCGGCCGCGGCGACGACCACCACGGCCCCCGGCAGGGACCTCGACGACCCGACCATGACCGACGCGGCCGAGCAGCCGATCGTCCCCGAGGTGTCGATCGCGAGCTCCAGTCCGCTCGACAACGAGCGCTTCCAGCCGCGCCAGTCCAACGGGCGGTACATGCGGGTCATCAGCCATCCGGCGGTCGCGGAGCCGGACGGCCTGCCCGGCGACCGGTTCCTCGACCGCGAGATCTCGTGGCTGCAGTTCAACGAGCGCGTGCTCCAGCTCGCCGCCGACGACAGCCTGCCCCTGCTGGAGCGCGCGCGGTTCCTCGCGATCTTCGCCTCCAACCTCGACGAGTTCTTCATGGTTCGCGTGGCCGGGCTCAAGCGACGCATCGCCACCGGCATGGCGGTGCGATCGGCCTCCGGTCTGGAGCCGCGAGAGGTGCTCGAGCAGATCTCGCTGGTGGCCCACGAGCTGATGGGCATGCAGGCCGCCGTCTTCGACGACCTGGTACGCCCGGCGCTCCGGGAGGAGGGCATCATCATCGTCCGGTGGGAGCAGCTGTCCGACGATGAGCAGGGCGACCTCCAGGACCTGTTCACCGAGGAGATCTTCCCGGTCCTGACCCCGCTCGCCGTCGACCCCGCCCACCCCTTCCCGTACATCTCCGGGCTGTCCCTCAACCTCGCGGTTGTCCTGATCAACCCCAAGACGGGCAAGGAGCACTTCGCCCGGGTCAAGGTGCCCCCGCTGCTGCCGCGGTTCCTGCTGGTGCAGCCCAGCCTGAGCGACACGGAGCTGGCCGACATGTACGGCGCGCGGTTCGTGCCGCTCGAGGACGTGATCGCGGCCAACCTGGACCAGCTCTTCCCCGGCATGGAGGTGCACGAGCACTACACCTTCCGGGTCACGCGCAACGAGGACCTCGAGGTCGAGGAGGACGACGCCGAGAACCTCCTGGCCGCCCTCGAGAAGGAGCTCATCCGCCGGCGCTTCGGCCCCCCGGTGCGGCTCGAAGTGGACGACGACATGGACGACCACGTCATGGACATGCTCGTCCGCGAGCTCGGGGTCCACGACCAGGAGGTCTACCGGCTGCCGGCCCCGCTGGACCTGCGCGGACTCAACGTCGTCGCCGACCTGGAACGCTCGGACCTGCACTACGAGCGGTTCGTTCCGCGCACCAGCGCCGACCTGGCGCCCACCGAGAGCGCGAAGGCGCGGGACATCCTGGGCAGCATCCGCCGCCAGGACGTCCTGCTCCAGCACCCCTACGACTCGTTCTCGACGTCTGTGCAGGAGTTCATCGAGCAGGCGGCGGCTGATCCCAAGGTCCTGGCGATCAAGCAGACGCTCTACCGGACCAGCGGCGACTCCCCCATCATCGACGCCCTGATCGACGCTGCCGAGGCGGGCAAGCAGGTCTTGGCGGTCGTCGAGATCAAGGCGCGGTTCGACGAGGAGAACAACATCTCGTGGGCCCGCAAGCTCGAGCACGCCGGCGTGCACGTCGTCTACGGCATCGTCGGGCTCAAGACCCACGCCAAGCTCTGCCTGGTGGTCCGGCAGGAGCCCGAGGGCCTGCGGCGCTACTGCCACATCGGCACCGGCAACTACAACCCCAAGACGGCGCGGCTCTACGAGGACCTCGGGCTGCTGACCACCGACCCCCAGGTGGGCGAGGACCTCAGCCGCCTGTTCAACCAGCTCTCCGGCCTGGCGCCACGCAGCAAGTTCCGCCGGCTGCTGGTGGCTCCTCGCTCGGTGCGCAGCGGTCTCGTCGAGCGCATCGAGGCGGAGGCCTCCTATGCCCGGAGGGGCCGCGGCGGCTATGTGGGGATGAAGCTGAACTCCATCGTCGACGAGCAGGTGATCGACGCCCTCTACCGCGCGTCGCAGGCAGGGGTGACTGTGCAGCTGTTGGTGCGCGGCATCTGCGCCCTGCGGCCCGGGGTCGAGGGCCTGTCGGAGAACATCGAGGTCAGGTCGATCCTCGGCCGCTTCCTCGAGCACTCGCGCATCTTCTACTTCGGCGGCGACGGCGAGCCCGAGGCCTGGATCGGCAGCGCAGACATGATGCATCGCAACCTCGACCGCCGGGTAGAGGCCCTGGTGCGCATCGACGACGCCCGCCACATCGACGACCTGCGCGCCCTCATCGACAAGGGCATGGGCGACCAGTTCGCCCACTGGCGGCTGTCCGGGGACGGGCGCTGGACCCGGGTCTACACCGACCCCGAGGGGCGCCCCCTGCCCGACCTGCAGGAGCACCTGATCGAGATGCACGCGAAGCGGAGGCGCAAGGCGGTGCGCCGGTGAGTGTGACGGTCAGTGCGTCAGTGGGTGCGCCGGTGAGGGCGTCAGCGGGCGCGCCGGTGAGTCCACCGATGGGCGCGCCGGTGAGTGCGCCGAGCCGACCACGGCGGGAGGAACCCCTCGCCGAGCACCCGCAGGTGAGCCGCCCGTGGCTGTGATCCCCGCCGCCGGGACCGTGCCCTGGCGACGGCGCCGCGGCACGCTCCAGGTCGCCCTGGTCCACCGCCCCCGCTACGACGACTGGTCATGGTCCAAGGGCAAGCTCGACCCCGACGAGGAATGGCCGGTCGCCGCGGTCCGGGAGACGCTGGAGGAGACCGGGCTCGAAGTCCGCCTCGGTCGCCCGCTGCCGCCCGCGGCATACAGCGTCCTGGACCGCACCGCGCGAATGGCGACCAAGGAGGTGCGCTACTGGACGGCCGAGGTGGTCGGCGGCACGGGCCGACTGCTGAACGAGATCGACCAGGTCGCCTGGCTCGACGTGGCCACGGCCTACTCGCGGCTGGACTACGCCCGTGACCGCGACCAGCTTCGCGCCCTCGTCCGGGCCGACCAGACCGGCGGCCTGGCCAGCTGGCCGATTGTGCTCGTGCGCCATGCCAAGGCCGTCCCGCGAGAGTCGTGGAAGGGCGCCGACGACCAGGCGCGTCCGCTGGACCGGCGTGGGGAGGAGCGCGCCAGGGCGCTGGTGCCGATGCTGGCCGCCTACGGCGTCACCCGCCTGATCAGCTCCCCCTCCATCCGCTGCAGCGACACGCTCCGGCCGTATGCCGTGAAGCTCGGCACCCGTCTGAAGCTCAAGCAGGGGCTCTCGGAGGAGGGCTACGCCGACGATCCGAAGCGAGCGCCGCGCCACCTGAGGCGCGTGCTCGAGCGCGGCGCGGGCACGGCGATCTGCAGCCACGGCCCGGTGTTCCCGGACCTGCTCGACGCGCTGGCCGCCATCGTGGAGCCCGACGGGCCGCAGGCGGAGGAGGCCTCTCGGCACCTGAAGACCGCGTCCGCCGACGGTATGGGCAAGGGCGAGGCCCTGGTCGTGCACGTCGTGGGCACCGGTGTGGACGCGTGGGTCGTCGCGGTGGAGCGGTACCAGCCCTAGCGTCGGCGCCGTCGCCCCCACCCCTCTGATCCCACGGCTACGCCGACTCTGTCTGCGTCTGGAGCGGCAAACCCGCGTGGCGGCGGGCCACGCCGCTCCTCACGCAGACAAAGCGAGGGCGGCCCTCCACTCGTTCACGCCCCGTCCCACGTGGGGTGAGGTGCCGTCCGCCCAATGTCTGGGTGGTGTTCACCGTCCGTTCACCCACGGCGGGCCGCGGCTTCACGCAGGCTCCCTAACTTCGAGGCGTCGGGCATGGATGCCCGGTGCCATTTCCCTGTTTGTGGAGAGGTTCCAGACCGTGAAGATTCAGCGTCTCAGCCAGGTGGCTGCACTCGCGCTCGTCGGCTCGATCGCCCTCGCGGCGTGCGGCTCCGACAACAACACCAGCGCGGGCGGCGACAGCTCGGCCAGCTCCCCGGCTGCCGGCGACTGCGTCGCGGGCACCCTCAGCGCCGAGGGGTCCTCGGCCCAGAAGAACGCTATCGAGGAGGCCATCTCCTCCTACGGCGACAAGTGCTCCGGCGCCACGATCAACTACAACCCGACCGGATCCGGTGCGGGCATCAAGCAGTTCATCGCCGGCCAGGTCGACTTCGCCGGCTCCGACTCGGCCCTGAAGACCGTGGCCAAGGACGGCAAGGTGGAGAAGGACGAGGCCGACAAGGCCTGCGGCTCCCCCGCCTGGGACATCCCCATGGTGACTGGCCCGATCGCGATCGCCTACAACGTCAAGGGTGTCGACAAGCTGGTCCTCAACGCCGACGTGGCCGCGAAGATCTTCCTCGGCAAGATCACGACATGGAACGACCCTGCGATCGCCGCCCTCAACTCGGGAGTCACGCTGCCGAAGACGCTGATCAAGGTGTTCTTCCGGTCCGACGAGTCGGGCACCACGGAGAACTTCACGAAGTACCTGAACGCCGCGGCCCCGTCGGTGTGGACGGCTGAGCCGGCCAAGGCCTGGACCGGCAAGGGGGAGGGCAAGGAGAAGTCAGCCGGGGTCTCGGGTGCGGTCAAGGGGACGGACGGCGGCGTGACCTACACCGAGTGGTCGTACGCCAAGGACAACGGCCTGGGCGTCGCGCAGATCGACAACGGCTCGGGCCCGGTCGAGCTGACCGGCGAGTCGGTCGGCAAGGCTGTCTCGGCCGCCTCGCAGTCGGGCCAGGGCAACGACCTCGCGCTGAAGCTCGACTACACCACCAAGGAGGCCGGTGCCTACCCGATCCTGCTGGTGACCTACGAGATCGTCTGCTCCAAGGCCAAGGACGCCGAGAAGGGCAAGCTCATCAAGGCCTTCCTGAAGCACTTCGCGGCTGCGGACACCCAGCAGGGCCTCGAGGAGATCGGCTACGCGCCGCTTCCCGACTCAGTCCGCACCAAGGTGACCGCTGCGATCGACGCGCTCTCCTGAGCAGCGCTCGACCGCAGCGCACCACCTTCCTGAGCTGACCGGCATACCGCGATCAGTCCAGCAACCACACCGTTAGGCAACAGCGTGTCATCAGTGACCGGCGTCTCCGCCGTCGACGAGCTCCCCTCCGGGGAGCACCGTCCCCCGCTCAGCGGGGACTCGGCATCAACCGGCCGCCTCGGCGACCGGTTGTTCGGGGGGACGGCGCGGGGCGCCGGTCTCGTGGTGATCGCCATCGTCACCCTGATCGGGCTGTTCCTGCTCTGGCAGGCGGTTCCGGCACTGCTCAAGAACGAGGCGAACTTCCTCACCTCTCGGGAGTGGCAGGTCGAGGGCGACCACCCGAAGTTCGGCATCGTCGAGCTGCTCTGGACCACCTCCGCCGCCTCCGTCATCGCGATGGTCATCGCGGTCCCGGTGGGCGTGGGGGTGGCCCTGTTCATCACGCAGTACGCGCCTCGCTGGCTCAGCCGCCCGGCCGCCATGCTGGTCGACCTGCTGGCCGCCGTGCCGTCGATCGTCTACGGCATCTGGGGCGCGTTCACGTTCCGCGGTGTCATCGAGCCGGTCGAGACGTTCCTGGAGGATCACGCCGGCCGGCTCCCCATCCTCTCGAGGACCGACATCAGCGGCGGGACGATCTTCTTCATCGGCATCGTCCTGTCGATCATGGTTCTGCCCATCGTCACCGCCCTCTCCCGCGAGGTGTTTGCCCAGACTCCGGTGGCCCACAAGGAGGGTGCGCTGGCGCTGGGGGCCACCAAGTGGGAGATGATCCGCACGGCGGTCCTTCCCTTCGGCAGGCCCGGTGTGATCAGCGCGGCGATGCTCGCCCTGGGGCGAGCTCTGGGCGAGACGATTGCGGTCACGATCATCGTGTCGACGCTCCCAGACGGAGCCCCGTGGTCGTGGTCGATCTTCAATGGCGGCGAGACGTTCGCCTCGCGAATCGCCAACAACGCCGCCGAGTTCGACACTCCGCAGAAGACCGGCGCGTTCATCGCAGCCGGCCTCGTGCTGTTCATCCTCACGTTCGTCGTCAACGCGATCGCACGCATCGTGATCGAGCGCAGGAAGGCCTTCAGCGAATGACGACCGCCACGAACTCGGAGTCGGGAACAGCGGCCGCCCAAGCGCGGTCCGCCGGAGCGCCGTCGGCCGGAGCGGAGGCGGCCGGAGCGGCGTCGGAGCGCGGCCTGGGGAACGCTCCCGGGTCTGGGCTGGGTTCTGGACAGGGCTCCAGCCTGGGCAGGGGCCTCGGGTCGGGGTTCAGCCACCCCTCACGTGCCCGGGCCGTCCGCGACCAGCTGGCCCGCGTGGTCATGTGGGGGGCCTTCCTGCTCGCTCTCGTACCGCTGGCCTGGATCCTGTGGACTGTCCTGTCCAACGGCTACCACCTGCTGCTGGATTCGACATGGTGGACCAACTCCCAGCGCGGGATCACTGCCCGGCGCGTCGGAGGCGGAGCGGTCCACGCCATCCAGGGCACCCTGATCCAGGCCGCTGTGACGGCCGTGATCGCGGTCCCCATCGCGATCATGACCGCGATCTACCTGGTGGAGTACGGGCGGGGGAAGCTCGCCCGCGCCATCTCGTTCATGGTCGACATCCTCACCGGCATACCCTCGATCGTCGCGGGCCTGTTCATCTACGCCCTCTGGGTGACGACCTTCCACTTCCAGCGCGTGGCCTTCGCGGTCTGCCTGGCCCTGGTCCTGCTCATGATCCCGGTCGTCGTGCGCTCCACCGAGGAGATGCTCAAGCTCGTGCCGAACGAGCTGCGCGAGGCGTCGTACGCGCTGGGCGTGCCGAAGTGGAAGACGATCGTTCGAATCGTCCTGCCGACTGCCTTCTCCGGGATCGTCACCGGGGTGCTCCTCGGGCTCGCGCGCGTCATGGGCGAGACGGCGCCCCTGCTGATCCTCGGGCCCTACACCAAGAGCATCGCGACCGACCTGTTCGGCGGGCTCATGGCGACCCTGCCAACCATGATCAACCAGGACCGCACCGAGAACCTCGCCCCCGCGATCGACCGCATGTGGGCGGCGGCGCTGACGCTGATCCTCATCGTGCTCGTCCTCAACCTGGCCGGCCGCCTCGTCGCGCGGCTCGGCTCTGTACGGAAGTAAGCAAGGAGACCCTTCCCATGGCCAAGCGAATCGACGTCAGCGACCTGGACGTCTATTACGAGTCCTTCAAGGCGGTCGAAGGCGTCACGATGACCGTCGAGCCGCGCTCGGTGACCGCGTTCATCGGGCCGTCCGGCTGCGGCAAGTCGACCTTCCTGCGCACCCTCAACCGCATGCACGAGGTCATCCCCGGCGGCCGTGTCGAGGGGAAGGTCATGCTCGACGACCAGGACCTCTACGCCACCGGGGTCGACCCGGTCGCCGTTCGCCGCACGGTGGGAATGGTATTCCAGCGGCCGAACCCGTTCCCGACGATGTCGATCCGCGACAACGTGGCAGCCGGCCTGCGGCTCAATGGGATTCGCGACAAGAAGCGGCTCGACGAGATCGTCGAGAAGTCACTGCGCAGCGCGAACCTGTGGAACGAGGTCAAGGATCGGCTGGACAAGCCCGGCGCCGGTCTCTCCGGCGGGCAGCAGCAGCGCCTCTGCATCGCGCGGGCGATCGCGGTCGAACCGCAGGTGCTTCTGATGGACGAGCCCTGCTCTGCGCTCGACCCGATCTCGACCCTGGCGATCGAGGACCTGATCAAGGAGCTCGAGAGCAAGTACACGATCGTGATCGTGACCCACAACATGCAGCAGGCGGCCCGGGTGTCCGACCGCACGGCCTTCTTCAACATCGCGGGGAACGGCAAGCCCGGCCGGCTCATCGAGATCGACGACACCAAGAAGATCTTCAACAACCCCTCCGAGAAGGCCACGGAGGACTACATCTCCGGCCGCTTCGGCTGATCCCGGCCCGAAACGGGCCGGGCCCTCCGTCGGCAGACGTCACTCTCCCCAGGCCGAATCAGCGGCGTCACACGGTCCACAGGCCGTGGCGCCACGCTTGCGCCTCGCGCGGCGTCGAGACAGGTTCCAAGGGTGCGCCAGACGCCTAGAGAGCGGTGGCTCGAGCTCCCGCAGCCGTTTCTGTCCTCCGAGGCGATCGCCGCGGGTCTCACGCACGAACGGATCCGTGGGGCGGTTGCGCGAAAAGACCTGGAGTTGTTGGCGCCGGCGCTCTACTGCGTCCCAGACATCTGGTGCGAGGTCGGTCAGCGTGACAAGCACATTGCGCTCAGCAGAGCCGCTTTCCACTCCTTGCCGGGTGTTGCGATCAGTCACCTGAGCGCAGCCCTCATTCACGGCCTGCCCCATCCGTGGGGTGACCTTGGCCGGCCCACCCTGACCCCACTCACCGGCTCGAGGACGAGTTGCCCAGATGACTGGCGACGCATCCTGCCGTCGGGTCTGGCGGATGAACATGTCATCGAGGCCGACGGCCTGATCGTAACCACGCACGCCCGCACGGTGATCGACTGCTTCCGCGAGCTGGAGGCCGGAGATGCGCTCGCGATCGCCGACCAAGCCATCCGCAGAGAGCTCGTGACCGTCGAGGACCTGCTCCGGATCCGTACGACCCAGGCCCGGTGGCCCGGCATACGGAAGGCCGACCTCGGCATCGCCCTCATCGACGGCCGCCGCGAGAACTGGTTCGAATCAAGGTCAGCTGAAGCCATCCACCGGTTGGGATATCCGCGTCCGGAGTCACAGATCTGGATCCACGATCTGGACGGCGACCTCATCGGTCGGGTCGACTTCCTCTGGCGCCGCGAGGGTGTCGTCGGTGAGGCGGATGGCCTAGGCAAGTATCGCGGCGAGTTCGGACCAGTCGATGAAGTGGGTCAAGATTTTGTCGCCAGGCGAGTACTTGACGAGCGCGACCGCGAGCGACGACTTGAGGGTGCTGGATTCGGCGTTGCCCGCTGGGAGCCCAAGGCCCTTGGCGGGCGCGGAGTGCTCATCGCGCGCGCCCTCGACGAGGCCCGTGCGCGTGCGAGACCACGCCACATCAGGTGCCTGTGGCGGGCGAACCCTCATGATGAGCTCCGTTCCTGGCGGTGACTCACGCGAAACTGGTCAAAGGCCCAGCATGAAGGGCAGCCGCGGGGAGAGCGGTGGCGGCCCCAGGCCGACCGTCATGCCTGCGGCTTCGGCCCGACCCCATCACAACCACGCCGCAAGAGGTCGCGCGGGAGTCGCGACCTCTTGCCACACGGTCGTCCATTGACACCTCAGGGGCCGCTGCATCACGACCCCGTGGCAAGAAGTATGGGGCCCGGGGTAAAGGGAGGGGTAAGAGCGAGGGGGTGAGAGGAAGGGGAGAGACGGAGGCGAGGGGTCAGCGGGCGAAGAGGTGGACCAGGAAGTAGGACGCCGCAGCGACCAGGCCAGCACCGGGGAAGGTCAGAATCCAGGCGCCGACGATGTTGCCGGCCACACCCCAGCGAACCGCCGACAGCCGCTTCGTCGCCCCGACGCCCATGATCGCCGAGGTGATGGTGTGGGTCGTCGAGATCGGGGCGCCGAACGACAGCCCCGCCACGTAGAGGATCGAGGCAGCCGTCGTCTCGGCCGCGAAACCCTGCGGGGGGTCGAGGTGGATGATCCGGCGGCCGAGCGTGCGCATGATCCGCCACCCACCGGCATACGTGCCGAGCGAGATGACGACCGCGGACATGACCAGCACCCACCATGGGATACCCGAGCCGTTGTGGTAGCCGCCGACGCTCAGCGCCAGGACCACGACGCCGACGCTCTTGGCGGCGTCCTGCAGGCCGTGGCCGAAGGCCATGGCCGCGGCGGAGGCAGTCTGGGCGTAGCGGAAGCCCCGGGAGACCCGGCCTGGGTGCGCGTTTCGGAACAGCCAGAGGATCGACGCCATCACGATGTAGCCGAGGAGGATGCCGACGACCGGCGAGACCACCATCGGGATGACGACCTTGTGGAGGATGCCGTCCCACTTCACCGTGGCGCCGGCCGCCAGTGCCGCGCCGCCGAGGCCGCCGATCAGGGCGTGCGACGACGAGGAGGGCAGCCCCTGCCACCACGTCAGGAGGTTCCAGCCGATGGCACCGATCAGCGCCGCGGCGACGATCACGAGGCCGGTGGTTCCCTCAGGAGGGGCGATGATGCCCTTCCCGACGGTGTCGGCGACCTTCTTGCCGAAGAACGCGCCGAACAGGTTGGCCACGGCTGCCATGAGCAGCGCGACCCGGGGCGTCAGGGCACGCGTCGACACCGAGGTTGCGATGGCGTTGGCCGAGTCGTGGAAGCCGTTCGTGTAGTTGAAGCCCATCGCCAGGGCGATCACGAGGCCTACCGGAAGCCAGTCCATGAGTGGGCTCAGGACTCCTTGACCGCGATGCCCTCGACCTTGTTGGCCACCGACTCGAAAGCATCCGCGGCAGCCTCGAGCTCCTCGATGACCTCCTTGTGCTTCATCACCTCGATGGCGTCGGTGGGGCCACCGTTGAAGAGCTCGGCGAGGAGGCGGCGATAGGTCTGGTCGGCGTGGTTCTCTAGGCGGTTGATCTCGATCCAGTACTCCGTGAGGTCCTTCATCGAGCGCAGCCTGGGCATCGCCTCCGCGGTCAGCTCCGCCATGCGGGAGAGCACCTCCACCTGCTCGGAGACTCCCGCGGGGAGGTCGCCGATGCGGTACAGCACGATCAGGTCGACGGCGGCGTCCATCATGTCCATGCAGTCGTCAAGCGCCGACGCCAGGCCGTGGATGTCCTCCCGGTCGAACGGGGTGATGAACGACGTGTTGACCTTCCGCATGATCTCGTGGGTCGCCTCGTCGGCCTCGTGCTCCAGCTCGTGCATCCGCTTGGCGATCGGCTCGCGCTGGTCGGCGGGCACTCCCAGGATGGCGGTCAGCTCATGGGTGCCGGCGACGAGACACTTGGCGGATTTAGAGAACAGCTCATAGAAGCTGGTTTCCTGCGGAGTGAGACGGAAGCCCACGGCAAATCTCGCCCTCGGTCTTGGGAACAGGCCGGGACCGATGCTACGGCCAGTTGTCCACCTTGGCGCAATCCAGCGTTGGGCAACGTCTCGCTTGGGGAGGGTTCAGGCCGCTGACCTGCGCGTATGCCGTTCGGCTGGCTTGGAGGCTCGGGTCCGGGCGGGTGCCGAGGTGCGTCAGGCCGCGGGCGTGCGCCGAGGTGCGTCAGGCCGCGGGCGTGCGCCCGGCTTTGGAGTAGGAACGACCGTGGAGTCGCTGGTTGACGCCCAGAGCCCGGTCGATCTCCTCCTGCGTGAGCGGCCCGTCGCTGCCCGCGGCTGCGACCACCAGGTCACCGACAAGCTCGATCTCGCTGCGGAGGTCGGTGTCGGTGAGATCCGCGTGAGACGCGGAGAAACTCGGGTCGGTCACCCTTCGAAATGTACGTCGCTGAGGTCGGGAGAGGGGCGATATCCCCCCTTTCCTTACGGACTCTTTACTCGTACGGAGTCGCGCGTGCCAGGTCGAGGGTCCTTCCCGCAGACGCCGATCGCCGAAGCCGCTCGCCGAAGCCGCTCGCCAACGCGTTCCCGACGCTGCCCCGCCGACGCCGCTGGCGGCGCCTCGGCGCCAGCCCGCATCATGGTCTCGTGCCCGGCCGAAGCGAGCCCCGCCAGCCAGACTCCGAGCCGGCGCGGAGCTCCGGTTCCGAGGAGCACCTCGATGCCGGTCCCCTGATCGAGGACCGCGGGGCGTTTGCCCATGGCGTATGCCGTGGGTGCGGGTGGAGCGGCCCAGGCCGGCGATCGAGGCGGGTGGCGGAGAACGACACTGCCGACCATCTGGAGAGTTGTGCGCCGGGCCGGGAGCGCCTCACGGCGCGTGGCCGCTCGTAGCGGCTGATGTTGGGACCCGGGGCTACCGCGGCCCGGCGCACACGAAACTCTAACCCGGTCGGCCCTGGATCTCTTCCCCGTCCACAGAAAGCCGGTTACCACCCGGTTGTCCTGGAGGCCCCGAAACCGATGGTCAAACGCCCCTGAGGCCGCATGCCAGGCGGGCGAGGCTTGACCCGATGTTGACGCATGGGCGCCCTCACCCGAGACGCGTCAGAGCAGCTCGTTGGCACGCCAGAGTCTGGCGCAGGCCTCCAGGTCTTCACCGGTGGTGAGCATCGACGCCGCACGCCGGGTGCGTGCCGAGGCGCCCTCGGGGTCGGTCGCGTCGGCCGCGTGGGCGCGGTCGGCCCTTCCAGCGGAGATCACGCGGCAGAAGGCCGCGGCGCGCTCCAGCGCGACGGCGAGGTCGCCCTCGAAGACCCCCCGCAGGATGGCGTCCGTCAATGCGCGCACTTCCGTCGGCCCCGGCGGCTCGGCGGCTCCTGCCACCACGTGGTTGACAGCCGCGAACTGCATTCCGGCGGCGTAGTCCAGGCTCGCCTCCTCGGGCTGCCGCTGCACCCACTCGTGCAGGGCATAGAGGCGCCAGAGGGCGCCCGGCAGGCTGCGGGCCGGCCGAGCTGCCCAGAGGTCTGCCAGCGTCGACAACCCAAGCTCAGTCACGAGCGCCACCAGACGGCCGGTGACCTCCGGGTCATGGGCCGCCCGGCCCGCCCCGACCAGCGCGGCCGCCGTCTCGTGCGCCGCCTCGGTCAGCTCGGCGGGGTCGGGATGGGTGCCGCCGTGCTCCTCCATCTCCTCGGGAGTCATGAAGGCAGGCCGGCGGAACCCCCGGTGTCCGCCCGTGCTCTCGGTCATCGCACCAGTGTCCCAGTCAGGCCCGCTGCGCACGACCCGGCCCGGTCGAGGGCAGCATCGCTGGACACGCGGCGCCCCCTCAGTCGTCGAACAGCTCGGACAGGAAGGACTTGCGGCGACGCGGCCGCTGCCCGTAGTAGGTCCCGCCAGAGTGGGTCGAGTAGGGCGCCGAAGGGTATTGCCGCATTGGCGGCTGCTGGTAGGCCTGCTGTCTGTGTGCCGGCTGCGCGGCCCGAGGGTCCCCGGTCGAGTCCTGCGGCGGGGCCGAATCCTGGTGCCAGGCGTTCTCGGCGGCCACCAGCGCCTCCAGCTCGCCTCGGTCGAGGAAGAGGCCGCCGCAGCCGGTGCACTGGTCGACCAGGACACGGTTGCGCTCGTAGGAGCGCATGTCCGAACCACACTTGGGACAGGTCAGGGTGTTCATGCCGGGCCAACGGGTCGGGCCAGCCGGGGGTTCCGACCCTGCCGGCCCGCGCCCCGGCGCCGCACCGACCGCCGCAGGCACCCGGCATACCCTCTGAGCCTGTGCTGGAGTGGTGCCATGACCCGCGCCGTCAACGTCACTGGACCCATCGCCCATCACGCCGAGGGCCCGGTGTGGTCGGACGAATGGGGCGGGCTGCGGTGGGTCGACCTCATGGCCGGGGACCTGCTCACCCTGCGCGGAGACCGCGTTGACCGGCTGCACGTCGGGTCGGTCGCGGCCTTCCACCGACCGCGGGCCGGTGGCGGGTTCGTCGTGGCCCTCGAGCGCGGGCTCGGTGTCGCCGAGACGACGGACGGACCAGTGAAGGCCCTGCCAGAACTGTGGTCTGACAAGGGGATTCGCTTCAACGACGGCGGCTGCTCTCCGGCGGGCACTCTCTACGGTGGGACGATGGCCTATGACGGGGCACGGGGCCGCGGGACCCTCTACCGCTTCGACCGCGACCTCCGTCCGGAGATGGTCATCGAGAACGTGACCACGTCCAACGGCATCGGCTGGTCACCTGACGGCAGCCTCGCCTACTACAACGACACGCCCACGGGCCAGGTGGACGTTCTCGACAACGTCGACGACCGGCTGCTGAACCGGCGGCGATTCGTCCGGGTCGAGGGCGGCCTCCCCGACGGACTCACGGTCGACGCCGAGGACGGCGTCTGGGTCGCACTGTGGGGCGGGGCTGCCGTGCACCGCTACTCCCCTGACGGCCGGCTCTCCGAGGTGGTGGACCTGCCGGTGAGCCAGGTGAGCGCGTGCACGTTCGGGGGCGACGGACTGGGCACGCTGTTCGTCACCACATCCGCCGAGAACCTCCCCGAGGGGGCCGAGCCAGAGGCCGGGTCGGTGTATGCCGTGGAGCCGGGCGTGCGCGGACTTCCGGTCACGCCGTGGGCGGGCTAGGGGCGGCCAGCTCGCGGTGCTGCTGGAGGTCACCGAGCCCGGAGAGGTTGCGCGAAAACGTGTCGCAGCCCCTGCGCGGGCAGGGATGATCGACGCGTGGAGGGCATGGCATGGCGGTGACGCCTGACCTCCCGCTGGTGGCGCGGGAGCACACCCTCGCGCGCCTCGCGGCAGCGGTCGAGGCGGCCGCCGGGGGTGGCGGACGGGTCGTCGTGCTTTCCGGCGAAGCGGGGGCCGGGAAGTCGCGGCTGGTCCAGGAAGTCGCCACGATTGCGGCGGCCCGCGGATTCCGGGTCCTGTCGTCGACCGGCTCGCCCCTCCAGCGCGACCTGCACTACGCGATGCTCATCGACGTCCTGCGACCGCTCGTGCGGCGCGGGCCGCGTGGTGCCCGGACTGCGCTGGTCGAGGGGCTGCCCGGCCTCGCAGTGCTGTTCGACGAGCTGGGCACCCTGGGTGCGGAGCCTCTCGGGGATCCTGGCCTGGAGCGAACCCGCCTCTACGAGTCGGTGCGACGGCTCCTCGCCCGGGCATCCCGCCAGCAACCCGTCCTGCTGTTCCTCGACGATGCGCACTGGGCTGACCCAGCCTCGCTCGCGGCGGTCGCCTACGCCGCCGCCGGCTTGGAAGAGTCGCGGGTCTGCCTGGTGGTAGCCCGTCGGGCCGGCGAACCGGATCCCTCGGACGCGGCCTTCCTGAACGCGGTCCGCAGGCTCCCGCATACCTCCGACGTGGAGGTGGGCGGCCTGGATGGCGAGGGCATCCGCAGCCTGACCAAGCAGCTCCTCGGTGGCGAGCCGCCACAGGCGCTCGTCGAGGTCGTCGCGGAGCGGACCGGGGGCCTGCCGCTCTTCGTACGGGGGATCGTGAGCCAGCTCGTCGCGGCAGGACGGCTCGCCCGGGTTGGCGGGCACTGGGTCATGGACAGCCAGAACTCCGTGGAGGTGCCGACCGAGGTGCGGGAGCTGCTGCGCGACCGGCTCGAGGCGCTACCGGACGACCAGCGCAGACTGGCTGAGCTCGTCGCCATCGCTGGCGGAGGGATCTCCCACAGGCTGCTGGGCTCCGCCATTCCGACGGACCCCCTGCCGACACTCCGGCAGCTGCTGGACAGCGGGCTGCTGGTCGAGGACGTCTCCGGGTCGGGAGTGGCCTATCGCGCCATGCACCCGCTCCTGACCGAGGTGGCGGCCTCGCTCATGCCGGAGGCGGCGCGTCGGCGTCTGCACGCCCAGCTGGCGGAGGTGATCACGCGCGACAGCCCGACGGAGCTGGGCCTGCTCGCGCACCACATGACCGGGGCCGGCGACGAGGTGGACCCCGCCGAGGCACTCGAGGTGTTGCGCGCGGCCGTGGACCAGGCCTTGGACACCCAGGCCGGTGCCGCCGCAGCGCGTCACGCGGACGCCGCGCTGAGACTCGCTCGCCAGCTGGGGCGAGACGACGTGGTACCTGCACTGCTTGAGCAGCGGGCCCTCGCCCTCGACCTCGCGGGCGAGGGCACAAGGACGCTCGAGGCGTGGAGCACGGCCGCCCGGGCCTGGCATCAGATCGGTCAGACCCGCGAAGAGGGACGCTCCCTCGTGCAGCTCTCCATCGCCGAGTGGGACCGGGGCCGGTTCGGCGAGGCGCTCGGCCACATCGAGCACGCCATCGGCATCCTCAGGTCCTGGCCCACCTCCGACGAGTACCTCCGCGCCCTTGCCACCTGGGGCGGCCACCTGCACCGGCTGTCGAGCCCGCGCATCGTCGAGGCCGTGGCCGCGCTCGACCGAGCGGCGCAACAGACCGGCAGCCCCATAGCGATGCAGGAAGCCGACATCGGTCGTGCAGGCATCGCCATCGCCGGCGGAGAGCTGGACACGGCGCGCGCCTACGCACAGAAGGCCGTCGCAGCGGCCGAGGCGTCGGGGCGGCCGCTGCTGCTGGAGCGGGCGCTGCGTCCGCTTGCCTCGCTGGAGCTGGAGTGGGGCGACGTAAACGAGGCCGTGCGGCTGACTGAGCGGGGCATGGCGGCAGCCCGCCGGGCTGGCGTGCCCACGCTGGAGGTCGTCCACCGAACGCTGCGCCTCAACGTCGGGCTCTACGTGGGCGAGTGGGAGCTCGTGGACCGCGGGGTGCGCGAGCTGCTCGAGCTCGCCCACCGCACGGGGTCAGGCCGGGGAGTCGGCTATGCGCTGGTTCTCCAGGGCACGCTGGCCGTCTATCGGGGCGACGTTGCGGCGGCGAGCGCCAGCCGGGATGCAATCCGTACGGTGTACGGCGGCGGCCGCCAGGACGACCGCCATCTGTTCAGCTCGGTGGAGACGCTGACCGCCTTGATCGACCTGGCGCAGGGCCGGCCGGCCCAGGCAGCCGAGCGTCTCGAGGCCAACCTCCGCTCGCTCCAGATGATGCATGTCGTCGCCGCGCAGGCAGCGGCCGAAGCGCGCATCGCGAGCGGCCAGAACCACCTTGCCCTGGCGCAGGCCGCCATGCTGAACCCCGCGATCGCCGGGGCCGCTGTGGAGGCCGCTGCGGAGGCCATTGCGGAGGCCCCTGCAGAGGGCGAACCAGAGGCCGCCGGGCGCGCCGCTGAGAGTGCCGTCGCGAAGGGCATGCCGTCGCGGCATGGCCCCTGGGCTGAGGCTTCGAGCCACTGGATCCGGGGCCTGGTCTCGGCTGCGCGTGGTGAGGCGGATGCCGCGGCCGAACTCCAGACTGCAGCCGAGAGCCTGGACCGGCTGGCGCTGGCGTTCCCCGCCGCGGCGGCGTGGCTCGACTGGGCCCGCGTCGTCGACGACGCGGCTGCGGCGATCGACGTGCTGAGCGAACGCCTGTCCTTCTTGGACGAGATCGGGGCGCGGCCCCTGGCCGACCGAGCGCGCTCGCAGCTGCGGAAGCTGGGCGCGCGACCCACGCCAGCGCGGGCCGGTTCGACTTCGGCCACACCCGGGTCGCTCAGCCCGCGGGAGCTTGAAGTCGCCAAGCTCGTGGCCGACGGCCTGGCCAACACGCAGATCGCCCAGCGCCTGTTCATCAGTCCGCGCACGGTCACGACGCATCTCCAGCACGTGTACGAGCGGCTCGGGATCTCGTCTCGCACCGCCCTGGCGCGGTGGTTCCTCGAGCAGACGGCGGATGCGCCCGCGGCCCCGCTCGCCGCGGAATACGTAGGTCGTACGATGCCGCGCCGCACCGCGCCAACCAGACCCTCGACGCCATGACCACGACAACGTCCACCCTGGTGTGCTCCCTTCGGGACCGGCTCGACCCCGCCTCGGCGGGCCACAAGGCCGCCGCCCTCTCGATGCTGTTGCGACACGGTTTCCCCGTGCCCGCCGGCGTCGTGCTCTCCGCTGACGCGCTCGAGGCGGCGCGCGCCGCCGGTGGCCCGCTCCGACCGCCCGAAGCCCTCATCGACCGCCTCGCCGAGGCAGTGGCGACCCTCGGCGACGCACCGCTCGCCGTGCGGTCCTCCGGCGTGGAGGAGGACCTGGACGACGCGTCGTATGCCGGCCTGTACACGACCGTGCTCTACGTCCAGGGGCGTGCCGGGCTGGCCTCGGCGGTTCAGGAGGTCTGGGAGTCCGCGTCCTCGGAGCGGGTGGACTCCTACCGCCCCGGCGATCCGAGCGCGCCGGCGCGCATGGCCGTCCTCGTCCAGCCGATGGTGTCGGCCCTCGCGGCGGGCGTTGCCTTCACCGCCGACCCGGTCTCGGGTGAGCGCGGAGTGGTGGTCGTGGAGGCGATCGTCGGAGTTGGCGAGCGACTGGTGTCCGGGGAGCTGACCCCGGGCATCTGGGAAGTGCGCGATGGCGTGGGCACAAGGCGATCAGGTGACGGGGACGTGCTGACCGCCGCTCAGGCAGCGGCGGTTGCCGAGGTGGCCGCCAGCGTCGCCGCGTTCTTCGGACAGCCCCATGACATGGAGTGGGCGCTCGACGCGAGCGGCGTCCAAGTCCTGCAGGCCCGGCCGATCACGGCGCTCCCGGAGGTGCCCATAACGCCTGTTCCCGTGGCCGTGGAGGTGCCCGAGGGGTACTGGGAGCGCGAGGCAAGCCATGCCCCGGTGCCCACGATGCCGTTCACCCGCGTCTTCGCGTCGAGCCGGTCCAAGCACGTCGGCCAGATGTGCCGGGAGATGGGGCAGCTCTTCGACGGCATCGACTTCCGCGACATCGGGGGCTGGGAGTACATCAGGATCGTCCCCATCGGCGGACGCGACCCCAAACCGCTGCCCGGCTGGGCCACCCGGCTCGCCTTCAAGATCGTGCCGGAGCTCCGTCGCAGGGTGGCTCGGGCGGAGTCGATCTTCACCGAGGACCCCGCGGGTCGACTGCTGGACGACTGGCTCTCCTCATGGCGTCCTGACATCGAGCAGCGGGTCGCTCGCCTGCGAGACATTGACCTCGGCGCACTCACCGACGGGCAGCTCGCAAGGCATCTGCGCGAGGTCCTCGACACCGTCGACCTCGGCAGCAACATGCACTTCCGGCTCCACGGGGCCATCGCCATGGCCATGTCCGAGTTCGCGTTCACCTGCCGCGACTTGCTCGGCTGGGACGACGACCATGCGCTCCAGCTGCTCGCCGGTCTCTCCGACCGCTCCACCGAGCCGGCGCGCGCCCTCGCGGACGTGGCACGAACGTCGGGAACGCCCGGGTTCGAGGCAGCCTTCGAGGAGTATCTCCACGTGTACGGGTGCCGGGGGCTGCAGTACGAGGTCGCTGAGCCGAACCTCGAGGAACGCCCCGACCTCGTGCTGGCACTGGTCGACGACCTGCTCGAGCACGGACTGGATCTCGAGCCCACCGGGGCTGAGCTGGCCCGCCGACGGGAGCAGGCCGTCACTGCCGCGCACGCGGCACTGAGCGACCAGGCTGACCGGGCAGCGTTCGACAAGGCGCTGCAGCGGGCGGTCGAGGCGTATCCCGTCAGGGAGGACAACGAGTTCCTCACTGTCAGCGCCCCACTCGGTTTGTGCCGTCGTGCTGCGCTTGAGATCGGGCGGCGCCTGGCGGCGCGGAGTGTCATTGAGGTCCGTGACGACGTCTTCTTCCTGGAAGCAGACGAGGCCATGGCTCTCGTCGAGAAGGGCGGAAGCGGCAAGGCTCTGGTCCTGCGCCGGAAGGGCGAGCGAGCCTGGGTGCTCGCGCATCCCGGCCCCACGGCATACGGCACCCCGCTCCCCCCGCCGCCGATGGACGCCCTGCCTCCGCTCGCCCGTCGGACGGTGGAGGGCTTCATGTGGAACACCGAGCGGATCTTCGGCGATCCCCATGGCGAGGGCTCGAGGACCGCAGGCACGGTCACCGGCATCGGCGCCTCGCGGGGCAGCTACACGGGCCGAGTGCGAATCGTGCTGAGCGAGCGCGAGTTCGACCGGATCGAGCCCGGCGACGTCCTGGTCTGCCCCGTGACCTCCCCGGTGTGGTCGGTGGTGTTCCCCCGGATCGGTGCCCTCGTGACGGACTCGGGGGGCACGCTGTCGCACCCGGCGATCATCGCCCGGGAGTACGGCATCCCGGCGGTCGTCGACACGAAGAACGGAACCACGGAGCTCCACGACGGTCAGCTCGTGGCTGTCGACGGTGACGCCGGCGTGGTGACGGTGGTGTCGTGAACGCCGTCCCCGCAGCCGCCCTCTCCTATCTCGCAGACGCGGCAGCTGCCGTGGCGGCGGTGCGGGCGGCCTCCGACCTGGGGGTGTTGGCGCTGCTCGAGGCGGGCCCGGCCCAAGCCGTGGATGTGGCGGAACGGCTGGACCTGAGCCTGAGGGGGACTGACCAGCTGCTCCAGGCACTCGAGGGGCTCGGACTGCTGTCCCTGGGGCGGGAGGGCTACCTGCCGACGGTGCCACGATCCGCTCGGGCGGCGGCGGCTGCACACCTGTGGGATGCCCTGCCCAATACGGTCCGCACGGGAGTGGGACCGCACCACGTCGACACGGTCGCCGGCTCCGAGGCGCTCTACGGAGACGTCGTGGGGTTCCTCAGCGACCTGACCGGGTCGGTCGCGGATGCGGCGTCGAAGCGCCTTGTCGCGCAAGACTTTCCGGGCAGGGTTCTCGAGGTGGGTTCCGGCGCCGCTCCGTGGAGCCGAGCCTTGGCGCGGCAGGACGAGGGCATCCACGTGACCGCGCTGGACTTGCCGCAGATCATCGAGGTGACTCGTCGGCACGTATCTGCCGACGGCCTGGAGCGGCAGTTCTCCTTCATGCCGGGTGACGCCTTTGCGGTGCAGCTGGACCACACGGCATACGACCTGGTTCTGGTGCCCAACCTGTGCCACCTCTTCGACGCCGAGACGAACCGGACGCTGTTCAGGCGGCTGGCCGCAACGCTGCGGCTGGGAGGGCGGCTCGTGGTCATCGACGTTCTCCCTGGCGAGACCCCCGAGCTGGCCCGCCAGGTGAGTCTCTATGCCCTCGGGCTGATGATCCGCACGGACGCGGGCGGCGTGCACAGCGAGGCGGACTACCGGGCCTGGCTCGAGGGCGCCGGGCTGCACGGTGTCGAGCGGTGGGACGTCACTCCCGAGGCGCCCGCGGCCGTCGTCACTGCCTGGGCCTGACACCCGTCGCCTCCTCACCCAAAATGCCGCACTGGCGACGTGGCGGCGCTTGGGCACTCCGGGATGCCCTGGCATACCGAAGATGTTGTATGCCGTGTGCTCACCTCGCATGCTAGGCCTCACCGCCACACTGGGTAGGCTGTCTGCCCGGGTCGGCCGTCGAGCCGCCTGGGCCTCTAGCTCAATTGGCAGAGCTGCGGACTTTTAATCCGTAGGTTGTGGGTTCGAGTCCCACGGGGCCCACTAGTCGAAAATGGTGGCGAGACAGGGTTTTTGGACATCGGCAGTCAGACGTTGCTCGCGGTTTCGGCCCCATCGCCCGACACTGAGATCCGACACTGCCCAGCTTGTTGCGGCTGAGCACCTACGTGTGCAGCAGGTCGCAGACCTGGAACTTGAAGTCGGGGGCCGCTTTGGCTAACGCGGCGAGGGCGTGGATCCCACCCGCCCTCACATCAGGTGTGGCCGAGCCCAGTTGCTCGACCGCGCGAGCGTACGTGTCGGCGTGCTGCGCATTCGCCGCCGTCGCGTCGGCACGGTCCTGGCCCTGGACCGTGACATAAGCTCCGATAAGCCATGCGGCCAGGACGGCGACAAGGCCAGTCCCGAGCAGACGTTCCCACCAGTTCGGCTGCTCCTTCTTCTTGGGGTCCTGCGCCTGCTCGCCCTGCTCGCCCTGCGCGGCCGGCGTATGCTCGGCCTGGAGGAGTTCGAGGCAAAGAGAACCGAGATCATCATGTCGGGCTGGTGACGCGCCCTAGGTGTACTGACCGGACAGGTTGGTCAAGCGGCTGAAGGGTGGCTGGTTCCCGCAGGCTGAGTGGGGCCGGTGGTGATTGTAGGCGTGGAGCCAAGCGGGCAGGGATGCTCGGCGTTCGGCTTCGGTGGTGTAGTGCCGGGCGTAGGCCCACCCGTCGGCCATGGTGCGG
>DASSJT010000081.1:0-3824 GCA_035691065.1 Dermatophilaceae bacterium
ACTCTCCCGGAGGGTTGGTTGGTTACGCGACCTCCGGGATGGGGGTCACGCTTCTAGCCTGCCGGTGATGGTGTTCGAACTCCAGCGGGGGCAGGTGCCCGATCGAGGAGTGGAGCCTGGCTGCGTTGTACCAGTGGGTCCGGCTGCGCGCCGGCCACGACGTCACCGGCGTGGTCCACCACTCCGATGCCGGGTCGCAATACACGGCCATCCGGTACGCCGACCGGCTCGCCGACGCCGGCGCGCTGGCCTCGATCGGGACCGTGGGCGATTGCCTGTTAACCTGCTAATCCGATCTCTGGGGGCTCGGGGCGTGAGGGCCGTGGTGGCCTGAATCGCATTGGTGGTGCTGGAAGTCCGGCCTGAGTGGGGGTAGGCCTGAGGGCATGGATGGCTTGGCCCTGGTTGCCGATCCCAGCGATGCGAGGCGGTGGCGGCTGGTCGGCCCGGATCCCGCGCTGGTGTCGGCGATGAACGCGTATCTGGGTTATCTGGTTGATCGGAACTACTCGCCGCGCACGGTCCGCACTTACGGGTACGGGCTGCTGGCGTTCGCGCGGTGGCTGACCGCGACGGGGTTGAGCGTGGACCGTGTTGGGACGGGTGACGTGCTGGACTTCCTGGCCGCGTGCCGGCAGGAGAGGGTCAAGGGTCGTCCGGGCCCGAACGTTCTTGACCTGAATGGGCACCGCCGGGATCGGCTCGCGCCGGCGTCGATCAACCTGCGCCTGGCCGCGGTGACCGGCTTGTACGAGTACCTGGCGATGAGCGACCCGGGCCTGGCTTCGCCGATCCCGAAGGGCAGGCCCAGCTCGTGGTTCGCCCAGGGCGAGCGGTCCGGGCTGCTCGCGCACACCAAACGACGGCCCGCTCCGCGCTCGAGGCTGCGGGTGCGCACCCCGCGCCGGCTGCCGCGGGCACTGGACACCGGCGAGGTGACCCGGCTGCTCGGCGGGCTACGCACCCGCCGGGACCTGGCCATGGCCGGTCTGATGCTCTACTGCGGGCTGCGCTCCTGCGAGGTCCTCGCTCTGCAGGTCGCCGATGTCGACATCGGCGGGCGCTGGCTGACCGTGCACGGCAAGGGCGGCAAGGACCGGCGGGTCCCCCTCGACCGGGACGTCGCCGCCGTTGTCAACGCGTACCTGCTGACCGAGCGCCCGGACAGCGACGCGTCCGCGTTGTTCCTCGTCGCGAAGGGCCCCACGACGGGGCGGCCGCTGACCTCGGCGGGGTTGCGGACCGTCTTCCGCTACCACCGGGCCACCTCCGGCGTCCCGGCCGGGGCGCCGCATGCCCTGCGGCACACCTTCGGCACCGCGCTGGCCGAGGCCGGCGTGGACCTGGCCGTGATGCAGGCCCTGCTCGGGCACGCACACGTCGACACCACCGCCCGCTACATCCACCTCGCCCCGACCCACGTGAAAGCCGAATACGATGCCGCGCGCAGCCGTCAACGCCAAACCCGTTGAGCCTCAGCACGAGCCACCTACCGAGGTGCTCGCTGCGTACCACGCCCACCAGGCGCGGACCGGGCGAGGCAACACCGCCTTCACGTACTGGGCCAAGACATTCCTGCGGCGCTGGCCGGTCGTGCGCGCCTGGGAGCACCAGCCGCTGGCGGTGCAACTGTCCGCTAACAGCGGCACCCGCCCGTTCATCACGTTCCTGCTCGTCACGGGCCGGCTCCACCCAGGCTGGGAGTACCTGGTGCACCGGAAGTTCTCCTCGATCTGGCGCGACGTGCCCGGAACCGTCATCGGCGGTGACCTGGACGCGTTCATCACCGCGGCCCGCGGCTGCGGGTACAGCGAGCGGGTCGCCTCGGCGATGGCCTCCCAGGTGATCGCCCGGGTGCTGTTCGCCACCGGCAAGCGCCTGACCGACCTGACCCACGACGACTTCGACGCCCTCGCCGCCGCCGGCACCGCGCGGCAGCAGCAGACCGGACGGACGTGGAGGCACTATCGGGCCGCCGCCACCGGCGCCAAGACCGTGCTGTACCACCTCGGTGTGCTGCCCGCGCTGCCCGAGCCGTTCGAGCAACGCTGGCCGTTCGCCCGCCGCCTCGCGCACGTGCCGGAGCCGATGCACGCCATCCTGGTGCGCTACCTGCAGCACAAGTCCGTGACATGCCGCCCCGCCACCGTCTCCTCTCTGGCCACCAGGCTGGCAGCGTTCGGCGCCTACCTCGCCGATACCGACCCGGACGCGATCCCCGCGACCTTGGACCGGTGTGCGCACATCGAGCCGTGGATGGCCAACCTGACCACCGCGGCGAACACCAAGTCCGGCGGGATCGTGTCCGTCCCGGAGCAAGCCCGCCGGATCCTGGCCGTCGCGAACTTCCTGACCGAGATCACCGAGTGGGGCTGGCCCGAGGCACCCACCCGGCGGCTGATGTTCCCCTCCGACAACCCGCGACTGCCCCAACCCCTGCCACGGTTCCTGCCACCAGACGCCGACCGACGCCTCACCGAGGCGCTCGAGGCCTCCCCACACCGGCTCGCCGCCGACGCGCTGCTGCTGCAACGCGCCTGCGGCCTGCGGATCGGGGAACTGCTCGACCTCGAGCTCGACGCCGTCATCGACCTGCCCGGCTCCGGCTCTTGGCTCAAGGTCCCCCTCGGCAAACTCGACACCGAACGAATGGTCCCCATCGACGCCCAGATCCTGACCCTGATCGACCGGATCACCGCCGCGCGCAGCCCCGGACGGCCGATCCCGCACCCGCGCACCGGACGCCCCGCGGACTTCCTGTTCAGCGCGCACGGCCACCGCATCGGGCAGAACCGGCTGCGCAAGGAGCTCGACCGCGCCGCGAAGACAGCCGGCATCGGGCACGTCACCCCTCATCAGCTCAGACACACCTACGCCACCGCGCTGGTCAACGCCGGCGTCTCGTTGCAGGCACTGATGGCCATCCTCGGGCACGTATCCGCCGAGATGAGCCTGCGCTACGGCCACCTGTTCGACACCACCGTCCGCGGCGAGTACGAACGCGCCCCGCAGCTGGCCAAACAGTCCATCGGAGCCCTGCCCAACCCGAGCGAAACGACACCGAGCACCAGCGACGACTGGCGCGCCACCGCGACCGTCAAGACCGCCCTCGCCGGCGGCTACTGCCTACGCGCCCCGGCCCAAGGCCCATGCAGCTACGCCAACATCTGCGAACACTGCCCCAGCTTCCACACGGATCCCGCCTACCTCCCCGTGCTGAGCGCGCAACGCGACGACGCAGCCGCCCTCGCCGCGGACGCCACCACCCGCGGCTGGGACGCCGAAACCGAACGCCACCTGCGCCTCATCAACCGCCTGACCACCCTGATCGACGAGACCGCGACACGCCCGACCACAATGTGAGGCATCCAACGAAAAGGACCGAACCGGAAAGAAATCCGCGCCGATTAGCCGGTTAAGCCCTCGACAACGCCCTCATGGAATGCGTGATCGGCCTGTACAAGACCGAGTGCATCCGCACCACGGTCTTCCACGCCGGGCCCTACCGCAGCATCGGCGACGTCGAGTACGCCACCGCCGGCTGGGTCGATTGGTACAACAACCGGCGCCTGCACAGTAGCCTCGGCTACACCACGCCCGCCGAGTACGAGGCAGCCCACTACGCGACCCTCAACCGAGAGCCGCAACCCGTATAGGAGCGGCAGAGAACCTGGGGCGGTTCAAGTTCACCCCGCTGCTCCACCGGCTGGGGTGCTTGCGTGGGGTCAGCACGCTGACCGGGTTCGCGTTGGCGGTCGAGATCGGTGACTGGGACCGGTTCACCGGAAAGACCATCGGCTCCTTCGTCGGGCTGGTGCCATCGG
>DASSJT010000082.1:0-19638 GCA_035691065.1 Dermatophilaceae bacterium
ATGCCGGTAGGTGGTTCTACCGCGGATCGGCGCCGTGGCGCTTCATCTACGTTGCGGGACTGTGCGGGCTCGCTGGAATCGCCTCGGTGGCGCACGGAGCTGTCGGCGGCCGACGGCGGCGGCTGCAGCTCCTCGCCGTCGGCGCGGCGGTGCTGACGGTGACCGCGCTCGTGCTCTCTGCCTACACCGGCCCGATGACCGTCAAGATTCCCTGATGGAGACCACCGCACTCTTCCGGGCGGAGCTGGGGGCGGTCCGCTGGGGACCTGTCGCGGGACTCGCCGTCGGCAGTGGCGCCCTCCTCGGTGCCGACGCCGCTGGATGGCTCGGCGGGCCAGGCGGGCTCTCGCTCTGGGTGGGGCTGGGCGCGCTGGCGGCTGCACTGGCCTTCGTCATGGACGACCCCTCCAGGGCCTTGTTGGCGGCGTGCGCGGTGACCGGTCGCCAGCGCCTCGGCATCCGGCTGCTCGTCTGGGTCGCGGGTGCGGCGGCGTGGACCGGCTACACGGCGGCGACCACACGCTGGTTAGGGTCCACCGGACTGGACGCTACCGCGCTCTTGGTCGCTGGTGTCGGCGTGCTGGTCCTCACCGGTGCGGCCGCCGTGGCCGCCCACAACCGCGCCGCGCTCGACGAGCCGGGTACCGCGGTCGGGTCCGCTGCCGTTGTCGGCGTCCTCACGACGGTGATGGTGCAGAGTCGGCTGGGTGACGTCAGGCCCCTGTCCGTGACGGAGCTGACCGGCGAAACCCGGGTGCTCTGGTCGGTGGTCATGATGCTCGCGATCGGCGCCCTCGTATGGGCCACGAGCGACCCCTGGCGATCGGGATGACGGCACCCTCCGCGTGCCATCATGAGGCATGCCGCAGCAGTCGTCCAACCTGGACCCGCTGCCGTCCCGGGCCATGCGCTGCGTCCCTCTCGTCGGTGCCTGGCTCAGCGCACAGATAGCCGAGCTGCACCCCGACAACCTGGGCAAGGTCGTCCCGCTTGCCTCCCTCCGCACGCTGGCCTGACCGTGTTGCGGCGACTGCCAGCGAGCCTCGGCCTGTTGGCGGCGACTCTGGCTTGGGGGTCAACGTTCGTCGTCACCAAGCAGTCGCTGTCCGATATGTCGACCGCGAACTTCCTGGCCTGGCGCTTCGGACTCGCTGCGGCACTTCTGTTGGGCGCCAGGCCCCGCCGGATCCTCAACCTGACCGGCACCGATCGGCGCCATGGACTGCTCCTCGGGGGCTTCCTGGCCTGCGGCTTCCTTCTGCAGACCACCGCGCTGCACGACATCGACGCCGGACTGTCCGGCTTCCTCACCGGAACAGCGGTCCTCCTCACCCCGGTGGTGGCCTGGCTGGCTTTCGCCGAACGGATCGGCCGTGCCGGGTGGGCCGCGGTAGCCATCTGTGCCGGCGGCCTTGCCCTACTCACCACCACCGGCGGTAGCGCAGCACCTGTCCCGGTCCTGCTCACCCTCGGTGGCGCTGCCTGCTTCGCCGGCCACATCGCCTCGCTCAGCCACTGGGCTACGCCCGGGAATGCCTACCCCTTGACCGCATGGTCGGTGGCGGTGGCCGCCATCCTCTGCGGAACCGTCGCGGTCGTCGGCACCGGGCTGAGCCTCCCCCAGACGCAGGCAGCATGGCGCTCCGTGGGATACCTCGCGGTCGTCGCGACCTGCGCCGGGTTGGTGGTCCAAGCCTGGGCACAGAGCGCCCTCACCGCCACGACCTCCGCGGTCATCATGACCATGGAGCCCGTCTTCGCCGCCCTGCTCGCTGCCGGCATCGCGGGCGAACGGCTTCCCGCAGCCGGATGGACGGGCGGGCTGCTCGTCGTCGGCTCGATGTTCATCGCCGAGCTCGGACCGCGCCAATGCTGCGACGCGCTCTCGCCGCGTGTGGAGTGCTGCTGACCAGGAGATCCTCCGGAGCGGGCCAACGCACGACCAGTAGCGCGCGCCGTTTGCTTTGCCCGACCAGTCGCCGCAGACAAGAAGTTGGATCCCGAAGGGGCATGATTCAGAGGTGGTCAGCGTTCAGGCAGCGACGTTGGTGGCGCCTCGTCGGATAGAGATCCGGGACTACCCCCTCCCCACTGAGCTCGAGCCGGGCGCCGTCCTGCTGCGCATGATCGCGTCGGGCATCTGCGGCACCGACAAGCACACCTACAGGGGCGAGACCGTCCAGTACGCCGGCACGCCGATGGAGCGAACCACGCCGTTCCCGATCATTCCAGGCCACGAGAACCTCGGCGTCGTGGAGGCCATCGGGCCCGGAGGCGCCGTTGCCCACGACGGCACTCCTCTCCACGTCGGGGACCGAGTGGTGCCGGCACCCAATCGAGCATGTGGTCTGTGCCGGAACTGCCAGCGAGGCTTTCCCTACTACCTGTGCCGCAACCTGGAGAACTACGGCAACTCGCTGACCTGCGACGAGCCACCACACCTGTTCGGAGGCTGGTCGGAGTTCATCTACCTGAGACGCCGGACAGCGGTCTTCCGCGTCCCGGAGGACCTCCCCTCCGAAATCGCGGTCCTGACCGAGATCTTCGCCGTCACGCACAGCCTCGAGCGAGTCGCAGCCATCCGTCGGCCCGGTGGGTTCCTGCCCGGCGACACGGTGGCAGTCGTCGGAGTCGGCTCCCTTGGCATGTCGCACCTCGTCAAAGCCGCGCTGATGGGCGCGGGCCGGGTGATCGCCGTCGACAGGTCGGGCAAGCGGCTGGCGCTGGCGCAGCGCCTGGTGAACGCCGACACCATCCTCGTCCACAGCTCCGGCGACGGCGCGGACGAGGGCGAGGGCGTTCGTCCGCAGGCGCTGGATCTGACCGACGGCGAGGGGGCTGACGTGGTCGTGAACGCCACCGGGTTCCCGGGCTCCTTTGCCCTGGCGGCGTCGATAGTCCGCGACGCTGGCACCATCCTCGAGGTCGGAGCGTTCGTCGACATGGGGCCAGAGGCCTTCAATCCCGCTGTGATCTGCGGCCGAAGCCTCAACGTGATGGGCATCGGAGGCGAGGACCTGCAGGCGTATGCCGGCACGCTCGCTCTGCTCGCCCGCCACAGCGATGCCATCCCGTTCGCGGAGATGGTCTCCCACACGTTCGGCATCGCGGACGCTGCCAAGGCGGTCGAGACCTCGCTGGACGCCGACAACGCCACGAAGGTCCTCATCTCGAACGTCCTCAGCCCGAAACCGCGTTGAGGACGGTTGACTCTGAATCCACTCACACACGGTCGCCTTCGCGGGCTTGAGTCAGAGCCTTTCCGGCACGGGCGACGACACCGGCAGACTCATGTCCGGGCGTGGAAGCACCCCGTGCCGCGGCCGCGGACCGAACCTCTCGGACCGCGGCCGCTGGCGGAGCAGCCTGAGCTGCAGCACCGGCATACTGCCGTTGCTCAGGCCCCTTCCTGCACCTGGAAGATCGCGTCGGCGACCAGGCCGTGCGCCTCCCGGTGCACGGTGTTGGCGGCTTCGGCGTCGGGCGCCTCGACGAGGCAGAAGATCTGCCCCTTGCTCTCGTCGACCCAGTAGCGCAGGTAGCTGACGTCGTAGTCGCCCTGCGTGGCGAGGTCGGCCTGGTGCGCCTTGGCGACGTCGTCCAGCGTCGCTCCGGCGCCGACGCTGTGGATGTCCATGAAGAGCGGCATGCTCTGGTCCTCTCGGTCGGTGCGCCGCCGTACGTCACGGCGGCGCTTCGTGTGTTGACGTGATCAGGTCTATCGAGAGGGAGCTGCCGTCACATGGGTGGTCGCTACCCGTCTTTGGGCCGGCACTACCCACACTGCTCGGTCACGAAGGCCGGGACGTCACGGCGCGAAGTGAGCCCGAGCTTGCCCAGGATTGACGCCACATGGTGCTCCACCGTGCGCCGGGAGATGACAAGGTGCTCGGCGATAGCGGCGTCCGAGAGGCCCTCGGTGAGCAGCGGTAGCACTTCGGCCTCGCGCACGGTCAGGCCCTTGGGGTGCTCACGGGTGGCCGCATGAGGCCCACGGGGCGGAGCCCAGCCCCGCGCCCGCGAGAGCGCCCGAGCCCGCGCCGCCGCGGCCACTGCTCCCATCCCGTCGAAGAGCAGGGCTGCGTCACCCAGGCCGTCACGCGTGCCGCTGCGCGCGAGGGCGAGCGCCTCCGGGAACTGGCTACCCAGCTCAGCCCACACCTGGGCCGCCTCCCGCCAGCGGCCTGCCACCTCCAATGCGTACGGCGGGGCCAGTCCCGCGGTTCCACGCGCCAGCTCCGGCCGCAACCACGTCGCGACGATCCCCCGGATCCACGGAGATGTCTCGGTCCGGACCACCTGCCACGCCTTCTCGGCGACTCGCGACGCCTTGCTGACGTCCCCGGCCAGCCAGGCGATCTCACAGCCGGCGGCCGCCACCGTCCCCAGCCGCTGCGCCTCGCCGGTTCGCTCGGCCAGCGCCTGCGCGCTCTCCAACGGTTCGAGCCAGTCGCCGCGACCCGTCCTGGCCCGGGACCTGGCGCGGACTGACAGGGGCACGATCTGGCTGACCACCGCCAGTCGAGGTTGTCTCAGCAGTACCTCGGCGCGCTGGGCGGCGACCTCGCTCTCCCCTCGCTCGGCGAGCTGCAGAGCCTCCCAACCACGCAGGTAGACGCTCCAGGCGTCCAGGTCGCGCTCGACGCAGTACTCCAGGCCCTCCTTCAGGGCCACCTCAGCGTCGTGGTGCCGGTGCTGCCGCACGGCGATCGCCGCGAGGTTGCAGAACGCCCGGCCGGCGTGCTCGTGGAGATCGGCCGCTTGGGCACGCCGCAGGCTCTCCTCCAGCATGGCCAGCCCGACGTCAGCGTTGCCTCCGTCGAGCTCGGCCGTGCCCACGTTGCCAAGAGCATGGAGGCGAGCCTCCTCGGCGCCCGGAGCTTCCGGCAGGCGCTCGACCAGCCGAAGCGCCTTGCCACCCCACTGTCGGGTGCCCTCCAGGTCGCCGGCCAGCATCCGCAGCTGTGCCATGTTGCTGCAGGCCATGGCGAAGGCCGAGTCCTCGGTGCCGGCCAGAGTCTCAACCGCCAGGATCGCGTGCCGCTCTGCCTGGGCGTTGTCGCCCGCGAACCAGCTCAGCCGCGAGAGCCAGCGGTGTGCCTCCCCGATGTGTTGTCGCTCGCCGAGGCACTCCCAGATGGCCAGGGCCTGACGCCGCGCCTCGAGGGCGTCCTCGGTCCGGTCGGTCACGTACAGCTCGTAAGAGAGCTGTCCGAGCAGAACCGCGCGGCGCTCGCCCAGCTCGCGGTCAGCGTGGTCCAGCGCGCGGCGCAGCTGCTCAGCCGCCTCACGGTGCGCGCCCAGCGCCACAGCGCGAGCTGCTGCCTCCGTTGCGTGGCGGTTCACCGCCTCGGGGAGGCCTGCGGCCTCCGCATGGTGGGCCATGCGGGCCGGGTCTGCCCCTGGATCAGCCTCGAGCTCGGCAAGTATGCCGCGGTGCAGGCTCAGACGGCGCAGGGCAGGCACCTGTTCGCTCACTGTCCGCCGGGCCAGCTCGTGCCGGAACGTCACGACACCGGAGGTCAACAACAGAACTCCGCGGTCGATCGCCTCGTCGAGGGCGTCGCCGCACCCGGGCGCCAACCGCTGCAGCAGCTCGACCTCCGTCCGCGGCCCCGCCAACGCCACGAGGTCGAGCACCAGCCGAGCGGGTGGGCTCAGTCGCGCCGTCCTGGAGAGCACCGCGTCACGAACGCTCCGGGGGATCGAGGTGCCGCCGACGGCCAGCACCTCCGTCACGTAGAACGGGTTGCCGCCGGTCACCCGATGCAGCTGCTCCGGGTCCACCTGAGATTCGACCGTGGCGGTGGGGGCGGCGGTCGCGGCGGCTGCTTCCGGCGTATGCCCTCCCGACCCGGCCTCGACCAGAGTCCGCACCCCGGCTACGGACAGCGGGCTCAGGTCCGCTCGGCGGATCCCGACCGAGGTGGCGACATCGCCCAGCAGCACGCGCAAGGGGTGGTCGGACGCCGCCTCCTCGGCCCGGTAGGTCACCAGGACGAGCGCGCGCATCTGGTGGACCCGACGGGCCAGGTACCGCACCAGGTCAAGGGTGGCCTCGTCAGCCCAGTGGGCGTCCTCGATGACGAGCAGGTGCGGCCGTGAACACTGACGCAGGACTGACGACAGCCGGGCGAAGACCTCATGACGCGCCGCGCCCTCCGGCCAGACGTCCGAGGGCAGGTCGGGCAGCATGTCCACGAGCGGGCCGAGTGGGGCCGGCGTTGACGAGCCGTCGCACGAGCCGACGGCCACCGATGCCGACGACGCGGCGTCGCTCACCACCCGGCTCACGAATGCCGTCTTGCCGACGCCGGCCTCGCCGGCGACGAACACCAGGCGTCCACGGCCTGCGGCAGCCTCCGCGAGGTATCCTTCCACCGCCTTCAGCAGCGACTCACGCTCCAGCAGCGCCATGCGGGCGAACGTCACCGCACAATGCCCCCGGCGACTCTCGAGCCGCGGTCGAGGAGTGTCGACCGACCCCTCCTCGCTTGGCGTACGGCCGCCAGCACCACGTACTCTGCATCCGGCCTACCAGCCGACCCAGCCCAAGCCCTCACTCTCGTGTACACGGTCCAGCGCCTGAGCCGGTTCGATCGAAGCCGGGACAGCGAGGCCGCCCGACGACCGGGCGTGCCGTCCTGGAGCGGGCGCCGTCGATGAGCACCGGGAGCTGGCCGCCCCAATGAGCCCAAGGAGGGCTCCCAACCTCCTACCAGGTGGAGTCGCCGCGGATCACGGCGTCGCTCCCCCCGTCAACGAAGACCACCTGGCCACAGAGGTGCGTGTTCTCCTCGCTGCCGAGCCAGGCGAGCAACCGGGCGACGACGATCGGCTGCGCGATGCCGTTCAGCGGCATCGGCACCATCTGCAAAATGGCAGCGCGCGCCTCCTCGGTGGCGATCAGGTCAGCGGTCATGGGCGTGGCGATGATGCCAGGCGCAACCGCGTTGAGCGGGATCGACGCTCCCGCCCAATCCGCCGAGGGTGCCTGACGGCGGATCCACTGCGCGAGCGCCTTCTTCGACGAGGAGTAGATCAGGCCGCCGGTCTGCGGATCCTTGGCCAGTACCTCAGCGCGGACGAGGGCGGCATGTTCGTCACCCCTGGCCATCGCGGCGACCAGTTCCTCATCGACCGGAAGCAGGCTGGCCATCGAGGCCACGGCAACCGCGCGGGGAGCGGCCGACGACCCGAGGAATGGGCGCAGCCCCTCCAGCGTCGCCACCATGCCGAAGAAGTTGACCCCGACCGTCGCCGGGACGGCGCCACTCAGTCCGGCGACGGCGAAGACGGCGTCGACGGTGCCCCCGCTGAGCTCGGCCACACGGCCGGCCATCTGCGAACGACCCTCTGGGGTCGTGAGGTCGACGGTCACGTCGGCGTCATGGAGGTCAACGCCGATCACTTTCTCGCCACGGGACTCGAGCAGCTCCTTGGTGGCTTTGCCGATGCCGGACGCTGCTCCGGTGATCACATTCGTGCGTTCCATGTGCGTTCCTCTCTCCCGGGTTGGACGTGCCTGCGCCCAACCGACATGGGACAGCGACCCCCTGGGCATCCTTGGGGTCGTTACCACGCCAGACCCGTGGCTTGCGCTCTGCTAGAGGCGAAGGACCCGCTCTGATCTTTGGATGTCGCCGAGGTGCGTCTCCCTTGCGAGAACCGCTCACGCCAGCGTCCGGCCCTGCAGACCCGGCTACTCCTGCTACTCCTTAGCAGTCCGCAGCATTCGGGTGAGGTGCTCGTTCGCGGGATCCAGGACCAGGCAGACCAAGGTGTGGTCGCCGTCCGCCCAGCCCGTCGCGTCCGTGGTCACAGAGTCCAGCTCCAGCCGCGAGCGGTCGTAGGCGATGCCGACATACCGCTCGAACGCGGCGCGACACTTGACCTCCGAGGCGGCGTCCACGGCATCGTCGCCTGGCCACCTGGTACCGCCGGCCAGGGAGGTCCGGGACGTGACTTCCTCTTGGTGCTCAGCCCGGCAGTCGACGACCGTCACGTACGTCGCGTCGGTGGCCGGGGGGAAGCGGACGCACATCGTCGGCTTGAGGTTCTCCCAGTAGACCCGCCTGGGCTTGCTGAGTGGCCCGGCGGCCCGGGGACTCGAAGTCGCCGTGGAGGCAGCGGTTGTGGCGCTGCTCATGGTTGAGGGCGGGTCGCCCACGGCCGGCGCCCCTCCGAAACCGGATCCAGCGGCTTCCCCTCCGCCGGCTTCCCCTCCGCCGATAAGCGGGCCGGAGACCAGGACGAGGGCCGAGACGGCCACGGCCCATGCCGCCGAGAACGCCAGGGCCGCGATCGCGAAGCCGCGCCCGCGTCGCTTGCTGCGGCCGGTCCGCACGATGCCCCAGACGCCGAGAGGAACCGCGACGATCCCCATGCCGACCAGGGAGAGCACGAAGGCCAGGATCGAGACCTTGTCGGTTGACGCTGGTGCCCGGCCCACCGGCATACCTTCTCCGTCGTGAAGACCCCGAGGTGTGGGTGGCGCCCAGGGGTCGAGCGGCTCGGTCGTTGGGACGTCGTTCGGCTCAAGTGGCATGTGCTCGCTGTCACGCATGGTCTGCTCCCCGTCGCTCGGAAGTGCCTCGACCATCCCGCTCGACAGTCTTGGCGTCTGTTTCCATGGCGACACCCGACGTGTGCTCGCGCGGACACAGCAAATGGATCTGGGCATCTCATGGCCGGACGGCAGACTCCGACGTGCAGGACCTCCGGCTCTGGATGTGCCCCGCTCAAGGTGCTGCGCTGATGACGTTGGTCTTCGGATGAGGAGGGGCCCAGTGAGAGCGGTCCACGAAACCCGACGGTGGCTGTACCGAGGAAAGCGCCCGCACCGGCTCGCGCGTCTGCTCAACGCGGTTCAGGCGAACCTGGCAGCGCGGAGCATTGGGCCGGCGCGGATCGTAGCGCTCGAGGTGACCGGCCGGCATACAGGTAGGGCGGTCATGTTCCCCCTCGTCGTCGCCGACTACGAAGGCGAGCGCTACCTGGTCTCGATGTTCGGGGAGAGGGCGAACTGGGTCCGCAATGTCCGTGCCGGGCACGGTGAAGCCGTGCTGCGGCATCGGGGTCGGCAGCTCGTGCACCTCGAGGAGGTGCCGCCGGCCGAGCGCGGCCCGATCCTGCGGCGCTACCTCGAGCGGGCACCGGGGGCCCGACCGCACATTCCGGTTGCCCTCGATGCACCCGCAGCCGACTTCGAGCGCCTCGCACCCACGTACCCGGTGTTCCGGATCACCGTGCCCCGCGCCACGCCTCAAGGCAGCCAAGGCCGCCCGGTTCCTGAGGCGGGCGCGCGGTTCTTGAGGCGGCCGCCCGGTTCCTGAGGCTGTGGCTTCTTACGGTTCCTGAGGCTGTGGCTGCACCGGCCTACGGGCGGTCGCCGTAGCCCTTACCGCGGGGTGACTACGAGCCCACGTGAGCCCGTGGCTTCTGCCCAACGGTCACGTCTGGCGCAAAACCGGTGGGGGCGCGGCGCTCAGCACGCAGGAGCAACAGCATCGGCGGGATCATCACGATGACCCACACCGTCTCGAACCACCCGAACAGCCACAGGGCGAGGTAGAAAGCGACCACGCCCGCGTAGCCGAGCTGTGTCCTCCGACGGCCGCTGACCGCCAGCACCCCGACGGCAGCCTCGAAGGCGGCCAGCAGGCCGATGAACAGGACCTGGTTCGGCCCCACCACGTCACGCCACGTGTTCGTCACCCAGTCGAAGTGGGCCGGGTCCGCGAAGGTCGTGTAGTCCCCGCCGGCCGCCAGGTTGATGACGTGCACGAGCGCGCCGCCGATGACGAACAGCACTCCCACGGCAGCTCGCCCGATGTACCGAGCCCGGCTGCTCCGGTGCGCCACGACGCTGGCGCCGATCGTCACGACGCCGCATGCCGTCCACAAGATGGCCGCGATGGTCCAGAAGATGTTGTCCATGGCTACTCCTCCCTAGGACTTGGTTCCACGACACCAGAGGTCGGCAAGAGGCCCAAGAGGCGAACGTCCCTCTGGCGGGGGTGGGCACCGCGGCGCTGCTCGCTCCCCTTGGCGGGGAATCGGCGGCAGCATGGGTCTGTGGGTGCCGATCGCCAGCCGGGTCCTCTGACCCTGGGCGAGGACGACCGCCGCGTCCTGGCGACCTGGGCCGCCGACTGCGCGGAGCGCACCCTGCCGCTCTTCGAGGCTCAGGCACCCGACGACCGGCGCCCTCGTGATGCCCTCGAAGGCCTGCGCGCCTTCGCACGAGGCGAGAGGAGGATCGGCGAGCTGCGTGCACTCTCCGCCCAGGCGCACGCCGCGGCCCGCGACGTCACGGAGCCTGCCGCCGTGGCGGCGGCACGGGCGGCGGGGCAGGCGGCAGCGGTCGCGCACATGGCGGCACATGCGCGCGGTGTCGTGTATGCCGTGGTGGCGGCTGGGCTGGCCTCGCCCCAGAACCCGGCGGCGGGTCTCGAGGAGGCCCGTTGGCAGCTGGACCACGCGTCACCCGAGGTGCGTGAGGTGCTGCGGCGGCTGCCGCCGCCGCCCAAGGGTCCCGGGACGCTGCCGAGGCTGATCAGGGACCTGTACGCCGGTCTCGAACGGAGCGAATGACCAGCCGCTCAGACCCGCCGCCTTGCAGGAACCCCGTGATGACCAGCGAGGACGAACACAAGCCGCGCTGAGGTGAGGCAGCCACTCCGGTGAGCACCCGGCATATCTCGGGGTTGCCTTAGAGATAGATGTCGTGTAATCTGATGACACGACATCTAGCGGAGGAACTCATGACTGGTAACCCCATCGCCCGCGTCTCGGTCCTGAGCACCGGGTCGGTCAGGATCCGCCCCGAGCATGTGGGTCCGACCTGGAAGAGCACGTACCTGTGGCTGGCCACCTCGCGACGGTGGACGGCGCCGCTGCCGATCAACGTCTTCGTCATCGAGCACCGCCACGGCGTGGTGCTGTTCGACACCGGCCAGGATCGGGCGTCGGTCACCGACCCGGGCTACTTCCCCGGCGGCCCGAGCGGGGTCATCTACTCGCGGCTGGCCTCGTTCGAGATCGGGCCTGAGGAGACCCTTGAGCGGCGGCTGAGGCTGCTTGGCTACGGGCTGGGCGACGTCGACACCGCCGTGCTCTCCCACCTGCACCAGGACCACATCGGCGGCCTGCCCCAGCTCGGCCGCAGCCAGGTCGTCGTCAGCCAGGCCGAGTGGGACTCGCTCGCCAAGCCGTTCCCCGAGGCCCGCGGGCTGCTCCGCTCACACATCGATCTTCCCGGGCTTCCCTGGCGGCAGGTCACACCGGAGCCGCTGGGCGACCCCGGCCTTGCTCCCTTCACCTCGGGTCACGACCTCTTCGCAGATGGCAGCCTGGTGCTGCTGCCGACGCCGGGCCACACGCCTGGCTCGATGTCTCTGCTCGTGCGGCGCGCCGACCGGCCGCCGTTGCTGCTCGTGGGCGACCTGACCTACGACGCGGACCTGCTTGCCGCCGGCCGGCTGCCCGGCGTGGGCAACCGGCGGGAGATGCGCTCTGCCGTCACCGCGGTCAACGCGCTGCGTGAGCGCATGCCCGGGCTCGTGGTGCTGGCAGCGCACGATCCTGGCGCCGCGGCTGCGCTGGCCGATGCCGAAACGCAGGCGACGATCCCGTCATGAGACCGGCCGAACAGCTGCGGTACCTCATCCTCGCGATCCAGCGCGAGGGCAACCGCCTGCTGGCGGCCGACCTCCGCCCACTCGGCATCACCCCGTCGCAGGCCGAGGTCATCCGGGTGCTGGCCGATCACCAGCCGCTGACCCTCGCCGGGCTGGGCGAGCTGCTGGTCTGCGAGACCGGCAGCTCGCCGAGCCGTCTGGTCGACCGCTTGGTCAGTGCGGGACTGGTGCGGCGCGAGAGCCGCGTTGACGACCGTCGGCAGGTCGCCCTCTCCCTGAGCGAGAAGGGTGCGGCGCTGGCCCAGCAGATCGCCCGGGTCGAGGACCGGCTCTACGAGCGGATCGACCAGCTCACCGCCGACGGGCCGGTGGACGAGGCGCTCAGCCTGCTGCATTCGGTGGCCAGTGCCTTTCCGGCGGGGCAGGCGCTCAGCAGGCGCGAGGGGCTTGAGCAGCCACCAGTCGAGTGACCGGTTCCCCTGGGGGCGCAGCGTGGAGGCGCCGACCGGATGCTCCGGCCGGCGCCTCGGTGCTCCCCGACCAGGTCGAGGCTGCTTGGGGTGTTCGATGCTGACATAGAGGGTCAGCCAGAATCTGGTGAATCAGAAGATGGTGAATCAGAAGATGGTGGGTCAGGTCATTCCGCTGGAGCGAAGAGCTGGAAGAAGATCGGGAAGGTCCCGACGACTCCGAGAGCAATGAGGATCAAGGCGATCGACAGGGCCCTGCGGCTCTCGACCTCCTTGCCCCGGTACGCGATGTGCAGGACGATCCAGGACACCAGCCAGATGGCCACGGTCAGGATGGTCTTGCCCCCGAGCGGTCCGACGGCCTTGGTGAAGGTCAGGAAGTCCTTCACACCGGTGCTCGCCTCGGCCAGCGTCGTCAGGACGCCCATGGCGAGGCATCCGATCCCACCGGCGAGGATGGCGGCCGCGACCGGCCCCTCTGGCTTGTCGGGGTGAGCGACCTCCCCGCCACCGGTTGGCCTGGTTTCGACGTTCGATGCCATGGTGATCTCTCCTAGTGGACGGGGGCGGCTTTGGTGATCAGTGCGCCGAACAAGCCGGCGACGACCGCGAAGGTGAACGCCAGAACGAACAGGCTGAGGGCCGTCCGGCGAACCCGTTCATGACGGAACAGCGCGGTTCCGTAGTAGACGACGATGAAGGCGACCACCGTGGCCAGGATCGGGCTCAGCCACGCGATGTGCTCCTTCCACTCCATGCCGAACTCGTGCCAGTCCTTCGTCGACGCCTTGGACAGCAGAATCGACCTCGGGCTCGTTGGGGCGCTCTCCCGATACCAGGGGTAGACGACCCAGGTGCCGGTGAGAACGGTGCCCCAGGCCGCGACTGCCATCGAGACGACACCGAGGCGGAGCCGGAAGACCCGGTCCCTGACCCCCTCGGGCGTCAGCAGCTGTGGCCGTAGGCTCCAGAGCCCCTCTAGCCCGCCGGCAAAGCCGAGCAGGAATATCGCACCGAAGATCATGCCGTGGAGCAGGGTCCACGACTCCCTGTTGGTAAGACTCATGCGAATACCCTCTCCCTAGATGCCCGTCATGGTCCCGATCCGCGCAGTATGCCGTGAAGGGACCTTAGTCCCTAGACAGGACACGCAAACTGCGGCAGCCGACGCCAAATTGCGTGACGCCGAGGGGAGAGAGACGGCCCACCCTAGTCGGGAGCGATCTCCCGCGTCCCCGCGGTCCACCGCTGCTCGACCTTGGCCACGCGCCACACCGCTGCGGCGCCGAGCCAGGTCAGGAGGAACAGCGCGACGATCGCGTAGCCGATGCGGTTCAGGTCCACGCCACCGATGGCTGCCAGCGGGCCCCCGGTGATGCGGAGCTTGTCGGTCAGGATCGAGACCAGCTCGATCGTGCCGATCACCAGGGCCACGGCGACCGACAGCCCCGTGACGGCGACGTTGTAGTAGACCTTGCGCACCGGCTGGGAGAACGCCCAGCCGTAGGCGAAGTTCATGAAGCAGCCGTCGATGGAGTCCAGCAGGCTCATGCCCGCGGCGAAGAGGACGGGCAGGGTCAGGATCGCGTACCACGGCAGGGAGAAGGCTGCGGCGCCACCTGCGAGGACGAGTAGTCCCACCTCGGTCGCGGTGTCGAAGCCGAGCCCGAACAGGAGACCGACCGGGTACATCTGCCAGGACGACCGCACCGACCTCGTGACTCCTCCGAGGATGCGGTTGACCAGGCCACGCTGGTTCAGCTGCGCCTCGAGCGCCGCCTCGTCGAAGTCCCCGCTGCGCATCCGCCGGAAGACCTTGATGATCCCCACGAGGACGACGAGGTTGATGATCCCGAGCACGTACAAGAAGACACCCGAGATGGCCGTGCCGACCACGCCGGTCACCTGCTGGAGGGTTGAGCCGTTGTCCTCGACCTGGCCCGCGAGGGCACGAACACCGAAGGCCAGCAGCAGGCACAGCCCGAACACGATGCTGGAGTGCCCGAGCGAGAACCAGAAGCCGACCGACACCGGTCGCTTCCCCTCGCTCATGAGCTTGCGCGTCGTGTTGTCGATGGCCGCGATGTGGTCGGCGTCGAAGGCGTGGCGCATGCCCAGCGTGTATGCCGTGAGGCCGAGTCCGATGCCGAACACCTGTCCCGAGCCCAGGTCGAAATGCGCTGGTGCCACCAGCCAGACCAACGTGCCCCAGCCGATGATGTGCAGTGCCGCCACGAAAGCGGCCATGCCGCCGATGGAGGTCCACTCGCGGGACGAGATCCGTGACGTGCTCGCCATGGTGTCCTGCTGGACGGACATCGCGTCAGTGTTCCCTTCGTGGCGGCCGGGTGAGGGCGGCCCCGTCGTGAGGCTCGGCACCGTCACTCTATTGCAAATCATTTGCAACAAGCCTAGTGGTCGACTGACGTCGGCCTACGAAGCGGCACCGGGGTTGACCGCCTGCCTAGCGTGGAAGATGACGGCAGGGAGGCGAAGTGGACAGGAGGTCGATCCACGCCGAGCTGGCCTCGGTCCGACGCGACTTCCGCGCGCTGGTGGAGGGCGCCGACCGAGCGGATCTGGCGCGTGGCACGAACGGCACCAGGTGGACCAACGAGCAGCTGCTCTTCCACATGCTCTTCGGTTACCTGCTCGTCTGGAACCTCCTGTGGCTGGTCCACGGGATGTCCCAGCTGCCGGACGGCGTGTCTCGCTCCTTCGCCGCGGCCCTGAACGCCTGCACCCGACCCTTCCACGTGGTCAACTACGTCGGTTCCCTGGGCGGCGGCCGGGTTCTCGGGCCGGCCCGCATGTGCGACCTCATGGACCGCGTGACGAGCGCCCTCGAGCGCCGGCTCGACCGGGAGTCGGGGGCCAGGCTGGCCCGGGCCATGCACTTCCCGACCGGCTGGGACCCGTACTTCAAGCAGCTCATGACCGTGCGGGAGGTCTACCACTACCCGACGCAGCACTACGACCACCACCGGGCCCAGCTCACCCTCGGCCAGTCGCCTCACCGCTCGGATGAAGGCCATCCCGGCCCGTCGGCGGCTTGAGGAAGGCGGCGAGCTCCTCTCCTGCCGCGTCGTCGTCGCGCAGGAGTGACACGCGCGTCCGCGCCACCTGGAAGGTAGCGCCGCATGCGCCGAACTCCTCCAGTGCCAGCTCGAGCTGGCCGCGTGCACGCGCCAGGATCGCCCCGGCATACCTGTTGCCCTTGACGAACGCCTCGGCCTCCGTGGTGACCGACCCGCCGAGGACCTCAGCCCGCGTGGCGGCATACGTCGACCGCCACATGCCGAAGCAACGGGCCGGGTCCATGGTGACGTCCTCCCGTGCCTGCCCCCACCGTCCGTGGAAGAGGTGGATGTCCGCACGGAGCGCCGTCCGCAGCCCCAGGTGGTCAGTCGTGCCCGCTGAGACTCGGTCGAAGGCGTCGTCCCAGCGAGCCTCGTCCGCGTCTGAGCGGTAGCCGCAGATCGCGGCCGCGACGGCCATCGAAGGCGCGAGCCAGCCGGCGGGCACCTCGCCCTCGGCCTCCCACCCCGCCAGGGCCGCCTCCGCGTGCTCGAGAGCGGCGTCCCATCGCCCCAGGAAGAACTCGGCGGTGACGACCCTGGCCCATCCCACGTGCACCAGCCCGCGGCTGAGCTCCCGCTGCAACACCAGGCCGGCGCGGTCGAGCGCGGCCTCGAACCGGCCGGCCATCCGCAGGCCGTCGGACGCCATGTCGAGCACGTCGGTGAGCTCCATGCCGGCCCGTGGCGATCCGGTGAGCCGATCCACCAGCGCCATGCGCCCCTCTGCGACGTCGGCCATCGTCGCCGCGTCGCCGTCGACCAGCGCCGCCCCCGAGACCGCGTCCAGGGCGGCGGACTCGAGCGTGGCGTCCTGGACCGCCTGTGCCGAGGCCACTGCCCGCTGGGCGCTCTCCCGCGCCCCCACCGCGTCGCCCTCGGCGCTCCGAACCCACGCCTCGGCCAGCGCCAGCCGGCAGGCACTGGCCACGTCGCCGCCGGCGTCCAGTCGTTGAGCCGTCTCAAGGACGTCACGGAGCGTGCTGTGGCCGGCCTTCTCGGCGGCGGTCGCTGCGAAGCGGCTCTGGAGCTCGATGACGCTGGTCAGCGCCCTGACCTGTGTGATCGCGTCCCTGCACTCGGCGTTGGTCCGGCGCTGGCCTACCTCGGCCAGCACCTCGGCCTCCCGCCCGGTCAAGCTCACGACGACATGGTGCCCCAGCGAAGCGGGCCGGGCGGCGCGAACCGGCGCAAGGCCGCGGCCTGCACAGAAGGAGAGCGGGGTATGCCGGCCGGCGCGGCCACCTGCGGACGTGCCCGACCTGCGTGGACCCGCGCACCACATCGGGAGGTCTCCGTGGTGGAAGCAGTACCGGCCACGGATGTCCCGGCATGGCACTCGGCCGCAAGGTCGGAAGCGCCACGGCATACCGCCCGGACTTTCACCCGAAGGAGATCCACATGTCCAGTACCACCACCGCTCGAGGCGCCGGGAGCCCTCGCCCACCCGCCCTCCCCTCGCCTTCCGCCGGCTCAGGCACGGTGGCGCCGAGCACGGCATACCTGCTCGAGGGGCAGACCAGCGAGCTCGAGCGGCTCCGACTCCAGTCCATGGTCTGGGAGCCGGCCGGACGGAGGCTCCTGGAGAGCCTGGCGCCGTTCCGGGGCCGCCGCGTCGTAGACCTCGGATGCGGGGCCCTCGGCTGGCTGCGGGTGCTCAGCGACTGGGTCGGCCCGGACGGCGAGGTCGTGGGCACTGACGTCGACGGCCGGCTGCTCGACCTCGCCCAGGACTTCGTCGACAGCGAGGGCCTGTCCAACGTGCGGCTGGTGCACGACGACATCTTCGACACAGCCCTCGAGCCGGAGTCCTTCGACCTCGTGCACGCGCGGTTCCAGATCGCGCCTCTGGGACGGGGTGCAGAGATCCTGTCGACCGTGAGGCAGCTCCTGGCACCGGGCGGCCGGGTCGTGCTCGAGGACCCCGACAGCGCCAGCTGGCACTTCAACCCGCCCGCCCCAGCACTGGAGGCACTCACCCGGCTGGTCGTCCACGCGTTCCAGCGCTACGGCGGCGACTTCGATGCCGGGCGCGGGCACGCCGGGTCCCTGCGTGCTGCGGGCTTCGAGACCGAGGTCCGCACCGAGGTCCTCGCGCTCGAGCCCGGCCACCCCTACCTCAGCCTGCCGGTGCAGTTCAGCGCCTCGCTCGAGCCCCGGCTGACCACGCTCGTCGACTCCGTGGAGCTGGACCGGCTGCGCAGCGCAGCCGCGCGTGAGCTCGAGGACCGCGACCGCTGGGGCACGACGTTCACGCTCGTCCAGACCGTCGGGCGTGCCCATCTCGTCGCGGGACGCGGGTGAGGAGCGACCCCACCAGAGCCACGGTGAGGTATGCCGTGAGGCGGCTCCCGGCATACCTCACCTTCGTGCGCACGCAGCTGACCCCCTGGTGCCGGCCCTGGACGGGCTCTGGCTACACGGAGGCGGCGACGCGCAGGATGGCGTCGGCGGAGCGGTCGATGTCGGCCTGGGTGGTCGACCAGTTCGAGACCGAGATGCGCAGGAGCCGCTGGCCGCGCCACGTGGTGCCGCCCAGCCAGCAGGTCCCGTCGCGCTGCACGCCGTCGATGACCCGTTCGACGTGCGCGTCGTCGGTGCCGAAGCCGACGAGGACCTGGTTGAGGACCACGTCGTTGTGGATCGTCGCGCCGCCTGCCGCGAGGCGCTGCGCCATGCGCCGGGCCAGGTCGCAGGACCGGTCGACCAGCTCGGCGACACCGTCGCGGCCCAGGTGGCGCAGCGCCGCCCACACGGTGAAGCCTCGGGCCCGGCGGGAGGACTCGGGCACGAGGTCGCCAAGGGTGAAGTCGCCCGCGGAGCCGGAGCCCACGAGGTATGCCGCGGTGTAGGACACGGTCTGGGCGTGCGCGTGGGCGTCGGCGCAGATGGCGAGCCCGCAGTCGTAGGGCACGTTGAGCCACTTGTGCGCATCGCAGCCCCAGGAGTCGGCGAGCTCCACGCCCGCGGTGAGGTGGCGCGTCCGGGGGCTCGCCGCGGCCCACAAGCCGAAGGCGCCGTCGACGTGTACCCACGCCCCGGCCGCCCGGGCCAGCGGGATCGCGGCCGCGAAGTCGTCGCAAGCGCCGGTGTTGACGTTGCCGGCCTGGAGGCACACGATGGCCGGTCCGTGCCCGCTGGCCAGAACGGCCTCCAGGTCGCGGACGTCGATCGCGCCGTTGTCGTCGGCCACCACGGTCTCGACGGAGGCGGCGCCCAGGCCGAGGAGGCGCAGGGCGCGGTCGACCGTCGCATGGCGCTCCACGCTCGTGACCACGCGCACGCGGGGCGCCCCGTGGAGGCCATCGCGCTCGACGTCCCAGCCGGCGTCGGCGAGTACGCGGTGGCGGCCCACCGCGATTCCGACGGTATTGGCCGCCTGCGCGCCGGTGACGAACCCGACCGACCCGCCTTCTGGGAGGCCGAGCAGGTCTTTGGCCCACCGGCCGGCAGCTCGCTCCGCCGCGGCCGCAGCCGGGGACAGCACCTCGTTGTAAGCACACTGGTCCCAGCCAGTCGTGAGGACGTCGGCCGCCGTCGCCGCGGGAAGTGAGCCGCCGATGACGAAGCCGAAGTACCGGGGTCCGGCGGTCGCGACCAGCCCCGGAGCCGCGGCGCGGGCCAGCTCGTCGACGACAGCGGCCGCGGGCAGCTTTCCGTCCTGCAGGTCGAGCTCGAAGCCGGCCCGGATCGCCGCGGGACCACCCTGCGCACGAACTGGCTGGTCCGCGACGGTCGACCGGTACGCCGCTGCCATCGAGGCCGCGTGGACGAGCAGCTGCCCGGCGGCTGCGTTGCCGTGCCCATCGCCGGGGTCGTTGCCGGGATCGTTGCCGGGATCGTTGCCGGGATCGTCGTCGTGCCGGTCTCCGGGATCGGCGACGAGGCCCGCCGGGAAGTCGGTTCCGGTGTCCATGTGGCCTCCTGCGCTCAGATCGAGGGGTGACGGCTGGCCAGGCCGATCGTGTTGCCCTCGCTGTCCATGACGAATGCCATCCACTCGTCGTGCTCCGCGGCCCCGAACGTGCCCTGGTCATCGCGGAAGATGACGTGGGGCTCGGCCAGCACCTCGACCCCGTCGGCCCGGAGGTCGTCTATCACGGCTCTCACGTCCTCGACGGCCAGGTAGACCAGCGCGCTGGGGGCGGCGCGGTCGAGGAGGAGGCGGACACCGTCGAGGTCGAAGAACACCAGGCCTGGCGGGTCGAACGAGGCGATCGGCTCGACTCCCAGTAGCCGGGAGTAGAACGTCGTCGCGCGCTCGAGGTCCTCGGCGCGCTGCGCGACCTGGTGCAGCCTCATGGTCAGACCCTCCGTGTCCGATCCTGTCTACACCACCTGCACAGGTCGCCGCCGGGATCTCGCCAGCCCGAACGTCCGTGAGCCGTCACGAGCCCTGTGGCGCTGGCCCCCTGAGCGGCCAGGCTCAGTCCCCTGTGTCTGAGCCTG